>DBTW01000189.1:542-34094 GCA_002307245.1 Spirochaetaceae bacterium UBA1306 | reverse complement strand
GCTGGGCGCCGTACTTGTTGCCCACCGACACGCGTACGACGAGCGGCATCTTCAGGAGACCCGCGGACATGGCCTGCCACTTGGAGGCCTGGTTGAAGATCTCGTCGCCGGCGCGGCCCATGAAGTCGCAGTACATGAGCTCGACCACGGCGCGGCCGCCGGAAAGGGCGTAGCCCACGCCGGAGCCCACGATGGCGCCCTCGGAGATCGGGCTGTTGAAGAGCCGGTGATAGGGCAGCGCCTCGGTGAGGCCGCGGTACACGGCGAAGGCACCGCCCCAGTCGCGGTTCTCCTCTCCCCAGGCCGCCATGGTCGGGTCGATGGAGAAGCGGTGCAGCATGGCCTCGAAGAGGGCGTCGCGGTACTGGAAGAGCTTGTTCTTCGGTACCGCCTTGCCCTCGGCGTCGAAGGCGTAGCGGGACTTGCCGGCCAGGGCCTTCACGCGCGGGTTTTCCGCGAGGTCGGCAATCTCAGGCTTGCGCTCGTCGAGCCTCTCGGCCTTGCCGTTCGAGAACATGACGCTCTCGATAAACTGGCCGCCCACGCGCTCGCTCACCGCGTCGTCGGCGGCGAGCCTGAGCACCGCAGTCAGGCGCTCGACGGTCTCGGCGCGGATCGCCGCCAGCTTGGCCTTGTCGACCGCTTTGTTAGCGACGAGGTAGTCGCCGTAGGACTCGATAGCGTCCGCCTTCTGCCAGGCCTCGACCTCCTCCTTCGTGCGGTAGCTCGAGGCGTCGGAGGGCGAGTGCCCCGAATAGCGGTAGGTGATGGTGTCCATGAGCACCGGGCCGCGGCCCTCGAGGAGGAGCTTCTTCTTGCGCGCCACGGCGTCCGCCACGGCGAGGGGATTGTAGCCGTCGACGCGCTCCGAGTGCATATTCTCGGGATTCACGCCGGCGCCGACGCGGGCGAGTATCTGGTAGCCCATCGTCTCGCCCGATGTCTGGCCGCCCATGCCATAGAAGTTGTTGAAGAAGTTGAAGAGGATGGGCGGGGCGCCGCCCAGGTCCTCGTCCCAGAGCGTGCGGTACTGGTCCATCGAGGCGAGGCACATCGCCTCCCAGACGGGGCCGCAGCCCATCGAGGCGTCTCCGATGTTGGAGACCACGATGCCGCCCTTGCGGTTGATCCGCTTGTAGAGGGCCGCGCCCGTCGCGATATCGGCCGAGCCGCCCACGATCGCGTTGTTCGGCATCGAGCCGAAGGGCGTGAAGAAGGCGTGCATCGAGCCGCCGAGGCCGCGGGTGAAGCCGGACTTGCGCGCGAATATTTCAGCCAAGGTGCCGTAGAGGATGAAGGAGGCGACGAGCTCCGCGTCGTTCTCGTGCGGAACCTTCTCGGCTATCCTGAGGGTCTCGCCGCCCCAGAAAGCCTCCATGGTCCTCTGCACCGAGTCGGCCGGCAGCTTGCGCGAGGCGGAGAAGCACTTGGCCAGGATCTCGCCGTGGCTGCGGTGCGAGCCGAAGACGAAGTCGTCCGGCTCGAGGCTGGCGCACTGGCCGACCGAGGCGGCCTCCTGGCCGGCGGAAAGGTGGGCGGGGCCGCGATGGTTGTACTCGATGCCGTTCCAGGTGCCCTTGGTCTTGATCTCGTTCAGCATGGTCTCGAACTCGCGCACTCGGACCATGTCGGCCCATATCGCCACGAGCCCGTCGGCGCCGAAGCGCGACAGCTCGGCCTTGTAGTCGGCCTTGTATTGATTGATGGGTATGCCCGCTATCTCGAGCTTACCCGGCTTGCGCGCGCTGGAAGGGTCTACGACCATCGACTTGGGCATGACATCACTCCTCTAATTCGAATAACGCGTCGCGAATGGCTTCGCAAACGGTCGGGTGCGGGAAAATGACTTCCTTGGCGTCCCGGACGCGGAGCTCCTGCTCGATGAGCGCGGCCCCGCCCCAGATCATCTCGGAAGCGTAGGCGCCCACGACGTGGACGCCGAGTATTATATCGCTCGCCTTGTCGGCGATCACCTTGACGGAGCCGGGGGCGGCGAAGCCGTTCTCGGCGCAGAAGCGGCCCGAGACCTTGAGGCTGAGGCTCGCCTTCTTGATCGCCAGGCCCTTGGCCTGGGCCTCCTGCTCGGTCATGCCGACGCCCGCCGCCTCGGTGATCCCGTAGACGGCCCAGGGCACGGCGCTGTAGCGCATCACGTTGGGGCTCCTCGACGCGCCGCCGCCGGCGAGGATGTCGTCGGCGGCGACGTCGGCCATGCGGTAGGCCGAGTGCGCGAGGAGGCTCCGGCCCGTCACGTCGCCCACTGCCCAGACGCCCGGGAGGTTCGTGCGCATGCGCTCGTCGACAACCACGCCCTTGGGCGAGAAGTCGAGGCCCGCCTCCTTGGCGCCCCAGCCGTCCAGGACGGGCCTGCGGCCCACGGCCATGAGGATGAGGTCGGCTTCCGCCCTGGCGTCGGCGCCTTCCTTCGTCTTGTAGCGGACCGCGGCTCCCGCGGGCGCGTCCTCGATTCCCTCGACCTTGCAGCCGAGGCGAAAGGAGACGCCCTTCATCGCCTTGCGCAGGATCGGCGCCATCTCCCTGTCCATGAAGGGCACGATCTCGTCCATCATCTCGACGACCTCGACCTCGAGCCCCAAGGCCGCGAAGAGGCCGGCGAACTCGACGCCGATGACCCCGCCGCCGATCACGCAGAGCCGCTTCGGCAGCTCGGCCAAGTCCAGCAGCCCCGTCGAGTCCACGACCTTGGGGTTGCCCTTGGAGCCCGGGATGGGCGGCATGGCGGGGATCGAGCCCGTCGCGACGATGACCGCCGAGGACTCGTGGACCGTCACGGAACCCTGGGCGTCGCGCAGCTCCACCTTGCCGGGGCCCAGGAGCCTCGCCTCGCCCTGCGCCACCTCGACGCCGAGCTTCCTTTCGGTCATCGCGATGCCGCCGCGGAGCTTCTCCACGACCTCGCGCTTCCAGGCCTGCATGGCCTTCCAGTCGAAGCTCACGTTCTCGGCCTTCACGCCGAACTTCGCGGCCTCCAGCGCGTGGACGTAGTGCTTGGCGGAATTGACCAGGGTCTTCGTGGGGATGCAGCCCACGTTGAGGCAGGTGCCGCCGAGCGCGGCCTTCTCGATCAGGAGGACCCTTTTCCTCGCTCCGCCCTGGCCGTAGGCGCCGAGGCGCTCCGCGGCCACGTAGCCGCCGGGCCCCCCGCCGATGATGATGACGTCGTATTGTGCCATGCTCGCCTCACGCCATGAGAAGGAGATCGATGTCGGCTATCGCGTCGGCGAAGGCCTTGAGGATGCGGGCGGCCGGGGCGCCGTCGATGGCCTGGTGGTCCACCGTGAGGGAGAGGCCCATCCGCTGCTCCAGGACCACAGCGCCGTTCGGGCCGGCGGCCGCCCTCGGCAGTATCGCGTTCACGCCGAGTATGGCCGTCTGGGGGGCGTTGAGCACCGGGGTGAAGGACTCGACGCCGAAGGCGCCCAGGTTCGAGACCGTGAAGGTCCCGCCAGATAGCTCGTCGGGATTGATGCTGCCCGCCTGGCAAGCCGCGGCGAGGCGCTTCGCCTCCGCGGAGATCTCGCGCAGGCTCCGCAGGTCGGCGTTGCGGATCACCGGCACCATGAGACCGCGCGGCGTGTCGACCGCGAGGGCGAGGTGCACGCGCTCGTAGGAGCGCAAGACCCCGTTCTCGAGGGTCGCGTTGGCGCTCGGGAAGCGCGGCAGGACCCGCGACACGGCGAAGAGCACGAGATCGCCTATCGTGACCTCGGCGAGCCCGAGCGCGGGGTCGCATGCCTTGAAACGGGCGCGCAGCGCCTGGATCTGCCTGGCGTTGGCCGTGCCGTTGAAGCTGAGCTGGGCGGTGCCGGCGAGCGAGCCGCGCATGCGCTCCGATATGAGCTTGCGGACTCCCTTCTGCGGCGTGTCCGTATACCCGTCGGAGTAATCGGACGCGGGGCGCGCGGCGGCGGCGATCGGCTTGCCGAGGTCGGCGAGGCCCGCCCGGCCGCCCAGGGCGCAGCCCCCCGCCGGAACGGCGGCTCCGGCCGAGACGGCGGCCCGCGCGGCGGCCGTGAGCGGCGGCCGCGCGGACAGGGCCGACGAAACGTCGCGCTCGATCACGCGGCCGCCGGGCCCCGTGCCGGCGAGGGCGCAGGCGTCGAGGCCCTCGGCCGCCGCGAGCTTCCGCGCTCGGGGAGAGGCAAAGGACGTTCCGGCCGCATCAGCGGCGGGAGCGTCGGGCGCAAAGGCCGCGGCAGGCTGGGCGGGCGCGTTAGCCGCGATATGATTGGCCGCGCTTGCCGGGCCGGCCGCGAGCGCCCAATCCTCGCCGGCCTGGCCTATGACCGCTATCGTCTCGAGGACCGGGACATCGTCGCCCTCGGGCCGGAGGATCTTCAACACGAGGCCCGCGGCGCCGGCCGGGACATCGAAGCTGGCCTTGTCCGTCTCGACTTCGCATACCGTCTGGTCGGCCGCGACGGTCGCCCCCTCGGCGACCCTCCAACGGGTGATGATGCAGGACTCGACCGTGTTCCCCTGACGGGGCATGATCAGAGCATGAGCCACGAAGGACCTCCGTTAATCCCTAGACTTGCGTGCACTTTATCGAAGCTTCCTCGAGCTCCCGCAGGGCGCGGGCCTCGAGGCCCGAATCGGTGATGACCTTGTCGACCCTTGACAGCGGAAGGACATTGACGAAGCCGGTCTTGCCGTATTTCGTGGAATCGGCGAGCAGGAGAGTCTTCTCGGCGCAGGCGCTCATGGCCTTGACGATCTCCGCGCCCTCGACGAGCTGGGTGGTCATGCCCTTCTCGAGGGTGAAGCCGTCGGTGCCGACGAAGGCCAGGCGCACGTTGAGGCCGGCGATGGTGCGCAAGGCCACGGGCCCCACCATCGACTCGGTCTCGCGGCGGAACTCGCCCCCCGTGAGGGTAATCTGGAGGGCGGGATTGATCCTGGCGTAGGAGAAGACGAGGGTCGAGTTTGTGACGACCTGCACCTCGCGCT
The DNA here is from genome assembly GCA_002307245.1 of Spirochaetaceae bacterium UBA1306. Lineage (GTDB taxonomy): Bacteria > Spirochaetota > Spirochaetia > Treponematales > Rectinemataceae > UBA1306. The sequence goes on along the minus strand of DBTW01000189.1, from coordinate 29,123 downwards.
TGCCGATGAGGTAGCGCGCGACGAGGGCGGTCGTGGTACCCGCCTCGATCATGATCCGATCCCCGTCATGGACGAGTTCTGCCGCGGCGCGGGCGATGCGATTCTTCGCTTCTATATTTTGCTGCTGCCGTTCGACGATGCTTTGGTGGAGGGCTGGGTAGGCGCCACCCCTGGATCGGATCAAGTATCCCTTCTCCTCAAGTTGCTTAAAATCTGATCGTACCGTGACTTCCGAGACTCCGAGCTCTCGACTGAGAAGGGAAACCGACAAGGATCCACGCTCGGAGAGAAGCTTGAGTATGGTCTGCTCACGGTCGATTAGCTCTTCTAACAATTCCGAAATCCTTTCGATATGCTTTCGAATCACTTTAACTTTAGCAACATAAGCGAAGAATATCAAGATACTTCGAAGGAATCTGAGCAACATCGAGGCCGATCGCCCCGGTCGTTCCTCAATACTCAATCCTCATCTATAATGCCTCCATGACACCAGCTCTCCGCCAAAGGCTCGACGACTCGATCGCGGCCTTCATCATCGACATGGACGGGGTCATCTACCACGGCAACCGCCTCCTTCCCGGCGCGGCCGAGCTTGTCGAGTGGATGCGCAGGAAGGACAAGCGTTTCCTCTTCCTCACGAACTCGAGCGAGCGCTCCCCGGCCGAGCTTTCGCAGAAGCTGAAAAGGCTGGGGATAGACGTCCCGCCCGAGCACTTTTACACGAGCGCCTTGGCCACGGCAACCTTCCTGGCCAGCCAGAAGGCGGGAGGCTCCGCCTTCGTGATCGGCGAGCCCGGCTTGACGAACGCGCTATACGACGCGGGATATACGATGAACAACGTGAGCCCCGATTACGTGGTCATCGGCGAGGGCCGCGGCTACGGCCTCGAGTCCATCGAGAGGGCAGTGCACCTGGTCATGGGAGGCGCGAGGCTGGTGGGAACGAACCCCGACCTCTCGGGCCCCACCGAGTCGGGCATCGTGCCGGCCTGCGGGGCCCTCGTCGCTCCCGTCGAGCTCAGCACGGGCAAGAAAGCCTTTTTCGTCGGGAAGCCCAACCCCCTCATGATGCGGCATGCGCTCAAGCGCCTCGGCGCCACCCGCGAGGAGACGGCCATCATCGGCGACCGCATGGACACTGACATCATCGCCGGAGTCGAGGCCGAGATCGAGACGATCCTGGTCCTCTCCGGCGTCACCTCCGCCGCCGAGATAGGCCAGTATTCCTACGCTCCGCGCCACGTCCTGGAGGGCGTGTTCGAGATCCCTGGCTAGACCTTGAAGCGGCCGATGGCAGCCTCCATGGCCTCGATCGTCGACCTCGTGCGCTCGGCCACGCCGGAGACGCCATCCGCGCTCTCGCGGACCATGATCCCGCCCTCCGCCAGCTCCACGGTACCCTCGGCGAGCTCCCCGGCCGAGTCCCGGAGACGGCTCATCTCGTCGAGGATCATCGCGTTGCCCGAGTTCATCTCGGCCGAGCCGTCCCTCACCTGCTGGGTGATCTCGTTCATGCTCCGCAAGGCCTCGAGGATCTGCGTGGAGCCTTCCTTCTGCTCGACGATGGCCTGTCTCACCTCCTCGACCAGCCGCTCAGTGCCGGAGATCCGGCCGGTGACGCGCTCGAACGAGGACTGCGTGATCCGGATGGATTCGGCGATCTCCTCGATCGCCCGCCTCACGAGGGCGATCTCCCGCGAGATCGTCTTCGTCTGGGCCGCGGCCGTCTCGGACAGCTTGCGGATCTCGTCGGCCACCACCGAGAAGCCCCGCCCCGCCTCGCCGGCGTGCGCGGCCTCGATCGCGGCGTTCATCGCCAGGAGGTTGGTCTGCGAGGCTATGGACGAGATGGCGGAATTGGCCTCGACGAGGGCCTCGGAGCGCTGGCCGATGTGGTTGATGAACTCGACCGAGGCGTTCATGCTCTCGCGTCCCTCGCGCGCCTCGGACGTGAGCGCGACGAACTCCTCGGCCATCTTGCCGCTCGAGGCCGAGATAGCGGCGATGTTCTGGACCATCTGCTCGATCGAGGCCGAGGCCTGGGCGATGCCCACGGCCTGGGTCGCGATGAGGCGATCGAGGTTCTCGATGTTCTTGGCTATCTCCTCGACCGCCGAGGACGATTCCGTCACGCTGGCGGCTTGGGTCTCGATCCTCGCGCGCGACGAGTCCGTCCGCTCGGCGATCAGCGCGGCCGCCTCGCTCGTCCTCGCCGAGCTCTGCCCCAGTTCGCGTCCGATCGCCGCGAACTCCACCTGCGCCGCCTTCATATGGCCGACGATCTCGCGGAGCTTCGCGACGAAGGCGTTGAAGTCGCGGATCATGTCGCCGATCTCGTCGTTCCGATCCGACCGCAGCGCGACGGTCAGGTCGGCGTCGCCCTCGGCGAGGGAGCGGAATTCATGCGCGGCGAGCTGGAGGGGCCGGGCGATGGCTCCGGCTATGACGATGGACAACGCGATGGCGCCCAGCACGGCGATGACCGCGAGTATCCCGATGAGGGTGACGAGCCCGTCCTTGACGGCGCTGGCCTCCTTGGACGGCACGCTGACGCCGAGGCTCCAGCCCGAAATACCCGGGATCCTAGAGTAGTACGTGGTCATCTTGACGCCTTGGGGGTTCGTCCATCGGCCCGCGCCCGATTCGGACTCGAGTATGCGCTTGCCCAGGGCGTCGAGGCCCTTATAGCCCTTGGCCGCTGACTCGAGGAGATTGAGCTGCATGACGACCTCGGCCTTCGGGTGGGCCAGGACGAGGCCGCGGCCGTCGACTATCCAGCCGTAGCCGGACTTTCCCACCTTGATCGCCGAGGCGATCGCGGAGAGGTTCTCGAGCTTCACCTGGACGCCGAGCATCGCGCGGCCGCTATCGCCCTCGACGAGCTGCGCCATCACGACGACAGGGACGCCGAGGGTCTTCGAGATGACCGGCGCCCCGATGGCCGTCGCCTGCCCCCCCACGACCGTCTTCGTGAAATAGTCCCGATCCTTGACGTTCGTCTTGAGCTTATTCGAGGAGATCGTGTTCCCGGAGGGACCGGCATAGAGGACGCTCACGGCCTCGCCGGGCAGCGAGCCGGCGAGGCTTACGATGTATTCCTCCATAGCCTTGGCGTCGCCCGCCTTTGCGTCGCCCGCCTTGATCTGCCTCATCGCGGCTATCGGCGTGATGAATGTCTGTATCTTGTCGATGACCGTGCCGAGCCGCTCGGAATAAGCCTTGACGATGGCCTCGTTCATGGTCGCGCCGTAATCGTCCAAGGCCCCGGAGAGGCGGGGCACGAGTATCAGCATGAAGCAGGCGAACAGGGCGATCATGAGAGAGCCGAAGAAAATCGAGATCCGAGCTACGAGCGGCATCCTGACTGCAGCCATGCATTGCCTCCGGCGCGACGGCATGCCCCGGTTCAGGCCGGGGCCGACCGGAAAGCGCGAATGATTAATGCATAGTCGACTGGCGAAGGCTTGTCAAATCGCGGACGACGACCGAGGCCGCGATGAGCCCGGCGGCCGAGGGCACGAAGGAAATGGAGCCCGGCACCGAGCGCCGGCCGCCGCCATATGGCCCCGGCGCGCTCTCGCGCCGTTCTCCCGGGGGCGGCCCCTCGCGGGAATACACGACCGTGAGATGATCGACGCCGCGCTTCTTGAGCTCTCGCCTGATGACTCGGGCGAGCGGGCAGACCGAGGTATCGGCTATGTCCGAGACCTCGAGGCGCGTCGGGTCGAGCTTCGAGCCCGTGCCCAAGGCGCTCACGATAGGGATGCCGAGCGCCTTCGCCCGAAGTATGAGCTCGAGCTTGGCCGAGACGGCGTCGATAGCGTCGACGACGTAGGAGAGGCCGGGCTTGACCAGACGCTCCGCCGATTCGGCGTCGAAGCGCCCATGGACGGCCTCGATCCTCGCCTCGGGGTTGATGTCCCGGATTCGCTCGGCCATGACTTCTGCCTTGGGCCTGCCCACGCTACCCATGGTAGCGATGACCTGCCTGTTGATATTGCTCATCGAGATCGAATCCTCGTCGACCAGGACGAGCCCGCCGACTCCGGCGCGAGCGAGGGCTTCGGCCGCCCAGGAGCCGACGCCCCCAAGGCCGATGACGGCCACCGTGCTCGCGCGGAGCAAGTAGAGGGCCTCCGACCCGATTAGGAGCTCGGTCCTAGAGAAGGCGTCTTGCATCAAGCCTCGATAATGGAGGTCTGGCCAGGCGCGGGTCAAGGAGCGGTTAGTGTTACGAAGATTATTGCTTCGGATAGACAAGATATATGGAAAAGGCCTGTAGAAGGGGAACTGCATTTGCGAGGTTCGGCATCTTTAATTTTTTCCATTTCACTAATAGTAATTTATTATATTATATATAATTAGTTAAATTATTCCTATAATCTTCGTAACACTAGTTAATCAGTCGATCGACCTGCTGCTCGCCCGCCGCGCCGAAGCGCGCTGGAGGCAAGCATGCTACTATCAAGGGACAGAGGAGTTCATCATGGCGACAGGCATACGAAACGAGGCGAGGCTGCACGGGAAGTTCGTCATGAAGGTCCGGGGGATGTTCGAGCACAGGGCCGAGTGGCTCTACCTCGTCCTCGACGAGGCCAGGAAGAAGGGACTCGAGTGGGAGTCCTTCGCCCCGGAAGCCATCTACCGCTGCGGCTGCTACCATGGCGCCGAGCTCGCGGCCTCGGCCTCGGGGGAAGCGGGCCTCATCCCCTTGCGGAAAAAGACCTTCAGCGGGATCGGGACGAAGATCTTCGAGATGAAGGTGCGAAAGTCCACGGCGGACGAGCTCACTGTCGAGTTCCACTACTGTCCCTTGGTGAGCGCCTGGAAGAAGCAGGGCGCGAGCGACGGGGACATCGGCAAGCTCTGCGACATAGCCATGCGCGGGGACGCCGGCATAGCCGCGGCCTTCGGCGCCAGGCTGGAGCTCGGCGAGGTCATCGCCAAGGGCGGCGCCGTCTGCGAGCTCCGCTTCCTGCGCGAGGCCGGCAAGGCCTAGGCCTTGGGCGGCGGCCCGTAGAGCTTGCGCCGGCCGTCCCTGCCGCCTTCAGCGATGAGCCCGGCCTTGGCGAGGCAGTAGAGGATCTTACGCGCCGTGTCCTGGCCCAGGCCGAGGGCCTCGGCGAGCGAGGCGGAGGACCAGGGCGCCGGGAGCTTCCGGGGGATGAGGGCGAGCCACTGCGATCGCGTGCGCAGGCTGCGCGACGAGATCACCTCGAGGAGCTCGCGGTCCACGCGGCGGTCGCCCTTGGACCGCCAGGAGCCCGAGCCGTCGCGCACCTTGGTCTCCGCCGTCCTTACGAGCAGGACCTCGACGGTCACGTTGCGCGACGCTATTAAGCCAGTGGCCTTCACGAGCTCGTCGAAGAGGGAGTAGAAGTCGCCGCGCTTGGGGCTCTTGCGCGTGGACAAGAGCTCCTCGGTCTTCGGGTCGAGGCGGCGGATGAGGCACTCGGCGGCGACCGGGTACACGACGCGCACGCGGTGGCCGGCCTTGGCGAGGGCGAGGACCTTGGGGACTATCTTGCCGAGCTGCCCGGTCTGCACCTCGACGAGCTCCCCGTCCGAGCGCACGAGGTCGACCACCTTGCCCCCGACCAGGGCCTCGAGCCGGTCGCCGGGCCCGGAGAGCCGCAGCTTGAGCTGGGCGTGGAGGCTGTACTCCGAGTAGAGGTTGATGCCCGCGCGCTCGGCCACGAGCTCGCCCGTCGGCGAGCCGACAGGCACGGCCAGCCCGCCGCGCGAGGCCGCCTTTTCCAAGAGTCCCATGGCCTCCAAGTATGCACGATACGCGCGATATGGGCTATCGGCCGGCGTCGACCGCCGGCGCGCGGCCGACCTGCGCGAGCCAATCGTCCCGGTACGAGGCTACAAGAGCGCGCTTTTCCCCGGGGCCCGACTCGTAGTAGGTGCCGCCGAGCAAGCCGAGCGTGAAGGCCCCGGCGGCGATGCCCCAGGAGATCGCGGCGGCGAGGTCGAGGGGCTGCGAGGGCGCGGTCATCATCTGCTCGGCCAACGCGGCGATGATACCGCCGGCGAAATTATCGCCGCAGCCCGTCGTGTCGCCGCGCGCGGCGGCCCCGCGCTCCCGCGCGGCGCGGGCGCTCACGGGCAGCTCGAAGCGGCCCCGGGCCTCGAAGCGCCCGCCGCCCGACCAGGCTACGACCTCGTCGCCGCCGCGGCTGATCGCGAAGGCCCCCGCGCCGCTCGACTCGAAGAAACGCAGGGCGGCCTCCAGCCCGCGCTCGCCGGAGAGGCGCAGGGCCTCGTCCTGGTCCATGACGACGAGGTCGGCGCCGCGATAGGCCTCGCGGCCCGCCCCCGCGCCGCCTAAGGGCCAGGGGCCGAGGGGATCGGCGCGCTCGGCCCGGAAGTCGAAGACCGTATTGACGACCGTGAGGGCCCCGCTCGCCCTCGCCCGCGCGAGGATAGCGGGGAGCCCCTCATGGAGGGCGGGTACGAGGGCGGTCCCGCCCAAGGCGACTATGTCGGCCTCGAAGAAGTCGTCGGGCAGGTCCTCGGGCCCGTAGGCCAAGGCGGCGCCCAGGTCGTTCACGAAGCAGCGCTCGCCGCGGCCTCCGTCCCAGCGCGGGTCCGAGAGCACGTAGGTCGAGGGCGTGCGGCCCCGGCGCGACTCCAGGCGGGACGAGTCGAGGCAGGTGCGGGCGAGCATCGCGCGCAGGCTGCGCCCGAGCTCGTCGTCGCCTGCGGCGCCGTAGTAGGAGACGGCCGCGCCCCGCCCCTCGAGCATCTGGGCGGCGTGGATGAGGGCGACGACCGAAGGGCCGCCCACGTTCTCGGCCGCCGGCGCGCCGTCGGCGACCGTAGCGAGGGCCAGGGCGAAGGGCCGCCCGGAAAAGCGCTCGGCGTCCTCGGAGAACACGAGTCGGCCGGGGGCGAGCCCGCCGTCGCCGTCGGCCCTGGAGCGAAGCGCGGCGAAGGCGGCCGAGGAGAAGTCCACGCCCGCGTAGATGAGGTCCATGAGGCAGCAGCCCGCCCCGGCGATGCGCATGCGGATCCTCCTAAAGATAGCGCGAGTAATCGCAGGCGAGGAGCCGGCAGGGCGCCTCGTCCTCCTCGATCTCCGGGAAGCGCCCGGCGGGCTCGTAGAAGCGATTGTCGGCGCGGTCGTCGTTCACGGCGCTCACCTCTCCCGCGAGGACCTTGCCGTAGCCCGGCTCGGCGCTGAAGCGATGGTAGATCCCGGGCTCGAGGCAGACGCTCTCGCCGGGCCGGAGGACGAGGGTACCGCCGGGCGGGAGCTCACGCAGCGCCCCGTCGACGCGGAGCCTGACGGGATCCTCGGAGAGGCCCTCCGCCGGGGTGGATGCCCAGAGCTGCAGGGCGAGCCTGCCCCCGCCCCGGACGATGATATCCTCCATCTTCGACCAGTGGAAGTGCAGTGGAGTCTCCTGGCCCTCGCCCACGATCATCGCCTTCTCGGCGTAGGGTTTCCGCGCGGGGCGGGAGGGGCCCGCGCGGCCGTTGCGCAGCGTGAAGAGGAGCAGGCCGACGCGGTCGAAGTCGCCCGAGCCAAAGTCCGTGAGGTCCCAGCCGAGCATGTTGTCGCGGATTTCCGACTCTTCCTCGCCGCGGCCGGCCCAATCGGCCGGCCGGCGGGAGGCCCAGGGGGGCAGGAGGAAGGACAGGGCCGAGAAGAAGGCCTCGGCCTCCGTTATCCGCCGGTTTATCTCGCTACGCTTCATCCAGCCTCCGCTCCTTCCGACAGGATGCCACCGCGGGCGCGGCCGCGCAAGCCGCGGCTTGATGCCCCCTTACCCCCCGGAGTACTATCGCAGGCGCGCAGCGGAAGCGCAAATCAAAAGGAGGCTATTCATGAAACGCGGAATGAGCATCGCCCTAGCCGCCGCCCTCGTCCTGGCCAGCGCCTCGGCCTGGGCCCAGGCGTCCAAGTTGCCTGACCTCAAGGGCCGGACCATCGTGGCCGTCACCGAGAACGCATACATGCCCCTCAACTTCGCCGACCCCAAGACGGGCAAGGGCATAGGCTGGGAATACGACGCCGTCAACGAGATCGGCAAGCGCCTCAACGCCAAGGTGTCCTGGAAGCTCTCGAGCTGGGACACCATGATCCAGGCCATCCGCGACGGCCAGTTCGACGTCGGCATGGACGGGATCACCATCAACGACGAGCGCAAGGCCCAGGTCGACTTCTCGGACCCCTACATGACCTCGCAGCAATTCATGCTCGTCCGCGCCGACGAGAAGCGCTTCGCCGAGGAGAAGGCCTTCGCCGCGGACAAGAAGCTCCTCATCGGCGCGCAGGCCGGCACGACCAACTTCTACACGGCCGTCTACAGCGTCCTCGACGGGGACGAGAAGAACCCGCGCATCAAGCTCTTCGAGACCTTCGGCGCCTCGGTGCAGGCGCTGCTCTCCGGCGACGTCGACATGGTCCTCACCGACGCGGCCTCCGGCAAGGGCTACATCGGCGCCAACCCCAACAAGCTCAAGATCGTGGGCGGCCCGCTCGGCACCGAGTACTTCGGCTTCATCTTCAAGAAGGGCTCGGACCTCGTCGGGCCCTTCAACGCCGCGCTCGCGGCGCTCAAGAAGGAGGGCTTCCTCGACAAGCTCGACACCAAGTGGTTCTGGGAGTACAAGCCCTGACGAGCGGCGGGACGGGCGCAGGGGGAGCGCGCGCGGGGGCCTCGGGGCCCCTCGCGCGCGTGCCCTGGTGGCTCGTGGCCCTGGTCGGCCTCGGGATATTCTCCAGCATCTCCTTCGCGTCCTCGCAGGGCTACCGGGTCATCGTGAGGGCCGTGGCCAGCGGCATGGGCGTGACGATAACGGTGTCGCTCATCGCCTACGGCTTCTCGCTGTTCCTGGGCCTGGCCCTGGGCCTGCTGCGCGCCTCGCCCCTCCGCCCCGCGCGGGAGGCCGCCACCTTCTACATCGAGCTCGTGCGCGGCCTGCCGATGCTCGTCATCCTGTACTACATCGCCTTCGTGGGCGCGCCGGCCCTCGCCGCCGCCCTCAACTGGGTCCTCTCGCCCCTCATCAAGGCGGGGCTCATCGAGGCGATCAAGTCGAGGAGCTTCGACTTCGCGACCCGCGCGGTGATAGCCCTCACCCTCGGCTACGGCGCCTTCATCGCCGAGATCTTCCGCGCCGGGATCGAGAGCGTCGGCAAGGGCCAGGCCGAGGCCGCCTACGCCCTGGGCATGACGCGCTCCCAGGCCATGCTCCGCGTCATCCTGCCCCAGGCGGTGCGCAACGTCCTGCCCGCGCTGGCGAACGAGTTCGTCGCGATCGTCAAGGACTCGGCCCTCGTCTCGGTCCTCGGCGTGCAGGACATCACCCAGCTCGGCAAGGTCTACGCGGCCTCGACCTTCCTCTTCTTCGAGACCTACAACGCGGTCGCCTTCTTCTACCTCGTCCTCACGGTGAGCCTCAGCCTCCTCGTGCGCGCATTGGAGAGGAACCTGAAAGCCGGGACGAGGCGTCACGGCTGAGGCCGGGCTTTCGACGCGAGCGCCGGCCGTAACGTTCGACGCTCAGCCTTGTTTACCTCAGGACGCGGCGTACACCTAAGCACGGAGAAAGATAGTGAAGCGACTCATTGCCCTCGCCGCCCTGGCCGCGGCCCTGCTCGCCGCGTGCGCCGGCTCCCCAAGGCCGACCGAGCTCTCGCAGGCCGATCGCGCCTCCCTGGCGCATGCAGCCCAGCAGGTCTCTTCGCGCATGAAGGGCTCGGAAGCGGACCGCGCGCGCTTCGCCGAGGCAGCCCTCGCCCTCTACGAATACCTGGCTGCGGCGCGCCCCGGATCGGCCCCCGCCCTTGCTGCCATGAAAGAAACCGCCGAGCTGGCGCCCTATCTGGCCTCCGCTTACGGCACCACGCCGAACGAGGAGATCATCTCGGCCTTCATGGCCTGGGACGAGGCGGTCAAGCGCCCCTTATGGAAAGAGAAGAAGCTGGACAGGCTCGAGACCGAGCATTTCACGATCGTCACGATGCCCGGCACGGCCGCCTTCCGCGACAAGGAGTACATCGGCCGCCTGTCCGAGGACTTGCTCGCTTCGATCCAGGCCATGGTCGACCCCGCGCCCTACAGCCCCTTGCGGGCGCGATTCGCGAAGAACCTCTCCTCGCTCAAGGACGGAAAGGTGGAGATCATCCTGCCCCCGGGCTCGAAGGCCTTCGATGGCTTCGCGGACACGGCCAACACCAATTGGGGCTTCGCGATCTCCGACGACAGGCTCGCGGTCGCATCCTCGATTCGACTGCCGTACTACAACGCCCTCTCCTCGGCGATTCTCGCCCATGAGCTCACGCACGTCGTCGACATCTTCTTCAAGCTCGACTTGGACACGGCGCCGCCGATACCCGCCAAGAAGGAAGGAGCCTCGATGGGGGACTTCGCCGAGGCGCTCAAGGACTGGGCCGGGCCCGTGTTCCAAAGGATACTACCCAACGACCAGGCCTTCGGCGAGGGCTTCGCCGAATACGTCGCGCGGAGCGTATCCCCCATGCGCTCCGCCTTCTTCGCCCCTCCCGACGATGCCCTGCGCGTCGCCCGGGCCAGGGTCCCGCTATTGAACGACGTCCTAGCGGCAAACCCGAGCGTGAAGGACCGCAAGGTCCGCATCATCAGGTACGCCGAGCTGGACTCGCTCGTCAGCTACCTCATCGGCGCCTACGGCATCGAGCGCTTCGCCGCCTTCTATACCACCCCGCCGATAGACGAGCGGGGCTTCGCGAAAGCCTACGGCAAGGGCTACGCGGCGATCCAGGCCGAGTGGAAGGCCGCGCGGGGCTTCTAGCGGCAGCCGCCATCGCCTTAGGCTTGAGAGCCTCGGCCAAACCGTGCACACTGCAGCCATGGCCGATAACGCCGAAGGGGCCCTGCCGATAATCCCCTTCCTGCCCGAGATCGCGCGCGCCCTCCTCGAGGCCGGGGCCCTCGTGCTCCAGGCGGCGCCGGGCGCCGGCAAGACCAGCCTCGTGCCGCAGGCGATCGCCGAGGCCGCGGGCGGCAAGGTCCTCGTCATGGAGCCCCGGCGCGTGGCGGCCCTGTCGGCGGCCGCCCGCATCGCCGAGCTCTGGGGCAAGCGGCTCGGCGACGAGGTCGGCTATCGCGTCCGAGGCGATTCCAGGTCGGGGCCGCGCGCCCGCGTCGAGGCCGTGACCCCGGGCGTCCTCGTACGGATGATCCAGGACGACCCGGGCCTCGAGGGCGCGAGCTGCGTCGTCCTCGACGAATTCCACGAACGCTCCGCCCAGGCCGATCTCGCCCTCGCCCTCCTCGCCCAGTCCCGCGAGCTGCGGCGAGAGTCTGGATCGCCCCTGCTCCTGCTCGCCATGTCGGCGACCATGGACTGCGCCAAGGCGGCCGCCGCCCTCCGAGCGCCCCTCCTGGATGTGCCCGGCCGAGCCTTCCCGGTCGATACGCGGCACGAGAGAGTCCAGGAGGGTCGGGGCTTCGAGGAGGCCCTGGCCAGCCTCGCGCACGAGGCCATGCGCGAGGCCGACGGCGACGTCCTGGCCTTCCTGCCCGGGCTGGCCGAGATCGGCCGGGCCGAGGCCGCCTTCGCCGGCCTGGCCCGAAGCTCGGGGACGCGTTATGCGACGGCCATACTGCACGGGGCCATGCCCCTCGAGGCCCAGCGCCGAGTCCTTATGGGCGAGCCCGGCTCGCCCAGGCGCGCCGTCTTCGCGACCTCCGTCGCCGAGACGAGCCTCACGGTGCCCCGCGTGCGCGCGGTCGTGGACTCGGGGCAGGCGCGGCTTTCGCGCTTCGAGCCGCGCACGGGCTTGAACCGCCTCGTCACCGAGCGGGAGGCCCGGGATCGCGCCGACCAGCGGCGCGGCCGCGCGGGGCGACTCGGGCCCGGGCTCTGCATCCGCGCCTGGGCCGCGACGGAGTCCCTGGCCGAGCGCACCGAGCCCGAGCTCTCCCGCGCCGAGCTCTCGGCCATCGTGCTCGAGGCCGCGCTCTGGGGCGCGCCGCGGCGCCTCGACCTGGCCTGGCTCGACCCTCCCCCCGAGGGAGCCTGGGCCGCCGGCGCGGAGCTCCTCGTCGGGCTCGGCGCCCTCGCGCCCTCCCTCGCGCCCACCGCCTTCGGCCGCCGCATGGCGGCCCTGGGCACCGAGCCCAGGCTGGCGGCCCTGGTCCTGCGCGGCCTCGAGGCCGGCGAGGGCTGGACCGCCTGCCTCGCCGCGGCCCTGCTCTCCGAGCGCGGGGCCTCGCCGGGCTCGAACGACATAGGCTCGCGGATCGAGGGTATGGGCGGCCGCCCGGACGGCCCGGCCCTCGCCGAGGCGAGGCGCCTGGCCCGCGCGGCGGGCATAGGCACCGAGGCGAGGCCCCGCGCCTCGGCCCTGCCGCCCCTCCTCGCCGCGGCCTTCCCCGACCGCATCGGCGCCCTCGTCGAGCGCGAGGGCGGCCGCGCGAGTTTCCGCATACCAGCCGGCCGGCTGCTCAAGGCGACGGGGGAGCTCGCCGCCGCCGACTGGATCGTCGCCGTGGAGGCCGACGCCGGGGCCGAAGCCGGCAGAATCTACTCGGGCTCGGCCCTGTCCGAGGCCGAGGCGAGGGAGCGGCTCGAGGCCGCCGCGACCGAGGATACCGAGATCGAATGGAAGGGCCTCGAGCCGCGGGCCGCGCGGGTGAGGCGCGCAGGCGCCATCGTCCTCGCGCGGAGGCCCGCGAAGCTCAGGCAAGACGAGGCCGCCGCCCTCCTCGCCGCCCGAGTGTCGGCCGAGGGCCTTTCCTTGCTCCCCTGGGAGGGCGGCGCCTCGGAAGAGCTGGCGCGGCTGCGCTTTTTCGCCGGCGAGGCCGCCGAGGCGAGGGCTGCGGGCTTCGTCCCATCGGGGCTCGCGGACGAGGCCTTGGCCGCGAGCGCCGGGACCTGGCTCGGTCCCTATGTCGAGGCGGGCTCCGGCGCCCTCGTAGACGGCCGCGGCCTCGAGCGCGCCGTCTCAAGCCTCGCGCCGAGGGCTCTCCGAGCGGCGATCGAGCGCCTGGCGCCCAAGCGTCTCGAGCTGCCCTCGGGCTCCTCGAGGCCCATCGACTATCGAGGCTACGGAGGCCCCTCGGTGGAGGCTCGCGCCCAGGAGTTCTTCGGCATGTCGGAGCACCCGCGGGTCTGCGGCCGAGCCCTCGTGGTCAGGCTTCTCGACCCGGGCGGGAAGCCGCTCCAGGTCAGCTCGGACCTGCCGGGCTTCTGGCGCGGCTCATGGGCCGAGGCGCGGAAGCAGCTCCGGGGCCGCTATCCCAAGCACGAATGGCCCGAGGATCCGAGCCGGGCCGAGCCGAGCCGCTCGGGCATCAGGAAGAAGGGTCGTTAGGAGGAGGTTCCGAGGCTTCGAACACGCTCGCCACCGTGGCATGACGGGCGCGGCGCCTCCGCGAGAGGGCGACGACGGCGATCACGACGAGGGCCGCGAGGATGTAGAGGTCGGCGAGGTTCATGATGCCCGTACGCACGAGCCCCAGGCGGAAGTGCAGGAAATCGCGGACTTCCCCGTAGAGGAGCCTATCGATGAGGTTGCCAGCCCCACCCGCGGCGATCAGAACGACAATCGCAAGCTCAGGCGCGCGCGCCCTCGCCCCGAGACTATCGGCGCCGCGATCGCCGGCGGCACCTTCCGTTCCCAGGCCCTTGGTCAGGATGGCCCAGGCGAGGAAGGCCAGGGCGGCGATGGGCAGGACGATGAGGAGGAAAACCCGTAGCGGCGAAGGCAAGCCGCTACCGAGGGATAGGAATGCCCCGCGATTCCTGGCGTACACGAGGACGGCGAAATCGCCGATCAGGCGGACTATGCCCTTGCCCGGCAGGTAGGCGGCCGCGAGGGCCTTGGTCCACTGATCCAAGGCCACGAGGGCGAGGGCCGCGAAGGACATTGCGAGGCCAAGCCTGAGCCTGCCACCGAGGGCTTTTTTATCCATAGCGCGAGAGTATACCAGAAAAAAGGCGGACACGGGCAGAAAGGCGATTTACCATTACGCCGTACGTCGATATCTTCTTAACAATGGACGATCCGATCAGGCTCCTCTCCGCGTCGGGCATCTCGGCCTACGAAGCTTCTTTTACGGCACTCGACGCCTATCGGGGCCTAAAGGCGGCCCCGCTCCGCTTCGTCCTCGCTTCCTGCGCCCTTCAGGACCTGGCCAAGCCCTTCGACGATCTGGCCTTCCCGGGCACGCACTACGCCGACGCGGCCCTCGTCCCGGGCCGAGGGGAGGACCAAGGCGCGCACCCCCTCTACATCCGCTGCGCCGATTCGCCCAAGTCCGCGGAGGGCGCGGCCTTCCCCCAGCTAGACCTCCTCCGCGACCCCGCGCGCGACGTCTTCCTCGACCCCAAGGATATCTATCCCCGCCTCCGCGAGAGCGCCCTCGCCATGCGCCCCGCCCCGGCCGAGCAGCAGCTCTTCGAGGCGGCGATCCTCGTCTCGCGCTATCCCTACGAGCTCCCCGCCGACACGCTCCCGGCCCTCCCGCGCGACTTCGGCCTCGACGCCCAACGCGACATGCTCAGCCTCATGCTCACCGGCCCTAAGCCGGAGCGCGGCCTCGAGCTCCTGCGTAGGGCGGGCTTCCTGGGCGCCTACTGGCCCGAGCTGGCCTGTTTGAGCGGCGTCGGGCAGTCGAAGGAATACCACCCGGAGGGCGACGCCTGGGTCCACACCCTCGAGACCTTCCGCCATCGCAAGGTGCATGAGCTCGGGCTCTCCCTGGCCCTGCTCCTGCACGACGCCGGCAAGCCGACTGCCGCGGCGGCCGACGGCCGCAAGTTCGACAGGCACGCCGAGATCGGCAGCACGGTGGCCGAGCGCTTCCTCCGCCGCCTCGGCTTCCCGACGCCGGTCATCAACGAGGTTACCTTCCTCGTGCGCTACCACATGCTGCCCGCCGCCCTGCCTAAGCTGCCGGCCAACCGCGTCGAGGGCATCATCGACGACCCGCGCTTCCCCATCCTCCTCGAGCTGTACAAGTGCGACGAGCTCTCGACCTTCCGCGGACCCGACGGCTACTACGAGGCTTGCGCGGCCTACAAGGCCTGGCTCAAGAACGCCCGCAACCCCTGGCGCGGGGCGGACGGCAAGAAGCTCGCGAGGCTGTACCTGGAGCCCGCGCCCCCGGCCCCTCAACGCGCGAAGGCGAGGAGAGCCGCGAAGTAGGCCGCCATCGCGCAGGCGCCGACCGGCAAGCCGACCGCCATCCATTCCTTGCTCTTAATCCTCAGCTTTCCGGCGGCGATGATATTCGGGATGTTGCCCGGGATGAGCATGCCGCCGGCGACGAGCAGACTGACGAGGGCGAAGTCGAGCTGGCTCCTCGACATCGAGGGCCCTATTTCCGCGGCCGCCATGGTGGCGTTATCGAGCACGGCCGAGAGCGAGTTGATCCAGAAGAGACCGGCGGGCGGGAGCATCGAGATATACGAGTCGATGATCGGCTTGAAGCCCGCGCCGAGGAAAACCAGCGCCATTACGAAGATGTAGGTCTTGGCGACGCGGAGCAGGATCGCCGGAACCCCCTCCTCCTTGTCTTCCTTGAGCGACGAAGCCTCCGCGGGGCCCTTCTTCACGATGGCCGCGGCGACCGCCCCGAAGGCCAGGACTCCCGGCACGACGAAGCGCCAGAATTCATCGAGCAGGAACCAGAAGGAGGCATGGTAAGGCTCACCTTTGAGCTTCGAAACGACGATCGTCGAGAGCGGCTCACCGAGCGGGGTGAGGACCGCCCCCATGCCGATGGCGAAGCAGGCCAACACGACCAGCTTGACCTCGTCCCTGCGGTCGAGCTTCATGCAGTCGATCACCTCGACAAGCAGCAGGGCCGCGATGATCGCCGTGATGACGCTCGATACCAGGCCGAGCAGCACGACCACGGAGAAGGCGAAGGCCTTGATCCCTATCCTGGAAACCGCGGCGCCGACGGCCTTGCGCGCGGCCGGGCGGAGGAAGCGGAAGATCATGCCCGCGATCAGGACCGCCGCGGTGATCTTGATCGGCTCGACGAGGGCCTCCTCGACGATCTCCCAGGACCAGCGGGTGCTGGCGGTCATGGCGAGGATCCCCATGACGAAGAGGAAGGGCTCCAGGTTCTCCTCGACCCTGCGGACGAGGAAGGGCAGCGCCAGGACGGCGAGCAAGATCGCGAACAGGGCAATCGTCGACAGCATCTCGGTGTCTCCTTCGCGGGGGATCTTAATCATCGTTCCGGGGTGGCCGGCGGTCCAGCCCCTAGCCTTCCAGATCAGGGCCCTTGGCGCCCCGCTCCTGCTCGCGCAGTTTTCGAAGGGCCTTCTGGAGCGTTTCCCTGGCCATATCCTTGCAGCCCAGGCCGAAAGCGAGGGCCGCACCGAAGGCGAGCGCGGCTATCAGCATCTGGAAGACGAACTCGACGATGCTCCGTCCGAGCCCGACCTGCTCGAGGGCCATGGTCGCCACGATGATCACGCCCAGCCACTTGATGGCGCGCGACAGGAACCGGGCCCCGTGGACCGACGCGTTGAGCGCTATCGTCTGGACGAAATTGGCGGTGAAAGACACGACGAGGTAGCCGACGATGGCGACCAACAGGCCCGCGGCCATGTTCGGCAGGACCTGCACGAGCTTGGCGGACAGGGCCAGGTAGATATCGAGGTCGAGGATCCTCGCGACCTGAAGGAGGGCCGCGAGCAAGGCGATCCAGTAGGCTATGGCCCCCGCGAGCCTCGACGGCTCGTACGCGACGTTTCCCTTCCTGAGGAACTCGGAGAGCCCCGCCTTCGCGCTGAGCCGATCGAAGCGGATCAGCCGCAGGAGCTTCGTAACGACGAACCTAAGGGCGATCGCCGCGAGCCAGCCGCAGGCCAGGACGATAGCCGCCGCCGCGGGGACGGGGATAGCCGACCATATCGAACCGACGCGGTCCAGGATATCACTCATCCGTCGCCTCCTCGTAATCGGCGCCTACCGGGCCGTCGGGATCGAAGACCAGACTGTGTATCTGCCTCACCGAAAGGCCCGCGATGCCCAATCGCTCCACGGTTCGGCCCTCGCTCGCGTAGTCGCGCCCATGGAGGATCGAGCCCAGCTCGACGATCATGTCTATCGTCGGCGTCGGGACGCGGAGCATGGAGCCTATCGACGAGATTGGCACGAGGCTCATGGGGACGTCCTCGGAGATATAGCGATGGTCGATCGTCGAAGGGGCCTTGATGCCCACGTAGCTCGATGTGTTGCGGATGGCCTCGTAGAGGTCGGCTCCCGACGAATCGTAGCTTAGGTAGAGCCATTCGCGTGCGGATACGCTCCGAACGCCGAGAGCCCGGGCCACGGCGAGGCGCTCGTCGTCCATCCTTTGCAGTATGACCGCGACGGAAGGAGTGATGCCTTGCGAGTAGTAGTCGAAGTCGCCGCCGGTGGCTTCGATCCAGCCTGCGTTCAGGATCGTGAGCGCGGGATGGAAGATCGCCCCGATGTTCTCCATGCTCGTCGCGAGGACATTGCCGCCGGCGACGAACTGCGGAAAGGCCTGGTCGAGGATGCCCAGGACCGGAGGGGTCCAATACGAAGGGAGGGCGGCCAGGGGAACGCCATTCTTGACCCTGAAGATATGCCCGCGTTGGCGGGAGACGACCCGGGACGCGTATATGAAGGTCTGAGCCTCGGCGAGGACCGGACGGGCGACCAGCCCGGAGTCGAACAGAGCTTTGCGGAATTCCAAGGCGCCACCCGTCCGCCCCGGATTGAGCACGACGACCTGCCCGTCGACGAGGCTCCCCGCCATCAGCCGGGCCAGGCTTCGATGGGCCGTCGAGGGCGTCGCGACCATGACGACGTCGGCCCCCTCGATGGCCGCGGCCATGTCCGACGTGGCCAATGCGACCGGGCCGAAGCCTTCCACGGCCCCCTCGACCTCGATGCCCCCCCGCCAGCGCACGGCCGCGAGCTTGGAATCGGTCCTATTGTAGAGCCTGACCTCGAACCCCATGATCCCCAGGTGCCCGGCCATGGAGAGGCCGCCGTTCCCGGCGCCGACGACGCAATAGACGGCCGCCTTCCCCTTGTCCCGCGCCGCTCGCAGGATCTCGCCGATGCTCCCTTTGCCGGGCCGGGTCCCGTCGGCCGTCACATTCGACTCCCCGCGCGCGACCTCGCATTCAGTGCCGCGATGGCGATCCTGTCCGCGGCCCTGACGGGCAGGCCCGCCTCGTCGACCGCCTCCAACGAGCCGTCCACGCACTTCGTGTCCCATCGTAGGGCCTCGGGGAATTCGTCGCGGCACGCGGAGAGGCCGGGCGCGGCGAAGAAACCCGAGGCCATGATCTCGTAGAGGCCTTCAGCGGAATAGGGCGAGGGGATCGCCGATTCGATAGCGGCGATCGCCATCCTCGCGTCCTCGACGAGGGAGGCGATCCTGGCAAGCAGCTGCGGACTCGAAGATATGCCCTCCATCCCTCCGGCCGCCTTGAGCGCGCGGTAAGACGGCAGGGCATGCCGCGCGATCCGAATGCTCTCGTTCACGATGTCAGGATCGGCCAGGGCGAAGCCCTCGGAATAACTCACGACGTGCATGATCTGCGGGCTCGAATCATCGCCCGGCTCGATGTCGTCCATCATGGCGGTGACCGCCGCGAGCTGGGCCTTGGCTTTCTCGGGGTCCCTGGAGAAGTAGTCCAAGCCGCCTCTCGGCTGCAGATAAACCCTGAAGCCCCCATCCTCGATCCCCCTGACCAGGCGGAGGAGGGCCCTTGCCTTGGCGAGATCGTTGATGCCCCACGCGCACTTCGGCGTGTTGAGCATCACTTGGAGAACGAGAGCCCGGACCCCGGCCGCTTTCGCGGCTTTCGCGGCCACGAAGCCCGAGAGCACGTAGGTCAGATCGTCGCCTCCCCGGAAGGCGAAATGGTGGGGTACGTTCGGTTCGAAAGGCTTACCGGTCTTCGCTATGTACCCGAGAGCCGCTGTATGCTGAATGAGGTTCTCCCTGACCGAATTAGGGCCCCGGCCGTCGATCTCGCAGAACCACCAGAGAGAAAGGGCGTGCCAGGCCTGGTCGACGCTCTCCTCCAGCATGCGAGCCATGGCCGGAACCCCTCTCGTGCCCGCGTAGGACCGGACGAGCATGGGCCTGGCCGCTCGCCAGACTTCCGCGAACTCCTCGGCCGAGGCTATGGGGACGCCGCCACCGTCGTCCAGCCCCCCCCAACGGTCCCCGAACCGCGATTGGCTCAGCTGCGACGTGCCTATCGACAGGACATCGAGGAGGCCCGCCTTCGCAAGGCGCCTGGTCCAATCGAGGAACATCGAGACCGCCTCCCGCCGGTCGGGCAGGTACGGACCCACATGAGCCCGGATGACCGGCGGTAGACCGCGGGCCGATCCGTGAGCGACTCGGGCGCATATGCCGTCCCCCCTCTCGCCGAATTGGGGGTATCCGCTCCGATCGACGGGTTCCACGTCGCGGTAATTCCCCGCGCGGACAAGCTCATGGCCGAAGGCCATGCGGGCCTCGTCGTAGGCGACTCCCGTGGCCAGGCGACCAGGCAGGAATGCGCGGGGGACGCCGAGCATGTCGAGGGTTTCCGCGGGACTCTCGTCACCGCGGAAAAGGGTCGCGACCTGGGGGAAGCGCTCCTCGACGAGGTCGCAGGTCCTGGGCAACCCCGCGAAGAAGACCAAGCGCAGACTTCCTCCGTCGGAGGCATGTGCATGCCCGAGGGACAGGGCCTCCATGAAGGCCGAGAAACAGCGCAGGCCCTCGTCGGGATCGAGCCGGTAGCTGAATCCTATGGCCGTTATGCCCCGGCCCTTGATCCAGTCGCGGATGATGCCGACGCTCGCGGGGTCCTTGGCCCTGCCGACGGCGTCGTTGACCCGGGCATCGGCCGCCAGTACCGCGATCCCGCAATCGGAGAGAACCTGCCGCACCGAGGCTATCCCGAGGGTATGGACGTCGATCGAAGGATGGACCAGCCCCAGCCTGTCCTCGAGGCCGAGGCGCCGAGCCGCGGAGCCCCTCATGAGGTCAATCGCTCAAGGATGGGACGCGGCATCGTGCGGGCCATCTCCCTCGGAATGGGGATATGCGCGTGCCCGATCCGGGCGTTGCCGGAGATCCCCGCCAGGGCGATGGCCTCGATGTACTGGGTGCCGTCGAGCCCCGCCTCGCGAGCGCAGGCCTCGAACCAGCGGTCCGGAACCATGGGCTGGCCGTTCAGCTCGATCGCGTAGAGCTGCCCCTCGTGGAGCATGATGTCGCAGCGGGAATAGTCCCGGACCCCCGAAGCCAGGAAGGCCCTGAGCGCGAGGCCACAGACCCTATCCCTCAGCATGGCATCCCCGACCGGCAGGACCTTCGTGGCCTGGAGCTCCTTATCCGCCTCGGACACCACGGGCGAAGCCGCCTTGCCGATCTCGATGGGAGCGACGATCGCGTTGGTACCGTTCCCGATCATAGCGACGGTGAATTCCCGTGAATCCCCGCCTCCCGAGACGAAACGCTCCACGATCGCCTCCCCGTACTCCTCGACGATCAGGCCAACCCTCGCGCGGAGCTCGCTCGGCGAGCGGACCACCGAGCCTTCGTCTATCCCCCGGCTGTTGCCTTCACTGGCGGGCTTCACGATGAGCGGAAAGCCTTCGGCGCCCTCGATCCGGTCCAGGCCCGCGACGGTCCCGTCGCCGAGCCTGCGTACCACGAACCAGTCCGGCGTCGGGATCCCACTCGCCCGCCAGCACGCCTTCATCCGAGGCTTCGAGAGGGCGAGTTCCATCGTGCTCGACCGTGATCCGATCCACGCGACGCCTTCGCGGAGGGCCGCGTCGTACAAGTAGCCCTCGCCCTCGGCCTGACCGGGAAAGCGGAAGAAGCTGCAGAAGACCATATCCGGCTCGAGCTCGGCGAGATCGCGCCTGAAATCATCGAGGCTCGGCGGCGTCACATGCCGGGCCATCAGCCCGCCCGCGCGCAAAGCCTCGGTCATCCCGCGAAACCTAGCCCGCTCACTAGCCCGCTTGCCCGCCTCCGACTCCTCCCGGCTTACCACGAGGATGCTCGGTCGACGGCCGGTAACGATCGAATGCCCGCCCATAGACGCCCCTTCGGGCGACGAAAAGGCCGCCCCTTCAGCCCAAAAGCTGAATGGCGGCCCGACCATCCGAATCCTCCAGCCATGCATCGGCTGGACCCATTGTCAAACAAACACCGGCGAGCGCCGTATGTTACAGGAAAAATCGCGCGGGGGGATGTGGCATGCGGGCCCGGCGTTGACCCCCGGGGCGACAAGGGCTACGATGGCCC
Organism: Spirochaetaceae bacterium UBA1306; assembly: GCA_002307245.1. Lineage (GTDB taxonomy): Bacteria > Spirochaetota > Spirochaetia > Treponematales > Rectinemataceae > UBA1306. The sequence continues at coordinate 7,857 of DBTW01000189.1, read as the reverse complement.
CATGTTCGATTCACGCAGCTACGCCTCGCGACGCGAGGCCTTGGTACGATCCTTGGCGGCCAGGGGCATCCGAGAGGGAGTCATTCTCCTCTTGGGTTCCCGAGAGAGCCCGATGAACTATCCGGACAATTGCTACAGCTTCAGGCAGGACTCGAGCTTCCTCTATTTCGTCGGCATCGCCCAGGCCGGCCTCGCCGCGACCGTCGACCTGGCCAGCGGCGCGGCGACCCTCTACGGCGACGACGCTACCTTGGACGACATAGTCTGGACGGGTCCCCTGCCCTCCGTCGCCGAGCTCGCGGCTCAGGCGGGCATCGCGGCCGCGAAGCCTCGCAGGGCCCTGGCGGGCGACCTGGCCCGCGGTGCCTCGGGAGGCGCCGCCAAGGGACCGCTCCTGTATTTCCCGCCTTACCGCGCCGATGCCCGCGCCGAGATAGCCGAGCTCTCGGGCTCTCCCTACGAGGCCGTCGACGCGCGCTCCTCGCTGGACCTCGTCAAGGCGGCCATCGCCCTCCGCGAGATCAAGTCCAAGGCCGAGATCGCGCAAATGGACGCGGCGGTGGCCGTCACGGTCGACATGCACAAGGCCGCCCTGTCCACGGCGCGCGCGGGCATGCTCGAGTCGGACGTCTATGGCCGCGTGGTCGAGGTGGCCCTCGCCTCGGGCGGCGGCCTCGCCTTCCCGGTCATCGCCACCACCAAGGGCGCCACCCTCCATACGCACTCCCACGACCGCAGGCTCGAGGCCGGAGGGCTCTTCCTCCTCGACGCCGGGGCCGAGGCCGCCTCGGGCTACGCTGGGGACCTTAGCACGAGCTTCCCCATCGGCCCGCGCTTCGACGAGCGCCAGAGGGCCGTCTACGAGCTCGTGCTGCGTATGCACGCGCGAGCCTGCTCGATGCTGAAGCCCGGAGTGCCGTACCGCGACGTCCATTTCGCCGCGGCCCGCGAGGGCGTCCTCGGCCTGAAGGAGCTCGGCCTCATGAAGGGCGACCCCGACGAGGCCGTCGACTCGGGGGCATACGCCATGTTCTTCCCCTGCGGGGTGGGCCACATGCTCGGCCTCGACGTCCACGACATGGAGGACTACGGCGAGATCCACGTGGGCTACGCCGAGGGCCTCGAGCGGTCGAAGCTCTTCGGCCTCAAGTCCCTTCGCCTCGCCAAGGCCCTTAAGCCCGGCATGACCTTCACCGTCGAGCCGGGCATCTACTTCATACCGGAGCTCTACGCTATGTGGGAGGCGGAAGGGCGCTTCAGGGACTTCATCGATTACGCGGCCACGAAGCCCTGGCTGGGCCTGGGCGGCATGCGCAACGAGGAGAACTGGCTCGTCACGGAATCGGGGGCCCGCATGCTCGGCCCCGCCTTCGACAAGTCCGTGCGGGCGATCGAGGCGGCGCGCGCCTAAGGCGCGCCGTGAGGCGGGCCGCGGGAAGGCCTAGCCCAGGTCGATCTCGCGGATCCTGCCGATGCCCGTCCCCACCTCGTAGAAGCGCGTCTCGAACCACTTATCGGGGTCCTCGGGGACCTCGACCACGGCGAAGGTCGGGCGCTCGCGCCCCCTCGGCCGCGAGATCGAGCCGGGATTGAGGGCCAGGATGCCACGATATTCCTCGAAGAAGGGCCGGTGCGTATGGCCGAAGAGCACGAGCTTGGCCCCGGAGGCCTCGGCCGCCCCGACTATCCGCCCGAGCTCGTCGTTCGCGCCCTCGTGATGCCCGTGGAGCATGAGGATGGGCCTGTCCGCGCTGCCGATGAGACGTCTCGGCCAGAGCCCAGGGTCCCCGTCGTCGCCGTTGCCCCTCACCGCCTCGACCCGGGGCAGCCTCACCTTGGCCAGGCGGGCCGCGGGCCCGATATCGTCCGCGCCGTCGCCCAGGTGGGCGACGAGGTCCACGCTCCCCGCGAATTTGCGCAAGGCCGGCACGAGGCAGGAGATGTCGTGGTGAGAGTCGGAGACGACCAGGATCCGCATGCGAGCCAGTATAGCGGCGAGACGCGGCGGCGGGAATCGGTTATATTAGGGAAAGGATCCAAGGAGGCTGTATGGCCGAGGTTTTCGCGACTATGTTCCAGGACGAGGCTCTCGTAGTCAGGAGCCTCCTCGAGTCCGCGGGCATCTCCGCCGAGATCGCCTCCGAGCACTTCATCGACGTCTACCCGATCTTCTTCCCGCAGGAAGGCGGCATCAAGATAGTGGTCAAGGACGAGGACGCCGAGGACGCCCTGGTCATCGTCGAGAGCTTCCGCGACTCGAAGAAGAAGGCCGACCCGACCGCCGCCGCCGACGCGGAAGCCGACCCGGACCCGGCCTCCGACCGTTACTAAGCCTTCTCGTAGGCCAGGAGATAGCGCCAGAAGAGCTTGCGCTCGAGCCTGAAGCCGCCGAGCTCCCTCCTCGCGAGCTCGCGAATCTCCCGCAGGGTCTTGTATCGATCCTCCCCGGCGTGCTCGGCCCAAGCCTCCCTCTCCTCGGAGCTCGTCCCCAGCTTCCCCGTGTTCGCCAGGCGGTAGAGCGGGTTGAGCGCGGCCGCGGCGGCCGATGCGGCGTAGTCGGCCATGGATCTTTCGCGATACAGATCCAGGACCGCCAGAACTCCCCCGGGCGCGAGGGCTTGCGCGCAGAGGCCGAGCAGCCGCCCCTCGTCCATATGATGGAAGGCGGCCACGCTCGCGATGAAGTCGAACTCCCCCCTGCGGCCGCGCAGGTAGGCCTCGGCGTCGCCCTCGACGTACTCGATGTTGAGGCCCCAGTTGCGCCGCCTCGCCTCGGCGACCATGCCGCCCGAGGCGTCCACGCCCACGACCCCGCCGCAGCGGAGGGCCAGGGCCCTGGTGAGTTCCCCCGTCCCGCAGCCGAGGTCGAGGGCCTTCCTCCTGCGCCTGCCCGCGAGGCGCAGGATCTCGGGCTGGTATTGCCGATTATGGTCCCAGGCATCGGGGAGAGCCGAGATCCTGTCGAACTGCGCGATGACCGCCGCCTCGGTTCCGTTGTCCACGTGGCGCCTCCTTCCTTCACCGTATCGCGGGCGGGGCCGATTTCAGGGCCGAGCGCTCCGCGTGGCCCTCGATGGCCAGCTCGATCAGCTCGTCCAGGAGGCCGGGCAGAGGCAGGCCGCTCGCCTCCCAGAGAAGGGGATACATGCTCCTCGAGGTGAAACCCGGGATGGTGTTCACCTCGCTGGCCACGCTCTTCCCGTCGGGGCGGAGGAACATGTCCACCCTCGCCATGCCGTCGACGCAGAGCGCCTCGCAGGCGGCTATCGCCAAGGCCCTGCAGGCCTCGGACTCCCGCTCCGTCAGGGCCGCGGGCGCGATCACGGCCGCGCCGTCCTCGTCGAGGTACTTGGCCTCGTAGGAATAGAAGCCGTCGCGCGGCACGATCTCGCCCGGCAGCGAGGCACGGAGCGCTCGGTCGCCGAGGACGGCCACCTCGATCTCGCGCCCGACGACAGTCTCCTCGACGACCACCTTCAGGTCGTACTCGAAGGCGCGGGCCACAGCCCTCTCGTACTCGGCCCTGCCCCTCGCCCTAGATACACCGACCGAGGAGCCCAGGTTGGCCGGCTTCACGAAAAGGTCGGTCCCGAGACAGGCCTCTATCTCGGGCCAGGCCGCGCGGGCGTCGGCCGGATCGCGGAAGCTCCTGAAGCGCCCGACCTCTATCCCCGAGTCGCGCATGATACGCTTGGCCGCGTGCTTGTCCATGCATAGGGCCGAGCCCAGCACGCCTGCCCCCACGCAGGGCAGGTCCGCGAGGCGCGCGAGGCCCTGGATCGAGCCGTCCTCGCCATAGGGGCCGTGCAGCAAGGGGAAGACGAGCTCCGCCCCGCCCAGGGCGGCCTTCGCGCCCCCCTGCGCGAGCTCCCGGCCCCAACGGCCCTCCGAGTCGATCCGGATATGGATTAGCTCGTACTTGGCCGGATCGAGGGCGGCCGCCACGGTCCGCGCCGACATCGCCGAGACCTCGCGCTCGGCCGATCTCCCGCCATAGACGAGGGCGACGCGCAGCTTCCCGCGGTTCATGGCTCGCTCCCCTCGGCCGCGGCGCGCGCGCCGTACCAGTCGATCTTCCGCGTCAGGGCCATGGCCGCCGCCAGGAGGACCAGCAGGCCAAGGGAGCCGAGCAGGAGGGCGTAGTCCTCGGAGCGGAGGGCGAGGTAGAGGTAGGCGTAGAGGAGGCCGAGGATTGGCAGCATGAGCAGTCCCTTGCGCGAGCGCAGGGCCGCCGCCGCGTAGGCGCCGCAGAGCCCCGTACAGACTGCGGCCGCGGAAACATAGGCCCAGGCGAAGCCCAGGACCTCCGAGAGGGACAGAGCGAGCAGGAAGAAGAGGCAGTTGGCCAGGCCCAGGAGGACGTATTGCACGGGATGGACGCGGAGCCTCGACAAAAGCTCGAAGAGGAAGAGGACGGCGAAGGGGACGATCACGAAGAGCAGGCCGTAGCGCACGGCTCGCCAGGACATGGCGTAGGCGTCGACCCCGTCGAGGAGCTCGACCCCGAAGGCCTGCCCGACGATCTTCTCGCCGGGCATCGCGGACGAGTCGAAGGCTCGGGGCAGGCCCTGGGAGCTCTCGGGAAGGTACCAACGGGCCGAGAAGCCCTTGGCGCCGAACTCGCGCTCGGTCGGCGCCGAATAGCCGAAGAAGGAGGGGCTCGGCCAGTTGCCGGAGAGCGAGGCGCGCACGGCCCCCGAGGGCTCGAGGAAGGAGAGCGAGCGCCCGCCCCGCAGCCTGAGGCTCCCCGAGAAGGGCCTCATCGCGCCGGGGCCGATCTGGACCCGCGCCGAGAGGGAGCGGGCGTAGGCGCGGCCCTGTCTCGCGTCGGGCTTCAGCGCGAGGTCGCGGCCGTTCCACCGGAGGGTCGGAGTCTCGGCGAGGGAGCGCAGGTCGTCCAGCTCCAGGGCGACGCGCGCCTCGTTCCAGAGCGGCCGCGCTCCGGAGGGGAGAGCCTCGGCGGCGGCGCCGGAGTCCGAGGCGCCGAAACTCCCGCTCATCGCGATGGAGGCCTCGAGGATCGGCGCGGAGAATACCCCGCGCTCGCGGCTCTCGACCGCGAGGCTGCCCTCGATGGATAGGCCCTCGGGCAAGATGACGATCTCCCCGCGCAGCGTTTCCCGCTCCCGCTTGAGCTCGTAGGGCAGGACGACGAAGGGACCGAAGACGACGGGCTTGCCGCCCGCCGGCTCGATGATGGACTGCTCGGCCAAGTCACGCGTCGAGCGACGCTCGTCGACGACGCGTTGCACGAGGGACAGCGGCAGGAGAAAGGCCAGCACGAGGAAGGCGATGAGGAGGGCTTTCGCCCCCGGGCCTTCGAGGAAGGGACGCTTCGAGGGATCGCGTTTATCGTTCATGCACAGAATCCTATCCGGCGATTGCGGCGGAATTGCGGCGACGGGAAGGTATTCTCGCGGCAAGCCCCGCGCCGGGCGGGGCGGCGGATCGCGCCGCCGCTCAGCGCGCGGCCGGGAGGCGAAGCGTGAAGCGGGCCCCGCCCTCGGGGCGGTTGGCCGCCTCGAGGCTGCCGCCCTGCGATGCGGCGAGGGCCAGGGCCAGGGAAAGCCCGAGCCCGGTATGGAGGCCCCGCGCCTCGCCCGGCCGGTAGGTGAAGAAGCGGTCGAAGACCCGGCCCAGGTGCTCGATCGGTATGCCGGGGCCGTCGTCCTCCACGGCGATGGCTATCTCGCCGCCCTGGGCCGCGACCGAGGCTCGGACCGCGGAGCGAGCGAAGGACGCGGCGTTCCCGAGAAGGTTGTCGAGGATGACGTCGAGGGCGGCGGGATCGGCCGAGGCGATCGCCCGGCGGGCGGGGGCTTCGACCGAGAGGGCAAGCGCGCGACCCTCCCTCTCCGCGGCCCCGCGGCAGCGCTCGCAGGCCGCCCTGGCGGCCTCTTCCGCGTCCACGGCCCTGCGCGCGGCCTGATCGGCCGCGCCCTCGACGAGGGACAGGCGGCGCAGGCCCTCGACGATCGCGCGCAGCCGCTCGGCGTCCTCGACTATCGACGCGTGGAAGCGCGCGCGGTCGGCGGGGTCGGGGGCCGCCTCGGCGAGCTCGGCCGCGCTGCGGATGGCCGCGAGGGGATTGCGGAACTCGTGGGCGGCGTCGGCGGCGAAGCGCTCGGTCTGGCGGATCCGCTCGTCGAGGCGCAGGGCGAGGCCGCGGAGGGAGCGCTGAAGGTCGCCTATCTCGTCCGCCCTGCGGCCGTCGGGGAAGGCCGCCGCCGCGCTCGCGCCGAGGCTGGAGCCCGCGCCGAGGGCGGCCGAGGCGGCCTGGCTCAGGCGCCGCACCGGCCCCACGATCGTGAGGGCGAGGAGCATGGAGAGCGCGGCGGCCGCGGCGAGGCTGCCCAGGAAGACATTGGCGATGTCGAGGCGGATGGCGTAGAGATCCTTGAGTATCCGGAAGGTCGACTGCGAGACGAGGACGGCCCCGGCGACCACGCCTCCCGCGTAGACCGGCACGGCGCTGTAGAGCGTCACCGAGACCTGCCCTCCGGAGGATACCCGGGTCGCCGCGCCATATCGGCCGGCTAACGCGTCCCGGATCTCCTCGCCCTCCAGGCGCGGGCCCGCCGAGGCGTAGAAGTCGGCCGAGGCGAGGGCGGGCGAAGGCGGGGCGAAAGCGCGCCTCCAAAGCCGGGCCGGAGCCGAAAACAGCCGGTAAAGCAGGGGCTCCCCGGAATCCGAGGCCTCCGATACGGCCGGCGCGGGCGCCGCCGGGCCCGAGGCGGCCCGAGGCTCGGAGCTGTCGGCGAGGAGCCGGCCCTCGGCGTCGACGACTCGGAAGCGCGCCGTGCGCCTGTCGCCAATGGCCGCCAGGGCGCGCTTGGCCGCGGCTGCGTCGACGCGCCCGCCAGCGGCGCCCTGGCCGACCCAGGCCGCGGTGATGCGCGCCTGCTGCGCGAGCGCGTTCTCGAGGGAGTCGACGAGGCCGCGCTCGTAGCTGCCCAGGAGGGAGAAGGCCGCGACGGGCAGGAAGACGAGGAGGGCGTTGAAGGCGAAGATGCGCAGCGCGATGCGCGATCGAATTAGCGGCCGCCCGAGCCTCAATTCGGGACTCTGGGCGGCTCCGCCGCGACCCTGACTCTATAGCCGATGCCATAGACGGTCTCGACGGCGCCGGGGTCGCCGCCGGCCTCGGCGATCTTCCGCCTGAGCCGCTTCACGTGGCAATCGATGGCGCGGTCGCTCAAGTAGGTCTCCTCGGGATAGGCGGCCGCGATCAGGGCCTCGCGGCTCTTCACGACCCCGGGAGCGGCGACCAGGACCGAGAGGATCCGGAACTCGGTGACCGTGAGCCGCATGGCCC
>DBTW01000189.1:0-151 GCA_002307245.1 Spirochaetaceae bacterium UBA1306 | reverse complement strand
GCGACCGCCTGAGGAGGGCCTTCGCTCGGGCCTGCAGCTCCCGGACCGAGAAGGGCTTGGTGAGGTAATCGTCGGCCCCGAGCTCGAAGCCGAGGACCTTGTCGAATTCCTCGTCCTTCGAGGTGAGGAACATCACCGGCAACTCGGGCTC
>DBTW01000025.1:40902-53398 GCA_002307245.1 Spirochaetaceae bacterium UBA1306 | reverse complement strand
GGGGCGCGTGCACTTCGGGAAGCAGATCGATCCCGAGTTCCTCCGCGATGGCGCGGATGCGGCCCATGGCCTCCCATATTGCCGGCTCGACGAAGAAGCAGCTCGTCCCCGGGCGCTTGACGATATAGCCGATGGCGTCCAGACGCAGGATTCCGACGCCGCGCCCACGGAGGGAAGAAAGCGTCTCGCCCAGCATGCTCATCACGGCGGGGGACTCGAGATCGAGGTCTATCTGCTCGGAAGGGTCATCGTGCCCGAAGGTGGTCCACACGCGGGCCTGCCCGCCCGTCCGGATCGCGTATTCGGAATACGGGAGCGCGCGCCTCAAGAACAATTTCCGCAAGTCTTCGGGAGGAGGATCCCCCCCCGGCCATAGCCGGCGGACATCGATGAAATAGTCGGCATAGGGCGAGGCGCGCCCCTTCTCGAGAAAATCCTGGAAATAGGGAGACTGGCGCGAAACGTGATTCACCATCACGTCGAGCATCACGGGGCCGATCTCCCCCAAGGCCGCGATGTCGAACCACGAGCCGAAGCGGGGATCGATCTGGGCGTACGTGATCGGCGCGAAGCCTCGGTCGCCCGACGAGGGGAATGGAGGAAGCACGTGGACGCCCCCCGGGAAGCAGCCCGGGAAAAAACGATCGAGGGCCGCGCGCAGTCCCGCGAGGCTGCCGCCGAGAGAATCGGGATAGGCGATCAGCTGGACCTTATTTCCGAGGCCCATCAGTCTACCCCCACCCCGGATGGGAGGAGTTCCTTGTCGATGTCCGAGGAAGTCACGAGTGGGAGGCTGGGGCCCACCGTCCGCAGCTTGATCGCGCAGACAGCCAGCCCGACGCGAATGGACTCGTCGAGGCTCCGCCCGCCGAGCATGCCGGAATAGAGCCCCGACCAGAAGGCGTCGCCGGCGCCCGTGACGTCCACGATATCCCGGGCGAGCGAAGAATATTCCCGCGTCTCCTCGCCGTCGGAGGCGATCGCGCCGTCCTTCCCGAGCGTCATGACGACCACCTTCGCCCCCATCCCGAGGAATCGCCGCAGGTGGCGCTCGGGATCATCAAAGCCGAATAGCCTGTTAGCGTCGTCCTCCGAGGGCTTGGCTATGTCCACGAACGGCATAGTCAGCTCGAGGAGCTCTTGGGCCTCGCGCCGATCACCCCAGATCGCCGGATGGTAGTTCGGGTCGAGGCAAACCATCGCGCCGCGCCCATGGGCGGCCGCGATCATCGCCTTCGCGCTGCTCCTCGCCGGCTCGGCGGATAGCGGCCAACACGACAGATGCAAGATCGAGGAGTCGAGGACCTTCTCCATCAGATCAGGCGTGACCGTGATCTTAAAATCGGAGTTTCGATAGAATATCGGCGTAGGGCTAGCTGTCGTCCTATTGATCACGACGAGGCTCGTCGATTCGTCGCTCCGGCGCTGAATGAGCGAGCTGTCTAGGCCGACCTCGCGAACGCTCTTGATAAGGAAGTCGCCGAAGGCATCGGCACCGACTGCCGCGACAAGCCCGGCGGTAAAGCCGAGCTTTCGGACATTGGAGGCAATATTCGCCGGAGAGCCGCCGGCAAAGCGCTGAAACTCACGGCACTCGGTCAAGTCACCGTAGCTAGCAGCGATCATGTCTACAAGCAACTCGCCGACGCACAAGAGATCGATGGCGCGTCGCGTGATCCTAATCGGACTGGAAAAGCTTGGCATCGACCGATTCCTCACAAAATTCTTTCTGTGCCGAGCTGGCGATACTTACTTGCTCGCCGCGAGGCCGCTTATTAATTCCATATTAGCAACACAATTCCGATAATGTCAATCGTTTACACACTACGTGTTTAAATACACCATGAAATAAAAGAGGGCGGCAATGGGATATATTTCACATCTACTTATACAATATATATTTACATATTCTGTATTTATCAATGGCTTTACTTTAGCCACGGATATATTTATCGATTGACATAAAAATAAAACAGTCCTACGATACTCAAGTCGCATTAAGCGACAATGATCGATGCATGAGGGGGAATACCAACATGAAATGTAAGGCTTTTCTAGCGCTGTTGCCGCTTCTCGCGGCTACGACCTTGGCCTTCGCTGAGGGGACCAAGCTGCCGACCCCGCCCTTCGGGAAAGAGCCTGTCGTGCTCAACGCGTATTTCGAGACGGGATTCGACATTCCTTTCAAGCTGGCCGAAGAATTCACGAAGCAATACCCGAACGTCACCTGGGATATTAAGCAGGACCAGTTCACGAACCTGATCAACTCGACGCCGAGATTGTTGGCTGGCGACAATCCGCCCGACCTCATCAGGCTGCCTACCATGGTTTCTTTCTCGAAACAAGGCTTGCTCAAGAACCTCGACGGCTATGCTAACTCCCTGGGCTGGGCTTCTTGGCCCGTTCCCCAGCTAAGCCAGAACCGCGTCGCGGCCGACGGGACGCGAGGATCCGGCGCCCTCTACGCCATGGGGCTCAACTACAGCATGACCGGCGTCTTCTACAACAAGAAGCTCGCCGCGCAGATCGGCATGAAGCAGCCGCCCAAGACGCTCGCCGAATTCGAGGACCTGCTCGCGAAGGCGAAGGCCGCCAAGCTCCTGCCGATCATGGAGTGGGGCAGCGCGAAGAGCGGCATGGGCCTCGCGTTCCCGCTTCAGGCGCTCATGGCCTCCGTCGGGCCGACGCAGCCGATCAACGACTGGATATTCCAGAAGAAGGGCGCGACGATCGATACTCCCAGCAACCTGAACGCCGCTCAGCACCTGGAACAGTGGATCAAGAAAGGCTACTTCCCGACCGATATCAACGCCATCGAATACACGGACGCGGCCGACCGCTTCACTAAAGGAGAAGGCCTGTTCACCTTTAACGGCGACTGGCAGAATCCCGCCTACGACGCGGCCATGCCGGGCAATGTCGGTTTCTTCGCGATGCCGCCCGAAAAGGCCAGCGGCAGCCCGGCGGCGATGTCGGCGCCCTTGACCTACGGTATCGCGGCCAAGGCGAAGAACGCCGACGCGGCGGCCTTCTTCCTCACCTGGGTCGCCTCCAACCCGGTGGCGCGCCAGATCAACGTCGATGTCGGAGGATCCAACCCCGGCGGACCGGCCGATGCCGCGACGCCGAAGGTCAAGGCGGGATCGGTCACGAACGAGACGCTGGCCGCCGGAGTGGTGGTCGGCAAGGCGGGCACAGCCATGGACTTCATCGCCAACTCGACGAGCGCGATCTTTGCCCAGGGATGGACACCCGAGCTTCAGAAGATGGTCGGCGGCAAGCAGAACGCCGCAGGTTTGCTCAAGGCCGTCCAGGCCGAATACCTGAGAGAGCTCGCTCAGTAGCGGCGAGGGCCGCGCGACTACGCCGGGGGATGAGAACTAGACTATGACATCGATGACCATAAACACTGGCGCCCGCGCGGCCGCCGCAGCTTCCCGTCGGACCTCGCATAAAAGGAGAGTCCGCCGGGAGGGCTTCGTCGGCTGGCTCTTCGTCCTGCCTGCGTTCTTGATGTACGCCACCTTCGAGCTTCTTCCGCTCCTGATGAGCATCCAGTACTCCTTCCTCCGATGGGACGGCATCGGGCCTATGACCTGGGTGGGGCTCAAGAACTACGCGACCGTCCTGGAGGTCCCGAGCCTTTTCGGGACCATCATTAACGCGTTCAAGCTGGTCGTGTTCTTCAGCTTCGTCCCGGTCGCCCTTGGGCTAATCGTCGCGAGCGTCATGCGGCGCGTCGCGGCCGGGCGCCTTGGATCGCTCTCCAGGACCGTCCTGTTCCTGCCGCAGATCATTCCGCTGGTGGCTGCCGGCATCATCTGGGGCTGGCTCCTGGCCATGCCCGGCCTATTCAACCAAGTGCTCAGGCTCGTCGGCCTCGGAGGGGCGGCCCGAGCCTGGCTCGGGGACTTCGACTGGGCCCTCCCGGCCGTCGGCATCATAGGGATATGGGTGCTCCTGGGATTCTGCACGGTCCTCCTGGAGACCGGCATGTCGAAGATAGACCCCTCGCTCTACGAATCCGCGAGGATCGACGGCTCCGGATGGCTGCGGGAGTTCTTCTCGATCACGGTGCCGCTGCTTCGGCAGGAGATCGGCGTATGCCTCACCGTCACGGTGATCGCCGCGCTCTCCGCCTTCGACATCGTCTACGTGACGACGGCGGGAGGGCCCGGCTACGCGACGGCCGTGCCGGGGATACAGATCTACATATTGGCCTTCACCGAGCAGCGGATCGGCACGGCCTCCGCTCTGGCGGTTCTGCTCATGGCCCTGGTGATCATCGTCATCCTGCCCATCCAGCGCCTGAGCAGGGAGGATCGCGTATGAAGATCGGTCGAAGCGAGATTTTCGCCGGGAGGGCCTTCCTCTGCGCCCTCATGCTGCTGACGGTCATGCCATTCATCAGCATCTTCATGACGGCCCTCTATCCCTCCGGCACCATGCCGAGCGGCTTCGGCTGGCCGGAGCATATGCAGTGGGGCAATTTCGTCGAGGCCTTCAAGGTCGCGAACATGGCCAAACTGCTCGCGTCGAGCGTCTTTATCGTGATCGAGGTCGTGCCGATCGCCCTCGTCATCTCGACGATGGCGGCCTTCGCCATCGGTCTCCTCCGGATACCGGGCTCGCGCGCGCTGCTCGCCCTGTTCGTGCTCGGGCTGACCCTCCCCTTCGCGGGGATCATCGTGCCATTGTATTACCTTGAGCGTCGGATAGGCATCTACAACACGCCCCTCGCGATAGGCTTGCCGCTCATCGGCCTATACATGCCCTTCGCCGTGTTCTGGATGCGGGCCCATTTCGTCGGCATGTCGACCGAGATATCCGAGGCGGCGCGCCTCGACGGAGCGACGACCTGGGACCTGTTCTGGCGCATCCACCTTCCCCTGGCGCGGGCGCCGATCTCCTCCCTAGGGATCCTCATGTCGGTCTGGACCTGGAACCAGTTCCTCATCGCCCTGGTGCTCGTCGAGGACCCCTCGCGCAGGACCATGGCCGGCGCGCTGGGGGCCTTCCAGGGCCACTACGCGACCAACGTCCCCCTGCTCTGCGCCGGCACCATCCTTATACTCGTCCCGACCCTATTGATCTTCATCCTGTTCCAGCGACAGATCATCGCGGCACTGCTTCAGGGCGCGGTCAAGGGATGAGCGTCCACTAGAAGGCTGCGCGCCCTTGCTCGCTAGACCTTGCCCAGGAAGGCTTCGACCACCGCGGGATTCGCGAGGAGCTCTTCGCTCGTCCCCTCGATCGACGCGGCGCCATGGGAGAGGACGAGGCCGCGATCCGCGATCTTGAGGGCCGCGCGCGCGTTCTGCTCGACGAGGAGGACGCTCGTGCCCGAGGCCGCGATGCCGGCTATCGTGGAGAAGATCAGCGATACCAGCATCGGCGCGAGGCCCATCGAGGGCTCGTCGAGGAGGAGGAGCTTGGGCGAGGCCATGAGGGCGCGGCCGATGGCTAGCATCTGTTGCTCGCCGCCCGACAGGGATCCGGCGAGCTGCGCCCGCCGCTCGGAGAGCCGTGGGAAGAGGCCGTAGACGCGCTCGAGCTCCGCGCGGACGCCCGCGGCGTCGGATCGGGTCCAGGCGCCGAGCTCGAGGTTCTCCGCGACCGTCAGGGGCGAGAGGATCGCCCTGCCCTCGGGCACCTGGACGAGACCCAGGCGGACGATGCGATCGGCGCGCATATGCGTGATGTCCTCCCCGCGGAAGCGGATCGAGCCTCCAGCCTTCCGCACGATGCCCGATATCGCGAGTAGCGCCGAGCTCTTGCCCGCCCCGTTCGCGCCGATGATCGTCTCGATCCTCCCTTCCTCTGCCGAGAAGGAGAGGCCCCGCACGGCCTCGATGCCGCCGTAGCGGACTTGCAGGCCCTCGACCTCGAGGAGCTTCGCCATCATTCCCTCCCCAAGTAGGCCTCGAGGACGGCCTCGTTTCGCGATACTTCCTCGGGCGCCCCCTGGGCGATCTTGCTGCCGAAATTGAGCACGACGATCTCGTCGCAGATCTTCATGATGAGGTCCATGTGGTGCTCGACGACGAGGATCGTGTAGCCCCGCTCCTTGAGCTCGAGGATGAAGTCGCCCAGGGCGGCGGTCTCGATCTCGTTCATGCCCGCGGCCGGCTCGTCGAGGAGGAGGAGCCGGGGCCGGAGCGCGAGGGCGCGGGCGATCTCCACGCGCCTTTGGTCCCCGTACGAGAGCTTGGAGGCTTCCTGGTCGGCCAAGTCGCCGAGGCCGAGGCGCTCGATGAGGGCCATGGCCTCCGCTCGCGCGGCCCTCTCCTCGCGCTTCTCCGACCTAAGGCGGAGCCAGGAGCCCGCTAGGCTCGTATGGATCCTCGAGTGGTGCCCCACCACGATGTTCTCGAGAACGCTCATCTCGCCGAAGAGCTGGATGTTCTGGTAGCTGCGCGCGATGCCGCCGCTCGCGATGCGGTGCGCGGCCCGTCCCTGTATCTCGCGGCCTTCCCATTTGATCTTCCCGCTCGAGGGCGGGAAGATGCCCGACACCGTGTTGATGAGGGTCGTCTTGCCGGCGCCGTTCGGGCCGATGAGGCCGATGACCTGGCCGCGTTCGATCGCGAAGCTTACGTCGCAGAGCGCGGCCACGCCCCCGAAGGACCTGGAGAGGCCCTCCACGGCGAGCATGGGGCCGGAAACCCGTTCCTCCTCGGCGTCCTCGATGCCGTCGCCGGGCGTCGAGGCTTCCCCTCGAGCTTCCGAGGCGCGGGAGCTTCGACGCGCGAAGAGTGCGGCCAAGCCTCCGGGCATGAAGATGATCGCCAGCATGAGGGCGAGGCCGTTCACGATATTGGGAAGTTGGCTAAAGTCCTTGAGGAAGCGCAAGCCGTCGCGCAGGAGTATGGGCAGGGCCGTGAGCAGGCCGGCTCCGAGTATGGGACCGAACCAGGCCCCGGAGCCGCCGAGCACCGCGTAGGAGAGGATGTCGACCGCTCGGCTGAACTTGAAGTCGCCCGCGTCGAGGGAGCCGACGGAATGGGCGTAGAAGGCGCCGGCGAGGCCCGCGATGAGGGCGCTCGCGAGGAAGGCTCCGTTCTTATACACCACGACGTTGATGCCCATCGTGGCCGCCGCGTCGGGATTCTCGCGGATAGCGCGGAGCGCCCGCCCCGTTTTAGAGCGCGAGGTAGCCCAGAAGAGGTAGCAGAGCGCGAGTAGGGCCAGGGCGAGCTCCCAGGTCCGCGTCTGCTTCATGGCCTCGTAGGCGAAGCCCGTGGAGAGGTTGGCGCCCGTCGAGCCCCCGGTCAGGCTCGGCAGGAGGATGATGGATACGCGCACGATCTCCCCGAAGCCCAGGGTGCAGATCGCGAGGTAGACGTCGTTGAGCTTGAGGACCGGCAGCCCGATAATGAGCGCCACGATGCCGCAAGCGAGCACCGCCGCCGGTATGGAGAGCCAGATCGGAAGCCCGAGCTTAATCGCGAGTATGGCCGAGGCGTAGGCGCCGATCGCCGCGAAGCCCGCGCTCGCGAGAGACAAAAGGCGGGCGTGCAGCGTCGCGAAGGCCGAGAGCGCGAGGATGGCGTTTATGAGGAGGCGGTCGAGATCCTGGGGGTTCTTGACGCAGAGGAAGGCGTCGACCGCGACGATGAGGGCGGCGACAATCCACGAGGCGTAGCTCTTCTTCATGCTCGGTCGGCCTTGCCCCTGCCCATGATGCCGTTGGGCTTCACGAGGAGGATTATGAATAGGATGAGGAAGGCGATGGCGTCCTTGATGTCCGAGCCGCCGGGCGCGTAGGCGATGGTGAAGGTCTCGACGAGGCCGAGCACGAAGCCGCCGACCACGGCGCCCTCGATGTTGCCCATGCCGCCGAGAATCACAACGGCGAGGCCGCGCAGCTCGATCTGGTTGCCCATGCCGGGCACTATGTTGTTCGTGAGCAGGGCCACGAGGATGCCCGCGGCCCCGGCGAGGGCGCCGGCGACGAGGAAGGTGACGACGATCACCCCGTTCACGTCGATCCCGAGGAGCCTCGCCGCCTTCTGGCTCGCCGCGACCGCCCTGATGGCCTTGCCCATCTTCGTGCGGCGGATGAAGAGCCCCAGCCCGACCATGAGGACGACCGAGGCCGCGAGGATGAGTATCTGCGCCCTCGAGATGCGCACTCCCGAGAAGCCGCCAATATAGAAGGGCTTGGGATCGAGGACTGAGTTGGGGAAGCGACGCGTCTGGGCGCCGAAGGCGGCCTCGGCGAGGCTCACGAGGATGAGGGATGCGCCGATGCTGCTGATCATCGAGGAAAGCTTGTCCGCCCCCTCGCGGCGTAGGGGCCTGAAGGCGAGGAGCTCGAGGAGGAGGGCGATGAGGGCCCCCGCGAGCATGGCCGCCGCGAGGCCTGCCGGCAAGGGCAGGCCCCCGACGGCCATTACGAGGTAGCCCGCGAAGGCGCACCACATGAAGGTGGCGGCGTGGGCGAGGTTGAGGATGTCGAGGACCCCGAAGATCAGCGTGAAGCCCATGGCGTAGACCCCGTAGAGGGCTCCGCGGGAGAGCCCATCTACGAGGTTTTGGACGAGGAAGACAGGGTTCGCGAAGAGGCTGAGGTCCATGGCTCTAGATCACTGGAAGAGCTGGTAACGGCCGTCCTTGATGGTCAGGGCGATCGGAGGGCACACCGGGTCGCGGTTGGCATCGAATGAGAATAGCCCTAGGGGAGTATCGACGTTATGCACCTTGGCCAAGGCGTCGCGGAGGGCGGCGCGATCGGCCGAGCCGCCGTCCTTCAGGGCCTGGGCAACGATGAGGACAGCCGAGTAGCCCTGTGCCGCGAACTGATCGGGATCGGAGCCGTTCTT
Source organism: Spirochaetaceae bacterium UBA1306 (assembly GCA_002307245.1). Classification (GTDB taxonomy): domain Bacteria; phylum Spirochaetota; class Spirochaetia; order Treponematales; family Rectinemataceae; genus UBA1306. The sequence goes on along the minus strand of DBTW01000025.1, from coordinate 44,573 downwards.
CTTCTTGAAGGCCTCGACGAAGGACTTGCTCTTGGGCACGGCGCTGGCAAGGGACCAAGCGGCTCCGACGACGAGGCCTTCGGCCGCTTCCTTGCCGTTCTTGATGACATTGGGGTTGTTGAACCCGTTGCCGCCGACTATCGGCTGGGTGACGCCGATCTCGCGGGCCTGCTGGAGCACGGGGATAGCCTCCCCGATGAGGGAGCAGAATACGTAGATGTCGGGCTTCTTGGCGGCGAGCTTAGAGAGCTGGGTGCGGAAGTCGGAGTCGCCCTTGGAGTAGCTCTCGGAGGCGACGAGCTCGATGCCAGCCTTCGCGAGGGCGGCCTTGAACACGTCAGCCTCGCTCTTCGAGTACTCGTTGGTGGACTCGAAGAGCATGGCCGCCTTCTTGGGCGCGAACTTGGCCTTGACGGGCGCGAGGGCGGCGGGCACGAAGACGGCCTGAGGCAGGCAATCGCGGAAGACGTAATCGCCCATCGCCGTGATGCCGACGGCGGTGAGGCTCGTGCCGATGACGGGCACCCCGGCCTTTTGCGCGACCGGAATGGCCGCGAAGCCGGTAGAGCTGAGGGTGGGACCGATTATGGCTGAAACCTTGTCGTCGTTGATGAGCTTATTGAAGACACTGATGCCCTCTTGCTTGTCGGCCTTGTCGTCGTAGATGGCCAAGCTGAGCAGGGAGGAGCCGAGGAGCTTGGACGCGTTGACTTCCTCGATGCCGAGCTCGATGCCCTTGCGGATGGAGACTCCATACGAGGCGTTATCGCCGGTTAGGGACTCGGCGGAGCCGATCTTGATCGTGGCTGGGAGGGGGGCCGCCTGGATGCTGCAGACTGTTGCGATGGCGATCGCCGTGGCGAAAAGGATCCGTTTCATAAGTTGAACTCCTTATTATTCAGATTCCCACATGTCGGCGAGAATCAGGCTGAGTTTGTTGATACTAAATCCCTTTGTCAAGGAGATGCCTTGTCTACAGGCGCGACAAATAGGCTCATTTATCTAAAGACGGGGCCAAACTCAAGAATCTTCTACTCGGTATTATCGATATGCGGTTTTATTGGATGAAACGAGCCTAAATTCTACGCATCCTGATAATGCGCTTTCGAAGCCCTGTCAGGTCGAATTTATGTTCTATGGCCTCGTCGCCACATGTGGCCCGATAATGTCAGAATCTTAGCACCCAAGAGGGCACTCTACCTGATCCATAAAAGTTCTTCTCCAGTATCTTAACCATCGCGCCGCTCTTCACCCCGCGTTCATATCCTTCGCACAAGTCTTTCATCACTTTCTCGGCGTTAGGAAAATCCTTGGAGATGGATATCGATGCTGGTAAAGTTGCCATCGGCTTGGTCATCGCGTAGTCATTCGCGTTTTCGCCTATCGCCTTGAGTGCCGCGAAACCCATGACCTCGGGTATTGAGACTAAATCCACGCGCCCAAGCTTAAGTTTTTTAAAATCGGTGTTTTCATCGTTGGAGAAATCCAGATCGATGCCGGCCTTCCTTAGGTCATCCGCCTGCGGCGCCCCCGCCAAGATTCCCATTCTATACCTCGCGAGATCGGCGAGCGCGCCATACTCGACCCCATTGGGGAAAGCAGATTTTTTATAGAAGAATGTTATACGGAAATTATACAAATTGAGAGTCAGGATATTTGCGCCCCGCCCCGGGGGAATCGTGCAAAGTCCGCCGAATATCTCGCCCCTATCCAGCATATCGACCAAGCGTATATATGGGTAGACCTTATATTCTATTTCATAGCCCAAACCCTTCAAGGATTCGGTCACGATCTGGGGCGACCACCCATGGCCATCGCCCTGCATCTCGATAAACGGCGGTACTTCGATGACGCCGATGGTCAATTTCTCCGCCTGGACAGAAAGCGCGGACATTGCCATCAACGCGATCGACATAAACCACATTTTCTTCATGTAGTCCTCCCTCGATGCTCGCAATCCAGCTCCCAGGCCGTATCGTCACGCGGGCGGATTGCCTAATGCCAAGCATAGTTTATTTTCGTCTCACGACGTCACGCGCGATCGAAAAAGTAAAGATCGATCGCGCAGGGCGCAAGGCCCAAGAGCAGGCTGGCCAGGGGGCAGAAGATGCTCTGGTTCAAGCTCGACATGGAAAGCCCTAGATAGAGCCACGCTAATGGCGGCGTTTCCCTGGATACCACTCGAATGCCCTTTTCCGACCGCCGCGGGACGAATGAGTGCGTATCTATAAAAAGGATTGTAAACGCATCATTACGGATTCGAGCTTTGAGCGGAACGCGCTGCCTTCGAACCCGGGCGGACAAAAAAAAACGACGACCACCTTTTGGTGATCGTCGGTTTTTAGCTCCCCCGCCCGGGTTCGCCCTTCGCTCGTCGACTTCCTGTCGCCTCGCTCCGGGCCGGGGAAGAAGCCCTCGCCGGCATCCATGCCGGCTCGAGGCCGAGCGGCATCCTCAAATGATCGGATGCCGCTCGGGGCGTCTTCCCTTCGAACCCGGGCGGACAAAAAAAAACGACGACCACCTTTTGGTGATCGTCGGTTTTTAGCTCCCCCGCCCGGGTTCGAACCAGGGACATTCTGGTTAACAGCCAGACGCTCTGCCAGCTGAGCTACAGGGGAATGCTCTCTATCAGAGCTCGGAAAAACTACCTTCCTAAAAGAAAATTGTCAATACCTGGAGCCTTACTTTTTCTTGGCCTTCTTGCCCGCCGGGGCCTTGGCCTTAGCGGCCTTGGCTTTCTTCGCGGCGGCGGCGTTCTTGGCCGCGGCGGCCTCCGCCCTGGCCCGCAATCCGCTCTTCGGGGATTCCGCGTCCCCCGCCTTGGCCGTCGCGCCGCGGGTGGCCCGTGTCTTGCTGTCCCGGGGCGCGGTTTTCAACGCCTTCTTGGCCTTCTTCGCGCCCGCTGCCGGAAAGAGCTCCTCGGCGGCGCGCGCTTCCTCCGCCGCCCTGGCGGCCTTGGCAGCGAGCTTGGTCACGCCGATCTGGGCGGAGGCCGCTTCCTTCGAGGCCAGGCGCAGACCCTGGGCCTTGAGGCCCTTCTCCTCGAAGTCCCCGGCGCTGAAGGCCTCCTCCTTCACCTTCATCCTCGGCTTGGGCTCGTAGGCGACGGTGAAGTCGAAGCTCTCCTCGGTGGAGAAGAGGAGGATCTGCGCCCCGTCCGGGACCAGTAGGTAGTCCCGGTTGTTGATGTACTGCTCGATGCGACAGCGTTTGATGTAGGGGAAGCCCGTCTCCCCGTCGCGATAGACGATGGTGAAGAGGACCTTCGAGATCTCCTCCTTCGCGGCGTTACCGAAGTAGAGGACGCCCTTGTCGACGAAAAGCTTCTCGGGGATGGTCATCGCGGTATAGACGCCGTTGCGGCGGATCACGATAACCTTGTCGTAAGCCGAGATGTGCGCGAGGGTCTCGCCGCCGGAGACGGCCGTGCCGAGGTAGCCGCTCGCCTCGTCGTAGCGCAGCGGAATGTCCTTGCGCGCGGCCTCCTTCACGTCGATCTCGTGGAAGGTGGCGAGCTCGGTCTTGCGATGCCAGTCCTTCTCGAGGCGCTTGGCGATGCCGTCCAGGTAGGCGATCGCGTACTCTACGAGGTTCGCGAGGTGCTTGCGGGCCGCGGCAAGCTTGGCCTTGATGAGGTCCATCTCCTCCTTGGCCTTGTTTATGTCGTA
>DBTW01000025.1:40257-40617 GCA_002307245.1 Spirochaetaceae bacterium UBA1306 | reverse complement strand
AGCGATATGCGGCGGATGGGGATCTTGAGGAGGCGCTCGACGTCATCGTCGGAAACCTGGCGCTTGATCTCCTTCTTATAGGGCTCGAGCCCGTCGACCACCGCCTTGCGTATGCCCTCGGGGCTCTTCTGCCTCTCGATCGCCTTGTACACGCGCTCCTCGATGAAGATCCGCTCGAGGGTGCGAGAGTGCAGGTCGTCGAGGAGCTCGCCGATCTCGATCTCGAGCTCCCGCTTCAGGATGTCGACGAGCCTCTCGGCATGGTGCTTGACGACCTCAGCGGCGCGCATCAGGACGGGCAGGTCGTCCTTGATGACGAGGAGGTTGCAGGAGATGGACTGCTCGCACTCGGTGAAGGCG
>DBTW01000025.1:26974-39829 GCA_002307245.1 Spirochaetaceae bacterium UBA1306 | reverse complement strand
GCAGCTCGCGGATCACGATGCGCTTCTCGTCGGATAGGTCGAGCTTGGCGCGCACCTTGACCTTGCCAAGCCCGTCGTCGTAGCCGGAGGAATCGCACAGGCCCCCCGTGGGGAAGTCCGGCTCGAGCTTGAAGCGCTTGCCCTTGAGGGCGGCGATCTCGGCCCTGATGACCTCCACGGGGTTGTGCGGGAGGATCTTCGTGCTCATGCCGACGGCGATGCCCTCGGCGCCCATGACGAGAACGACGGGAATCTTGGCCGGGAAGACGACGGGCTCCTTGTTGCGGCCGTCGTAGGACTCGACGAACTCCGTGATCTTCGGGTTGAACAACAGGTCCCGGGCGATGGGGCGCAGTCGGCATTCGATATATCGCGGAGCCGAGGCCTCGTCGCCCGTGGCTATGTTGCCGAAGTTCCCCTGCTTGTCGATGAAAAGCTCTTTGTTGGCCAGGACGACCAGGGCCGAGCCGATCGAGGCGTCGCCGTGGGGATGGTACTTCATGCAGGAGCCGACGACGTTCGCGACCTTGTTGAACTTGCCGTCGTCCATCTCGAAGAGGGTGTGCATGATGCGCCGCTGCACGGGCTTGAGGCCGTCTTCGAGATCCGGTATGGCCCGGTCCTTGATGACGTAGGACGCGTAGTAGAGGAAATTCTCGTTGAAGATCTTCTTGACGTATGCCATGGCTAATCCTTACGGAAGAACATAGGACGAAAGAACCGACACAGAGACCACGGAGATAGCGGAGAGCGCGGAGAAGAGAATAGAGAGGCGAAGGAAGCAATCATCTCACGAATCTCCGAATCCCTTCTCTCATCATGGCGACGTCGAAATTGAGCAGCAGGCCTATCGATATGCCGCTCAACTTCATATAAGTGAGTATCTGCGCCTCATGCACTTTCAGGATCGCCTCGACGGTTTTCAACTCCACGATCACATCTCCCTCGACGATCAGGTCGGGCTCGTAAGTACAATCGATGATGGAGCCTTTATAGAGAATGGGGATTTCGCGCTGTCTCTCGAAATGCAAGCCTGTTTCCGCAAACTCTCTGCACAGGCACTCTTCATATGCTTTTTCGAGAAGGCCCGGACCGAGGTTCCTATGCACTTCGATCGCCGCAGCGATAATCTTTTCGGTGATTTCCCCATCCCTTACCATTTCTCCGTGGTCTCCGCTATCTCCGTGTCCCATCATCCGGCTGTCATAGATCGCGAGCGATCAAAGATCGCTGACGAGGTTCTGCATGATGAACTCCCGCCGTTCGGGGGTGTTCTTGCCCATGTAGAACTCGAGGATCTCGGGCACCGCCTTCAGGGCCTGGACGTCGACCCGCACGAGCCTGATGTCCTCGCCTATGAACTGCCCGAACTCCGAGGGACTGATCTCGCCCAGGCCCTTGAACCGCGTGACCTCGGCCGAGACGCCCAGCTCTTTGACCGCCTCGTCGCGTTCCTTGGCGCTGTAGCAATAGAGCGTCTCCTTCTTCGTGCGCGCGCGGAAGAGCGGGGTCTCGAGGATATAGATGCGCTCCTGGGTGACGAGCTCCTCGAAGAAGGTGAGGAAGAAGGTGAGGAGGAGGTTTCGTATGTGGAAGCCGTCGTAGTCGGCGTCGGTCGCGATGACGATGCGGCCGTAGCGCAGGTGCTCGAGGTCGGTCTCGATCCCGAGGGCCATCATCAGGTTGTACAGCTCCTCGTTCTTGTAGATGGCGGTGCGGCTGCGCCCGCACATGTTCTCGACCTTGCCCCGGAGACTGAAGATGGCCTGCGTGTACACGTTCCGGGAGCTCACCATGGAGCCCGAGGCGGAAAGGCCCTCGGTGAGGAAGATCGTCGAGAGCTCGCCCTTGGGATCGCCCAGGTGGAACTTGCAGTCCTTGAGCTTCGGGATGCGCAGCTCGATCTTGCGCGCCGCCTCCTTGGCCTCCTTCTTGACCACGTTGAGCTCGGTGCGGAGCTTCTCGTTCGCGAGGATCTTGTCCTGGAGCCGCCTCGCCGCCTCGGGGTTGCGCCGCAGGAAGTCGTCGACGCCCGACTTCACCTCGGCGATGATCCAGGCCTTGATGTCCGTGTTGCCGAGCTTGTTCTTGGTCTGGCTCTCGAAGACTGGGCTCTTGAGCTTCACGGCCACCGCGGCCGCGATGCCCTCGCGCACGTCCTCGCCCTTGTACTGGGCCTTGAAGAACTCGTTGATAGCCTTGAGGAAGCCCTCGCGGAAGGCGGAGAGGTGGGAGCCGCCGTCGGAGGTGAACTGCCCGTTGACGAAGGAGAAGTACTGCTCGCCGTAGTTATTGGTGTGGGTGAAGGCCAGCTCGATCTTGTCGCCGCGCCAATAGCCGATGTCGTAGAGCGTGGAGTCGCCGACCTCGTCGTACAGCAGGTCGTGGAGGCCGTTCTTGGAGGCGTAGTCCGCCCCGTTGAGGGAGAGGGTGAGGCCGGAGTTGAGGTAGGCGTAGTTGCGCATCCGCTTCTCGACGAACTCCACGTTGTAGGCGTAGTCGCCGAAGATCTCGCGGTCGGGCGTGAACTCGACCAGGGTGCCGTCGCTTTCGCGTTTGGAGTCGGACTCGCGCTTGTACTTGAGCACGCCTTTCTCGAAACGGGCTTCGAACTGCCGCCCGTCGCGGTAGGCGACGACGCGAAACTCGGAGGAGAGGGCGTTGACGGCCTTGGTGCCCACGCCGTTGAGGCCGACGGAGAACTGGAAGACGTCGTCGTTGTACTTGGCCCCCGTGTTGATCACCGAGACGGCCTCGACGACCTTGCCGAGGGGGATGCCGCGGCCGTAGTCGCGGACCGCGACTCGGACGAGGCCGCTCGCCTCCTCGCGCTCGATGCGCACGACTATCCGGTCGCCGGCGCCCATGATGAACTCGTCGACCGAGTTGTCGATGACTTCCTTCAGGAGGACATAAATGCCGTCGTCCTGGTTGCTGCCGTCCCCGAGACGCCCGATGTACATGCCCGTGCGGAGGCGTATGTGCTCGAGCGAGGAGAGGGTCTTGATTTTGGACTCGTCGTAGCCCTGGGAGTTTTTCGTTGCCATATCGATCGAAATGTAGCACGCATCGCGAGTTCGGGAAAAGTGGGCCGATCGCTGTAAATCTTGGCTATGGGGAAGAAAATCGTTTGAAAAGCTTGCAGACAGACCTCGCCTACGCCTTATACTTTTAATAACTCGGCTTTGAAATAGAAGCCGCCACGGGTGAATAGGGCAACGAGGGAGGGAATTATGACTCTTCGGACGAAGCTATTAGCTGGATTTCTCGCGACCAGCGCCCTCGCGCTCGCGATCGGGATAGTGGGCATCATGAGCGTAAAGAGCATCACGGCCGCCGAGAAACTGGCTTTCGAGACGGGAACCCTGGGGGTCGTCGGAGCGCACCATATCTTCGCGGCCTTCGATACCATCAAAGTCGCGATACGGGACGAGGCGCTCGCGACGGATGAAGCGACCAACAAGGCCGCTTCCGATTCCTATAACGCCGGCGTCGCGGCCATGTCGAAGGCCCTCAAGGACTATCAGGCGACCTTCACGAACGCGCAGGACAAGGCCAATTTCGACAAGCTTGATGCCGTCTGGGGCGCGTACCTCCCCCTTACGAAGGAGGTCATAGATCTCGGGCTCCTCAAAAAAAGCAGAGAGGCGAACACCGTGCTCCAGAGCCAGCAGATGGCCAAGGCTCGCGGCGATTTGGGCGCGGCAGTCGCCACGATCATCGAAGTCAACCTAACCAACGTCAAGGCGGCCAATCAGGCCAACGTTTCCCTCGCCGCGATGGTCGAACTGATAATGCTGGCCGCGATCATCGTCGCGGTCGCGGTGGCCATCGGCCTCGGCTTAGGCATCACGGGCTCGATACTCAAGTCCGTGGGTGGCGAGCCGGAGACCATAGCCGATATCGCCGGACGGATCGCGGCGGGCGATCTGGCGAGCGCCGCCGCGGGCGACGCCGGGGACCGGGGCATCCACAGGGCCGTCTCGAAGCTCTCCGACAAGCTGCGGGAGATCATCGGCTCGGTCCAGGAATCGTCCATGAACGTGTCCGAGGGCTCGGGCCAGGTATCCCAATCCTCGCAGGCCCTGAGCCAGGGAGCCACGGAGCAGGCGGCCTCGATGGAGGAGGTCTCCAGCTCGATGGAGGAGATGGCCTCCAACATCAAGCAGAACGCGGAGAACGCGGCCCAGACCGACATCATCGCGCGCAAGGCGGCGGAGAGCGCGGAGAAGGGCGGGACCGTGGTCGCGGAGGCGGTCGACGCGGTCAAGGAGATCGCGACGAAGATCGGCATCATCGAGGAGATCGCCCGCCAGACCAACCTCCTCGCCCTCAACGCGGCCATCGAGGCGGCGAGGGCCGGGGAGGCGGGCAAGGGCTTCGCCGTCGTCGCGAGCGAGGTCCGCAAGCTCGCCGAGCGTTCCCAGGGCGCCGCGGGCGAGATCAGCGAGCTCTCGGCGCGGACGGTGGCGGCGGCGGAAGGCACGAAGACCATCATCGCGGAGATAATCCCGGCCATCAAGCGCACCGCCGCCCTCGTGCAGGAGATCGTCGCGGCGAGCAAGGAACAGGACGTCGGGGCGGGGCAGATCAACAGCGCCCTCATCCAACTGGACAAGGTCGTGCAGCAGAACGCCGCGGCGGCCGAGGAGCTCGCCTCCACGGCCGAGGAGCTGTCGGGCCAGGCGGCGCAATCCCTCGATACCATCGCCTACTTCAAGCTCGCGAACGACGAGAAGCTCGCATTGACTGCAGTCGCCGACAGGTCCATGATCGAGGCATGAGCCAAGGACGCAACTACGTCATCTCCCTCCTTTTGCTCGGCCTTTTCGCTTCGCCCTCATTCGGCAAGGACTTTCCCGAACCGCCGGCCCTCGTCGACCCCTTGGCTTCCGCGGCGGGGCCGGGGGCGGCGGCGGGCCTCGGCGCCGCCTTCGAGTACGGGAACTACTGCCTCTCCCACGACGACGTCGACAGCTTCTATTTCCGGGTGGGGGCCAGCCCCGTCCTCTTCGCGCATGGCGACGGCTTCGCCCTCGGAGGGAACTACGAGTCCGTCCTGATGTGCGGCCCGGTGCCGACGGGCGATACCCCCGCCACGGTCGCCGCCTTCTGGATGAACGCGATCCAGTTCGAGTACGGCCTTTACGCCTCGCTCGCCCTGCCGGGGGGAGTCCACGCCCTGGCGGAATACTCGCGCACGAGCCAGCACCCCTTCGCGGGACGGTCGCAATACTCGGCCGTGTCGGCCGACATCCTCATGCTGGGCCTCGCCTCGCCCCGGCTGCGGGCCGGGCCGGCGCGGATTGACTTCTACGCGCGCTTCGGCTACCGCGACCTCTACGATTTTTGGGAGGCTAGCATCCCGAAGCCGCGCGCCTCGTGGATACTCAAGCCCGCCGCCGAGGCGAGGCTGCCCCTGTCCGGCAGGCTCTCCGCGGTGGCGCGCGCCTATCCCGAGGTCTTCTACGACAGGAAGGCGGAGCGCCTCGACGCCGACGCCTTCGGCGAGGCCGGGCTGTCGCTGGACGGCGAGGCGGAGAGCGAAGAGCTCCTCTTCACGATCTATGGCACGCGCGACTCGGAGCTGCTCAAAAACGAGGCACACCCCTGCTTCGAGGCGGGGCTGTCCCTGCGCTTCTCGCGCGGCCGGTCCGGCCCGGCGCGAGGCTAGGAGATCCGCTCCCGCTCTATCGACTTCGAGAGCTCCGTGATGGCCTGGGCGCCCATAGCCGGATTGACGGGAGAGGAGGAGGAGGCCGCGATGAGCCCGGCCGCCAGGGCCAGGGAGCAGCGCTCGCCCATGCCCGCGCCCTGGATCATCCCCCAGGCGATGGCGGCGCAGGCCGCGTCGCCGGCTCCGGAGGAATTCACAGATTCGAGGCCGGCGGGCCTGCGCGCGGGGATCCGCGCGATCCAGCGTTCGCGGCCGGGGCCCTCAGCCCATATGCCCTCGTAGCCCAGGGTGACGAAGGCTTCCCCCAGGCCCATCGCGCGGAGCGCGGAGGCTATTTCGGAGGTTTCGGCGCACTCCTTGTTGGCGAAGCCGGCGAGGACGGAAGCCTCCTCGCGGTTGGGCTTGGCGAAGGCGAAGGCGCCGAGGAAAGCCCGGCCCCGGGCCGCCTTCTGGGCGCAGACGGGATCGAAGCAGAGCCTGGGCCCGCTTCCGTCCTTGGGATAGCGCGAGGCCAGCCAGGCGATGGAGGACTCGGGGATGTTCGCGTCGAGGATGATGAGCTCGGCCGAATCGAGGAGGGAGGCCTTCGCCTCGAGCCGATCGGGGAGGAGGCTGTCGATGGCTCCCATGCTGGCGACGGCGCCGGCGAGGCCGCCATCGGCGTCGAGGAGGCAGAGGTAGTGTGCGGCCGGCTTGCCCACGAGCCTGACCAGGCCTTCGAGGCCTATGCCGGCGGCTTGGCACGACTCCTCGAGGGCCCGCGAGGAAACGTCGTCGCCCAGGACGGAGACGAGCTGGACCTCGAGCCCCAGGCGGGCGAGGTTCTCGGCTATGTTCCGCCCTACTCCTCCGGGAAATATCTCGAGGATCCCGGCGTTCGAATCGTGCGACTTGAAGGGAAGGAAGCTCTTGCCCTGTATATCGATATTCATTCCGCCCACGACGACGACGCGTCGCCCGGCCTTCATTCGTTTGCCTCGTGCATATGTTGATTCTCGTGCCCGCTTCCTATAAATTACAAGGCCGAGGCTCCGAGTGGATCAAATTTTCGACAGATTCGAGCGAATGTTCAAATCCTGGGTGGCGAGCGATTCCGAGGATCTCTTCGGCAAAGCTTCGGCTCGGCCCGGGCCTCGCGGATCGAGCGGCGATCCCGATCTGGACGCGGCGATGAGCGAGCTCGACGATTACCTCGATACGGGCCGTACGGAGACAGAGGCGCGGGAGCGCGAACGCGCCCGTCACGAGCGCGAGGAAGCGGCCAGGCGCCGTTCGAGCTCGTCCTCCTACGCGGGAAGCGCCGGCCGGCCTTCCGGCCCGCCCGAGGCCCTCATCCAATCCTACAAGACCCTGGGCCTCGCCTACGGGACCCCCTTCCCCGAGGTCAAGGCAGCCTACAAGCGCCTGCTCATGAAGAACCACCCCGACCGCAACTCGGCCACGCCCGAGCAGCTCAAGCGCTCGACGGAAATCTCGGCCCAAATCAACGCCGCGTATCAGCGCATCGAGACCTGGAATACCAAGGGCAAGCTGGACGATAATTAACTCGGTGAATATCGGAACGATGCCCAGGGAATGGGCGGAAGCATCGGCGGCGGACGGATCCGGCGATCGATATCGGCTGGCCCGACGGCTTCGGGCGCGCGCATAAGCGCGAGAGCGGCCCCTTTTTCGCTAAAGGGGCCGCGGGGCCTACCGAAAATCGAACTAGACCGAAGTGGAGGGATAGACCGGAATGAACGCTAACCCGCTTGCCGCCTACCGAGAGACCCGCGTCAAGACCGCGAGCCCGGGACAGCTCGTCGTCATGCTCTACGATGAGGCGATCAAGCAATCCGATACCGCGATCGGGCTCATGGGCCCCGATTCCAAGCCCAAGCCCGAGAATATCGAGCGCGTCAACGCCGCCCTAGGCAAGGTGCAGGACATCATCACCGAGCTCATGGCCTCCCTCGATTTCGACGCCGGCGGCCAGCTCGCGAAGGACCTCTTCGCCCTCTACGTCTGGTTCGGGCGCGAGATACTCGAGGCCAACATCCGCAAGGAAGTCGGCCGCGTCGAAGCTGTCCGCAAGTCCCTGGCCGAGCTCCGCGAGGCCTGGGCCGACGCGGCCTCCAAGTCGCAGGGCGGATCCTCGAGCCCCGTCGGCGTCAATATCGCGGGTTGAGTGCAGGGGGCCGCCGGATGAAAACCAAGGACGACCAGGAACTCGGGCAGAGAGTCGCGACGCTCCGGCGCTTCCGCGAGCTCCTCGCGCAGCAGCGGTCGAAGTTCGAGAACTACCTCGAGCTCCTCGACCGCGAGCGCGCCGACATCGAGTCGGGCGACGTGGACAAGCTCGCCGCCCACGTCGAGATCGAGGAGTCCATAGTCTCCGAGATCTTCACCTTCCAGAAGGTCATCGACCCGATGGAGCAGCTCTACCGCGCCGCCTACCCCGCCGCGGCCGACGACCCGGAGCTGCCCGCCCTCCGCGGCACCCTCGACGAGCTCAAGGACGAGGTGCTCAGGCGCAACGCCGAGAACCGCGCCCTCCTCAAGCGCCAGATGGAGATCGTCCGCGGCGAGATCGCCGGCTTCCGCAATCCCCTGTCCTCCCGCGCCTCGATCTACGCCCGCGCCGGAGAGGCCGCCCTGGTGGACATCTCGGGCTAAAGGATTCGCGACAGGCTCCTCTCGGCCCTTTATGCTATTCAGCCGATCGATGCTCGCCCTAGTTTCAAATAGTCAGTGTTGCGCATAAGGGCGCTTGAGCATATCCTCAGCTCATGATTAAGCGACCGTTGTACATCCTCGATTGCTACGCCTTCATATACCGATCCTACTTCGCGTTCATGTCGCGTCCCCTGAAGAACGCGAAGGGTGAGAACGTAGGTGCCGCCTTCGGCTTCTTCCGCTTCCTCTTCTCCCTCTTCGAGCAGCGCGAGCCCGGGGCCTTCGCTGCGGTCTTCGATCCCAAGGGCAAGACCTTCCGGCACGACATGTACCCCGAGTACAAGGCGACGAGGCAGAAGACTCCCGAGGACCTCCACGCCCAGGTGCCCCTCGTCGAGGAGATATTGCGCGCCCTCGGCCTGCCCGTGCTCCGGGCGGACGGCTACGAGGCCGACGACCTCATCGCCGCCCTCGCCACCAAGGCGAGGGCCGAGGGCCGCGAATGCTGGGTCGTCTCGGGCGACAAGGACCTCCTCCAGCTCGTGGGGGGCAGCGTCAAGGCGCTTAGGCCCGACTCGAGCCTTTCCTACAAGCCCTACGGGAGCGAGGAGGTGGCCGCCGAATGGGGCGTGGGCCCCGAGCGCATCCTCGACTACTTAAGCCTCACGGGGGACGCCTCGGACAACGTCCCGGGCGTCAAGGGCATCGGCGACAAGACCGCCCTCAAGCTGCTGACCGAATTCCATAGCATGGAGGAGCTTTATTCGCGCCTGGGCGAGGTTCGCCCCGAGTCCCTGCGCGCCAAGCTCGAGTCGGGCCGGGAGAGCGCCTACCTTTCCCGCAAGCTCATCACCCTGGCCATCGACGCGCCGACCGGAGTGGCTGACTTGAGGGAGCTCGACATCGCGGGCCTCGACAGGGCGAAGGCGAACGCCATCTTCCTCCGCGAGGGCATGAAGAGCCTCGCCACCAAGGATCCCGGGGACCTGTTCTCGGCGCCCGCCCCCGGCGAGGCCGAGGGCGCGGCCGCGTCGCCGGGCCCGGCCGCGCAGGCTCGGCCGACGGGCACGCCCGAGGCCCTCCTCGGGCCGGGCGAGTACGAGTGCGTGACGAGCGAGGCCGCCCTCGCCTCCTGGGTCGACCGCTGCCGGGCGGCCGGCGCCTTCGCCTTCGACTGCGAGACGGACAGCCTCGACGAGCTCGTGGCGGAGCTCGTCGGCTTCTCGCTGTCTTGCGAGCCCCGGCGCGCCTGCTACGTCCCCATCCGCCACGTCGCCGCGGCCGACGCGGGCCCCGACGACGCGCAGGTCTCCGAGGAGGCGGCGAGGAGGCAGCTCAGCAGGCTCTTCGCCCCCGGGACCATCCTCGTCGGCCACAACGTCAAGTACGACTGGCACGTTATGCGGCGCTTCGGCGCCCCCATGAACTGCGCCCTGCGCGACACGATGATAGCCGCCTGGCTCCTCGACGCCGAAGCCCCCTCCCTCGCGCTGGGCGCCTTGAGCGAGCGCCGCCTCGGCACGGCCGGCATCGCCTACGACGAGGTCGTGCCCAAGGGCGCGAGCTTCGCGATGGTGCCATCCCGCCTGGCCACGGCCTACGCGGCCGAGGACGCCGACTTCACCCTGCGCCTGCACCTCCTCATGGAGGGCGAGCTGGAGGCGGCGGGCCTCGCCGGCCTTTATCGCGAGCTCGAGATGCCCACCCTGCCCATTCTCGGGCGCATGGAGGCCGAGGGCATCCTCGTCGACTCGGGCGAGCTGCGCGCCTACGGGGTCGAGCTCGAGAAGGAGCTGGACTCGATCCAGCGGCAGATCTGGAAGGACGTGGGCCACGAGTTCAACATCGCGTCGCCGAAGCAGCTACAGGAGGTCCTCTTCGTCGAGCGCAAACTCCAGCCCGGCAAGAAGACCAAGACGGGCTACTCGACGGACAGCTCCGTGCTCGAGGAGCTCGCGGCCCTCGACGTGGTGCCGCAGAAGATCTTGAGGCACCGCAGCCTCGCCAAGCTCAAGAGCACCTACGTCGACTCCCTCGCGGCCCTCGCCGAGGCCGACGCCGCCGCGGCCGCCTCGGGAAGCGGGCCCGAGCTCTTCGGCAAGACGGGCCGGGTCCATACGCACTATATGCAGACGGGGGCTGCCACGGGCCGGCTCTCGAGCCGCGACCCCAACCTCCAGAACATACCCGTCCGCGACGAGGAGGGGCGGCGCATACGCATGGCCTTCCAGGCCGGCCCGGGCCGGCTCCTCGTCTCGGCGGACTACGCCCAGATCGAGCTCGTGGTCCTGGCCCACCTCTCTCAGGACCCCGGCCTCCTCAAGGCCTTCCGCGAGGGCGTGGACGTGCATAGGCGCACGGCGAGCCTCCTTTTCGGCATGGGCGAGAGCGAGGTGACGAGCGACAAGCGCCGCATCGCGAAGACCATCAACTTCGGCGTCATCTACGGCATGTCGGCCTTCCGCCTCTCCAACGAGCTGGGCATCCCGCGCGGCGAGGCGCAGAAGTTCATCGACGCCTACTTCACGACCTACTCGGGCGTCCGCGACTTCATCGACAAGGCCGTGCGCGAGGCCGAGGAGCGGGGCTACTCGACCACGATCCTCGGCCGGAAGAGGCCCATCGCGGCCATCAACTCCCGCAACAAGACCGAGAAGCAGGCGGCCGAGCGGGTAGCGGTCAACACGCCCATACAGGGCTCGGCGGCCGACATCGTGAAGCTGGCCATGCTCCGCGTCTCGTCGGCCCTCGAGGCGGAACGGCCCGCGGCCCGGCTCCTCCTGCAGGTCCACGACGAGCTCATCGCCGAGGCCCCGGAGAGGGAGGCCAAGGCCGTCGCCGAGCTCATGAAGCGCGAGATGGAAAAGGCCATCGAGCTCTCCCTGCCCCTGCGCGCGAGCGTCGAGACGGGCAAGCGCTGGGGGGACATGCATTGATCCTCGGATTGACCGGAGGCTACTGCGCCGGGAAGAACTCGGCAGCCGAACTCCTCGAGGGCTGGGGCTGGTCCTGCATCGACGTGGACAAGCTCGGCCATGAGGCGATGGAGCTCTCGAAGGAGGCGATCCTGGCCCGTTTCGGCCCCAGCGCCGTGGGCGCCGACGGCGGCCTGGACCGGCGGGCCTTGGCCGCCATCGTGTTCTCCGACCCCGCGGCCCTCGCCGACCAGGAGGCCATCGTGCATCCCGTGGCGAGGCGCCTGCTCGAGGAACGGATCGCGGACGCCGAGGCGGCCGCGCGGGCAGCCGGGCGAGAGAGCCGGGTCTGCATCAACGCCGCCCTCCTGCACCGGACGGACCGCGTGGGCTCCTGCGATGCCATCATCGAGCTGCAGGCCCCCCTCCCCCTCCGCTTGGTACGGGGCGCGAGGCGCGACGGCGCGGGTTTGCGGGCGGCATGGCGTCGCATAACGCGGCAGAAGGGCTTCCGCGCGGCCCTCCATGCCGCCGCCCGCGCTTCGGGACGGCCGATTATCCCGCTGTGCAACTGTCGCGGCCGTGCCGCGCTTGCGCGCTCGCTTGCGCGCTCGCTTGCGCAAGCGCGGGAGCGAAGCCTGGAGAAGGCCCGCAAGGCGTCCCCGAAGCGCGCCGAGCCATAGGTCCCTAGGGCGGCGCGGACCGGCGCGGAGAGGAAGCCCCTCCATTCGCATCTACGCGGATGTAGGAAAATCCGTCCAGCCCCGCTCCGGGACTCCTTGTGGCGCTCCGGTGGGCGAATGTATATTTATCCGGTCCAGAACCCGGATGCACCGGGAGGGAAGGTTCGCGCTTGCCCGCACCCGCGATCGCTCCCCCCGGAGTCGCGGCGGTCTCGATTTTAAGGAGGAAGGGACTATGAAGAAAGGTTTGAAGCTCGCGTTCGCATTGTTGATCGCGGTTGTCGGGATGTCGGCGTTCGCCCAGAGCGCCCCCCCCGCCACCGGCCCCAATCTTACCGTCGGCCTCGTGATGGTCGGCCCCTACAACGACCATGGCTGGAGCCAGGCTCACTACGACGGCATGCAGTACGTCCTCGCCAAGATCCCCGGCACCAAGCTCGTCTACATCGATAAGGCCAACTCCTCCGACCGTCCCGGCACCACCGTATCCCAGCTCGCCGAAAGCCTGGTAGCCCAGGGCGCCAAGCTCGTGATCTTCAGCTCCGACGACTTCGCCGACGAGGCCAATAAGTTCGCCCAGGCCCACAAGGACATCTTCGTCATCATGTCCTCCGGCGACGCCGTCTGGAAGGAAGGCAAGAACTACAAAGACCAGCCCAACATGATCAACATCATGGGCAAGATGGAGTACATGAAGATGGTCGCCGGCGTCGCCGCCGCGATGACCACCCAGACCGGCAAGATCGGCTTCCTCGGCCCCCTCATCAACGACGAGACCCGCCGCCTCGCCTCTTCCGCCTACCTCGGCGCCAAGTACGCCTGGGTCAACTACCTCAAGAAGGATCCCGCCAAGCTCGACTTCAAGGTCACCTGGATCGGCTTCTGGTTCAACATCCCCGGCTTCACCTCCGATCCCACCCAGGTC
>DBTW01000025.1:22415-26712 GCA_002307245.1 Spirochaetaceae bacterium UBA1306 | reverse complement strand
CCGATCCCACCCAGGTCGCCGACGATTTCTTCAACTCTGGCTACGACGTAGTGATCTCCGGCATCGACACCACCGAGGCAGTCACCGAGGCCACCAAGTACCAGGCCAAGGGCAAGACGGTCTGGGCCATCCCCTACGACTACGCCAAGGCCCTCGACGAGGGCAAGGCCGTCTCCCTCGGCGTCCCCTACTTCAATTGGGGCCCCGCCTACGTGATCAACATCAACACGGCCATCAAGGGCAGCTGGAAGTCCCACTTCGAGTGGAACGCACCCGACTGGAAGAACATCAACAACCCCGACACCGGCGCCGTCGGCTTCAACAAGGGCACGCTCTCCAAGGACACCTCGGCCGCCGTCGACAAGTTCATCGCCGAGCTCGCCAAGGGCAAGAACCTCTGGTCCGGCCCCTTGAGCCTCCAGGACGGCAGCGAGTACCTCAAGAAGGGCGCCGCGGCCACCGATCAGCAGATCTGGTACCTGCCCCAGCTCCTCCAGGGCATGACCGGCCAGAGCGTCGCGAAGTAAGGGACCTCTGACGAAAAGCGGACACGGAGATAGCGGAGAGAGAGGAGGCCACGGAGGGAAGAGAAGGAAGGGGAGGAAGACAGGGGGCCGAACGGGCTTCACAGATTCTTCTCGGCTTTCTATTTCTTCTCCGTGATCTCCGATACCTCCGTGGTCTCCGTGTCCGTCTTTCGTCCGGCAGCCTGCGGAGAAATCCATGCGGATAGAGCTACGCGACATTCATAAGAGCTTCGGGCCGGTCCACGCCAACGCCGGGATCTCCCTCGAAGTCGCCGAGGCCTCCGTCCTCGGCGTCCTCGGCGAGAATGGCGCTGGCAAGAGCACCCTCATGAAGATCATCTCGGGCTTCCAGCCGCCCGACTCCGGCAGCATCCTCCTGGACGGCGCGCTAGCCTCGATCCGGTCGCCCGCCGACGCGATCCGCCTCGGCATAGGAATGCTCCACCAGGATCCCCTCGACTTCCCCCCCCTGAGACTCGTCGACGACCTCCTCCTCGGGAGCTCAGGCCCATTGAGGCCCGATCGGCGCGGCGCCGCGAGGGCGATGCGCGAGCTGGCGGAGCGCTTCGGCTTCGACCTTGACCCCGACTCGTACGTCGACGCCCTGACCGTGGGCGAGCGCCAACAGCTCGAGATACTCAGGCTCCTCTGGATGCAGGCCAAGGTGCTCATACTCGACGAGCCGACCACGGGCATCAGCCTCCCGCAGAAGGAGAAGCTCTTCGCGACGATCCGGCGCCTCGCCTCGGAGGGCATGACCGTCCTCTTCGTGTCCCACAAGCTCGAAGACGTCGAGGCCCTCTGCGACGCCGCGGTGGTACTCAGGCAAGGCGAGCTCGTCGGCCGATCCGAGCCGCCCTTCGACGCCAGGCGCCTCGTCGAGCTCATGTTCGGGAAGGAAGTGCCCCAGGTGTCGCGCCGGTGCGCCGAGCCCGGGCGGCCCGTGCTCTCCGCGAGGAACCTCTGCCTCGACAGCATCAGGCTCCAGATCAAGGACCTGGAGCTTTCGGTCTGCGCGGGCGAGACCGTCGGCCTCGCGGGCATGGAGGGATCGGGCCAGGCCCTCTTCCTCTCCTCCTGCGCCGGCCTCGAACGGGCCGTCTCTGGGAAGGTCTGCCTCGACGAGCGCGACATGACCAAGTCCTCGCATCACGACTTCAAGCGGAGGGGCGTCGCCTACCTCCCCGCCGCCCGCCTCGAGGAAGGCCTCGTGCCCGGGCTCTCGCTCGCGGAGCACTTCATCCTTTCCGAGGGCTCGCGAGGCTCGGGGACCGCGCACGGCGTCTTCATAGCCAGGGGCGCCGCCGAGGAGCGGGCCACGTCGCGCATCGCGGCCTACAACATCAAGGGCAGGCCCGACAGCCCCGTCGAGTCGCTCTCGGGCGGAAACCAGCAGCGGGCCCTGCTCGCCCTCCTCAGGGAGGAGCTCTCGCTCATCCTGGTCGAGCACCCCACGAGGGGCCTCGACATCGAGTCCACGGCCTACATCTGGGCCAAGCTCAAGGAGCGCTGCTCGAGGGGCGCGGCCATCGTGTTCATATCGTCCGACCTTGACGAGATCCTGCAATACTCCGACCGCGTGCTCGTCTTCTTCGCCGGCCGCGTATCGCCGCCCATCGACGCGGAGGGGCTCTCGGCCTCGGAGCTGGGCGGCCTCATCGGCGGCAAGGGCTGGGAAGCCTTCGATCGAGAGAGCGCGCGAGCTCCCGCCCCCTCGACGCAGGGAGCCACGCATGCATGAGACCAGGCTAACCAAGCCGCTATTCCAGGCCGGGGCGGTCGCCCTCGCCCTGGGCATCACGACCCTCGTCCTCCTCGCGACCGGGGCTTCGCCATTCGCCGCCTACCGCAGCATCCTGTCGGGCGCCTTCGGCGGCTGGGGCGTCGCCTCCGACGTCGTCGTCGCCTGGGTGCCCCTGCTCCTCGTCACCTCGGGTGTCCTCGTCACCTTCACCGTCGGGCTGTGGAACATCGGCATCGAGGGCCAGGTCACCCTGGGCGCGATCTTCGCCACCTGGGCCCTGCGCTCCTTCCAAGGCTCCGCGCTCGACCCGGGCCTGGTCATCGCGATCGCCTTCGTCGCCGGCATGGCCGGCGGCGCGGTCTGGGCGATGCTCGTCGGCGCCCTCAAGACCTTCGGTGGGGTCAACGAGATCTTCGGGGGCCTCGGCCTCAACTACGTGGCCACGGCCCTCAACATCTGGCTCATTTTCGGGCCCTGGAAGCGGCCCGGCGTCGCATCCATGTCGGGCACCGTGCCCTTCGACAAGAGCCTCTGGCTCCCCACGATCAATGAGCAGTCGCGCCTCGCGCCAGCGGCCGTGGGGATAGCGATCGCGGGCATAGCGATCGTCTTCGTCCTCGTCCAGGGCACCTACTTCGGCCTGAAGCTCAAGGCCGTAGGCAAGAACCCCAAGGCCGCCTATCTCCTGGGAATACCTACCTGGCAGTACATGATGGCCTCCTTCGCGATCTGCGGCGTCTTCGCCGGCCTCGCGGGGGCCGTGCAGGTCACGGCCGTGTACCACAGGCTCATACCCTCGATCTCCTCGGGCTATGGCTTCCTCGGCCTCATGGTGGGCATGCTCGTCAACTACAGTGCGGCCCTCGCGGCGCCGGTGGCCCTCTTCTTCGCCGCCCTCAACGTGGGGTCCATACAGCTACCGATCGTGCACAAGCTCGATTCGTCGCTGGCGGGAGTTCTCCAAGGCACGCTCGTCCTCTTCGTGCTGCTGGGCGACGGCCTGCGCAAGCGCCTCTCGGCGAAAGGCAAGGCCAGGCCATGACGGGCGAGATCCTCATCATCGGCCTGGCCGGGGTCCTCTCCTCGGCCGGTCCCGTGGTCTTCGCGTCGATCGGCGAGGCGATCACCGAGCGGGCAGGCGTCACCAACCTCTCGATGAACGGCCTGATACTCCTCGCCGCGATGGGCGGCTTCGCCGCCTCCCTGGCCACGGGCAGCCTCGTCCTCGGCTTCGCGGCCGGGGCGGCGATAGGCGCCCTCGTGTCCGCGATCGTGGCCTTCGCGAGCATCACGCTCAAGCAATCGCAGGTGGCCGTGGGCTTCGTGCTCGCCCTCCTCTGCCGCGACCTCTCCTACTTCCTCGGCAATCCCATCATGGGCCTGCCGGGCCCCAGGCTGGGACAGGCGACCATACCGCTCCTGCGTGACATACCGGTCCTGGGGCCGCTCCTCTTCAAGCAGGACCTCATGACCTACGCGAGCTTCGCCCTGATCGTCCTCGCCTGGCTCTACGTGAACAAGACCCGGCCCGGCCTCGTGCTCAGGGGCATCGGCGAGCGGCCCGCCGCCGCCTACGCCCGAGGAGCGAACGTGGCCCGCCTGCGCTACCTATACACGATTGCCGGCGGCGCGCTGGCCGGACTCGCCGGGCCGATGTACTCGCTCTCCATCAAAGCCGGCTGGAAGGGCACGATCACGGGGCTCGACGGCATAGGCTGGATCGCCCTCGCGATCACGATCTTCGGCGGCTGGAGCCCGATCAAGGTCGCCCTCGGCGCCTACTTCTTCGCCCTCCTTCAATGGCTTGGCATCGTGCTGCAGTCGGCCTTGCCCGGCGTTCCGTCGCAGGTCCTGCAGGTGGCGCCCTTCCCCTTGATGATCCTCACGCTTCTCTTCGTGAACATGGGCAACGCCGAATGGGTGGAAGCCTTCCTCGCACGGCTGCCCGAGCGGCCCCGGCGCAGCATGGCGAAACTCCTAAGGGCGATGAACGTTAAGCCGCCCGCGGCCTTGGGGACGCCCTTCG
>DBTW01000025.1:0-22105 GCA_002307245.1 Spirochaetaceae bacterium UBA1306 | reverse complement strand
GAAGGACTAAGAGCCGCGGGCGACTTCGCTCAGGCGAAGCTTGCCCATCTCGGCCAGGCGCTTCTTCATCCGCTCCGCTTCCTCCTTGGGAAGGCAGGCCCAGATGAGGTCCTTGACCTTGTCGGCCACGGCCTTCATCGCCCTCAGGAAGAGCTCCTCTTCACGACCTTGGCCACGGCTGCCCGATCGAGGAGGACGATGTCCTCGAAGACGAACATCCTTTTCTTGATCTCCTCGGACAGCTCGAAGTCCGACTCCTGCAGGGTCTCGATAACGTGCCGTTCGGTGCTCCGGTTCGACAGGTTCAGTATCTGCGCGAGGTCGTCGACGCCGCCGGCCACGAGGTAGTCGTCGGAGGACATCGAGGAGAGCTTCCTCTCGATGACGCGCTCGGCCTCGCGAACCACCTCCGGTCTCGTCGGGCCCATCACGGCGATCCTCCGGGCCACGTCGCCCTGGATCTCTGGGGGCAGGCTCCCGAGGATTACCGAGGCGTGCTGGGCCTCGAGGTAGGACAGGACGAGGGCGATCGTCTGGGGATGCTCCCGGGCGATCAGGTTCAGGACGTGGGCTGGATCGGCACGCGAGACGAAATCGAAGGGCCTTACGAGACCCCGCATCGCCGCCGGCTCGGGCCCCTCGCCTTGGTCCGGGGGGGCGAAGGCGAGCTGGTCCGTCATCTCGTTCTGCTTCTCGAGCAGCGCGGCGATGCCCTTGGATATGGCCGTCAGGCTAGATACGAGCCCGGCTTGGAAATCACCGAGGACGCTCCGCAGGGCCACTTCCGTCCCCGAGGCCTCGACCCTCAGGGCGACGGGCGCGTTGGGCGAAAGCTCCTCGTCGCGGGGCTTGTCGACGATCTCGAGGACGCGCGCCTTGCCGAGCCCTCGCGCGCGGGCCTTCATGCGGAACAGGGACCGCCCGCCCATGCGGAAGCTGGCTTCGCCCCTCTCGATCCCCGGGACGCGCACGAGGCTGCCCTTCCTCAAGGCGCCGAGCTCGCGGAGGCTGAGCCTCTGCCCCTCCGCGACGATCTCCACCGGGACCTCGAGGCCCTCGATATGGCCGAACATCGCCTTTAGATTCTCGCCCGAATGGCTCTTGATCGACGAGTACCAGTATTGGGCGGAGAGCTTGGGGATGATCGGCTCGATGGTCGGGTAGAGGAGGCACCACCTGAGCGAACTGCGGATTGGCCTCGATCCGCGCGAGGAGCCTCGCGACGACGCCGTCGACGACCGCGGACTCGATCTCCGTGAGCTCGCGGCTGATCGGGAAGGGACAGCCGGCGCAATCGGCGCGACCGCCGAAGAGGCGCTCGACCATCGCGAAGGCGATCGCGGGATCGATCTCGAGCACAACCTGGCCGTTCAAGGGCTCCATGTTGACGATAGCGAGGGTGGTCGGGCCGGGGACGGAGCGCACGAATTCCTCGTAGGTGAGCGGATCGACCGAGGCGACGTGGACTCGCGCGAGGCAGCGCAGGCTTGAGGACAGGGTAGTCGTCGAAAGCCTCGCGAAGGTCTCGTGCATGATCGCCACGGTGCGGATCTGGTCCTTCGAGAAATTGTCGGGCCGCTTGAAGTCGTAGATCTTGATCTTGCGCGGATCGGAGGCGGAGGCCGGCGCGGCGTTCCTCGCTCCGATCGCGGTGAGCAGGCCCTCGATCTCGCCCTGGGAGAGGATCTCGGCCATGGCGTTCAGCCCTCTTTCCTCAGGACCTCGGTGACGCGAATCTCGAAATTTTCGTCGATAACGACCACCTCGCCCTTGGCTATGCACTGGCCTCTGACCTCCAAGTCGCAGCACTCGCCGCCCAGCGGAGGGTAAGGCCACCTTCGCCGCGATGGGGGACTCGTCCAGGAAACGCCTGAGATCGCCCATAGATCCTCCTCTGCCATCGCACTATGGCGCGGCCCGGTCAGGCGATCCAGCGCTTTCCCGAGGATGGGACTTGCGATTTTTTACGCGCGGCTCCGGCGGCGGGGCTCGCTGGGGCTCGTGCCGAGCCGAGCGTGGAAGCGCTGGTTGAAGTGCGAGAGGCTGTTGTAGCCCACCGCGAGGGCTATGTCGAGGATGCACGCATCCGTGCGCTTGAGGAGGATGCAGCTCCTCTCGATGCGGACCTTGTTGACGTACTCGACGATTGAGGAGCCCGTCTCCTTGCCGAAGGCCCGCGACAGGTAGGATGGGTTGAGGCCGAACTTCGACGCTAGCCCGGGAAGGCTAAGCTGGTCGGCGCAGCGCTAGTCCATGTAACGCATGAGCTCCTCGGCGCGGAATCGCGGCGCCGCCGCCTCGGCCGCCGGGGCCCCTGCGGGCGGGTCGCCGGCTTCGCCCTTGGCGAGGAGGAGCACGAGCTCCATGACCTTGAGGCGCGCCAAGGGCAGGCAGGGAGCCCGCGAGGGTCTCGACGGCGAGCCCGCCCGAGGCGGCACCTATGTCATCGTTCGCCCTGCGTGGCTTGCCCACGCCGTCCTCGGCTTCAGTCCTTGCCGGGCTTGCTCCCGATCAGGGTGATGTTGAGCCCCGCCTGGTAGCGCTCGTGGCTCTCGGGGTTCTCGATCTTCCCGTTGCAGTAGAAGCCCACGGAACCGGAGGCGAATTGCTTGTCCTGGGCGATGACCTTGCCCCAGACCTTCCCGTCGGGGTCGGTTATCGTGAGCTCGAGGAATTTTGGCGCTTTGGGATCTGTCTTCTTGGGTTCGGGCATGTCTGGCTCCTGGAATCGCGAGAGATGGGACAAGTATAGTCCCTCGGGGCCGCCCTAGTCTCCTGCCTTGAGGGAGGCGTACTTCCGGCGCAACAGCTCGCCCAGGGTCGTGAAGGAAAGGGCTCCCCCCTCCCCGCGGGCCGCGGCCAGCTTCTCGAGGATGGAGTCGAGTATCGCGACCGTGCTCGGGAAGCAATGGAGGAGCACGACGCCGCCCGACTCCTCGCGGGCCTGCTTGACCGTGCGGGCCAGGACAGCCTCGGGCTCAAGGCGGTCGGGATCGCCCGCCTTGAGCCGCATGCACCAGTCGAAGGAGGTGATGGTCCAATTCGTCAAATACTGTCCCCTCTCGCGGAGCATCCTGTCGAGCTCGTATCCCGGCGTGCTATGGGCGCCGTTGGGCGGGCGGAAGTAGATCATCGGATAATGGTAGCCGAGGACCCGGTCGACGGCGGCCTCGTTGCGGTCGAGCTCGGCCTTGAGCGCCGCCGCGTCGTCGCGATAGGGCTTCTCGTCGAGGCGCCTATGCCAGAAGCTATGGCTGCCGATCTCGTGTCCCTCGTCCACGATCCGGTCCAGGAGCTCCTTGGCCCGCGGCATGGGTCGGCCGTCCTTGCCCAGGAAGTTGCTTCCGATGATGAAGAAGACGGCCTTCACGCCGCGCTTCCTGAGTATGTCGAGGGTCTTGGCCAGGTACTTATTGGGGCCGGCGTCGTCTATCGTGATGGCCAAGCCCTCGGCGAAGGAGCGGCGCTCGTAATCGAGTTCGTAGATGCCGGCGACGAGCTCGGGAGGCTTCGCCCCGGCCCGCTTCTCCCAGGGCTGGAGGATCTCGAGGCGCCGCGGAGCCGGGAGGAAGCCGGAAGCCGGGCCCGCCGCCGCGATAGCCGATGGCGCTGCGGCGGCAATTGGGGGCGCCGCCGCGATGATGAGGGCTAGAATCGCCGCGCGAGGCGGCGCTTTTCCTGCTGCCATCTATGATGACTATCGGCATCGGGCCGCGAATATTGACCTTGACCGGGGCCTTGGCGATGCCGATAGGGTTATGTGGAGGGAACGCAATGCCCGCGGAACGCAAGAAGCTCCTTTGGATATCCATCTCCGCCTGCGTATTCGTACTGATAGTGCTCGCGGCGGGGTTCATCCTCCTATCGCCCAAGAAGGGATCGTCCGGCGCTCCCGCCACGATCGGCAACAGCGCGCCGCCCAAGGCTCAGGACCCCCAGGACTTCCTGTCCTCGCCCCCGCCCGCGCCCTCGATCGAGCAGCCGCGCGCGAAGGACGGGAACATGATCATCGTCTACGGCGACAATCCGAGCGCGAGCCCCGACGCCCAGGCGAAGTCGCTCTCCGCCCCCGCGAGCTCCGCGGCGCCATCGGCCGCGGCTCAGGCCGAGGCTACGGCGGGCGCGGCCGACGAGTCCGCCGCCGCCGCGCCGACGGCCGCCCCGGCGGCATCTACCGCGAAACCCGCGGCCACGGCTAAGGCCGTGGCGAAGCCCCAGGCGGCCAAGCCCGCCAAGACGGCAGCCAAGCCGAGCTCGACGAAGGCCGCGGCGGCGAAGGTCGAGGAATTCTGGATCCAGGCGGGCGCCTTCCAGAGCCGTGGACGCGCCGACGAGCTCAAGCAGTCCCTCGCCGAGAAGGGCATAGCCGCCCTCATCACCGTGCAGGATATCTCGGGCAAGAACTTCTACCGCGTCCGCGTCGGCCCCTATGGCGGCAAGGCCGAGGCCGAGGGCTGGCTGGGAAGGCTCAAGGAGCTGCCCGGCTGCGAGCAGGCCTACGTCTCCAAGTCCTCCGTCTCGAAGCCCAAGAAATAGTTCATTGCGCCGCCGGGGCCCTTCGGACTAGAATCCGAGGGGAAAGGCGGGGCATATGACCATCAGCAAGGATCTCATAGACGCGGGCAGGGGCGCAGTCCCCTGCGACCTCAACCTGGCGAACTGCTCCCTCGTGGACCTCTTCTCCGGGGAGATACGCAAGGGGGCGACCGTCTCGATCCGCAAGGGGGCCATCGCCGGCATAGACGACGGCCTGCGCGCCGAGAGGGTCATCGACCTCAAGGGCATGTACCTGTCTCCCGGCCTCGTCGACTCCCACGTCCACATCGAGTCCTCTATGCTCACGCCGCCGGAGTACGCGCGCATCGTCGCGCCCCGCGGCACCACGGCCATCGTGGCCGATCCCCACGAGATCGCCAACGTCCTCGGCTACGACGGCATGCGCTACATGCTCGCCTCCAGCGAGGGCCTGCCCATCGACGTGTACCTCATGGTCCCCTCCTGCGTGCCCGCCACCGACTTCGACACGGCCGGCGCCGCCCTCTACGCCTCGGACATGCACCCCTTCCTCCGCGAGGCCCGCGTCCTCGGCCTCGGCGAGGTGATGAACTACCCCGGCGTCCTCTACAAGGACCAGAAGCTCCTCGACAAGATAGCCCTCTTCCGCGACCTCTCGAAGCCCGTCGACGGCCACGCCCCGGGGCTCGCGGGCGGGCAGCTCTCGGCCTACATCGCCGCGGGCATCGGCTCCGACCACGAGTGCACGACGCCCGAGGAAGCCCTCGAGAAGCTGTCCAAGGGCATGTACGTCATGCTCCGCGAGGGCTCGACCGCCCGCGACCTCGCCAAGCTCATCCCCGCGATCAGGAAGGGCAACGCCTCGCGCTTCCTCATCTGCTCCGACGACCGCCATCCCAACGACCTCGTAGACGAGGGGCACATGGACCATGCCCTCCGCCTCCTCCTCGCGGGCGGCGTCGATCCCATCGACGCCTTCCGCATCGCCTGCCTCAACCCGGCCAACTGGTTCGGCCTCCGCGGCTACGGCGCGATCGCGCCCGGCTATCGCGCCGACCTCGTCGCCTTCGACTCACTCGAGGACTTCCGCGCCCGCATGGTCTTCAAGGACGGCGAGCTTATAGCCGAGGACGGCCGCCTCCTCGTCGAGCCCAAGGGATCGATGCCGCCGGCCCGCGACTCCGTCAACATCAAGTGGCTCACCGCGGAGGACTTCGCCATCCCCGCCTGCGGCAAGCGCATCCGCGTCATCGAGGCGCGGCGGGACTCTATCATCACGGGGCAGCGCATCGAGGAGCCCAAGGTCGAGGCCGGCCTCTGCGTCGCCGACGTCGCGCGCGACATCCTCAAGATCTTCGTGATCGAGCGCCATACCGGCTCGGGCAACATCGGCAAGGGCTTCATCTCCGGACTCGGCCTCGGGCGCGGCGCCATCGGCCTCACCGTGTCGCACGACTCCCATAACATGATCATCGCGGGAGTCGACGACCGCTCCATCTTCAAGGCCGCCCGCCACCTCAACAAGATGAAGGGCGGCATGGTCTTCGCCGTCGGGGACGAAGTCCTCCTCGACCTGCCCCTCCCCGTCGCCGGCCTGATGAGCGACGCCTCCGCAGGCTTCGTCGTCGAGCGCCTCCGCGCCTTCGAGGAGCTCTTCGCGAAGGAAGGGCTCTCCAACCGCACGCCGCTGATGACCCTCTCCTTCATGGCCCTGCCCGTGATCCCCAAGCTCAAGATCACGGACAAGGGCCTCGTGGACGTGGAGAAATTCGCGCCGGTGGGATTGTTCGAGGATTAAGTCGGGAGGGAGCAGGCCGCCCTCAATGCCTGGTCTTCGTGTCGCTCGTCGCCTTGCGGAGCATCGCGACGATCTCGGGGCTCCGATCGTTCTCGATCGCGAACATCAGCGGGGTCGTGAAGGTCTCGTCCCGCGCGTAGGGATCGGCCCCGGCCGACAGGAGGAGCGAGATCAGCTCCAGCCTGGTCCCGTAGGCCGCGGCATACATCAAGGGCGTCATGCCGGCGGAATTCCTCGCGTTCACGTTGGCCCCGCCGCGCAGGAGCTCCGCGAGCACATCGGGCGGCCGGTCGTACTCCGCGGCGTACATGAGCGGAGTTTCGCCCGAGACGTCGCACAGGTTGGCGTCCGCGCCTTGCCCCAGAGCGTCCCGGATTTCCTGCAAAGAGCCAGATTTCGAAAATTCGAGTAAGTCCGGCTCCTCGTTCGCCTCACCCGCATCCTGGCCAAAGGCGGAGGCCGAAAAAAGGAGGATCAAGGCGCCTATCGCCGCGCCACGGCAGAATTTTTTCATAATTACCCTTTATTATATAATACCGCTCCGGGGAGGCCAAAAAAAGGAGCATCGCCATGGTTCGTTAGCCGAAGGCCTAGCGTAGCGTTAGCCGAAGGCCTAGCGTAATTTAAACGCCGCTCATGAGAGCCCGGCTCGGCGGGCGGGCTCCTTGGGATAGCCGTCTATCAGGGAATCGTCGAGCCCGAGGTAGCTTGGGCTCTCGTCCGCGAAGGGACCGATCTCGAGGAGGGTTATTTCGTTGCGCTCGAGGCTGAAGCTCGGCTTGACGAGCCCGCCCTCGGGCTGGAGGACGGCCGCTTCCAGGGCGGGGTGAGCGGCTTCCTTGAGGAAGTCCACGGTGGCGCTATCGGGATAGCGCGGCCTGCCCATGGCGGCCCAGAGCCCCCAGGGGTTGCCCGCGCCCTCGTGAACGCGGCTGCGGCGGACGAGGGCGGGACGGGGATCGGCGCCGCCGCCGGCCTCGCGCCAGGGCAGTTCGAGGGCGATGCGCCTCGAGGGAGCCGCGCCCGCTTCCATGACCGGGTTCCAGGCGGCGACGGCGATGGAGCCGTCTCCCCGCAGCGTGGCTAGGCAGGAACCGTCCCGGTAGAGGACGCGGTCGCCCAGGCGCTGGAAGAAGGCGAAGAGGTAGAAGGTGGGCTTTGGTATGCCGTAGCGGGCCAGCAGGCCGAAGCCCCCGTGGAAGAGGGATCGGGGGACGTCGCACTCCTCGAAGAGGTCGCAGAAGGTCCAGTACGAGAGGGATCGCACGAGCTCTCCGGCCTCGGAGAGGAGTCGGGCGAGGTAGGCCGCGTTGAGCGGCGTGTCGTGGATGGGGCAGCGGGGATGATAGGAGGTATTGAACTCGGTGATGTGGATCTCGAGGCCGGGGAAGCCGGCTTTGTCGATTCGCGCGCGGACGGAGCGTAGCTCCTCCATGGGCCGGGCGGGGTCGGAGAGTCCCTGGTAGAAGAACTCGGGGCTGCGCAACGAAGGCGTTTCCCCGGCGTAGAGGTGGCGGGAGAAGAAGTCGAGGGGCAAGTCCTTCTCGCGGACATAGGCGAGGAAAGCGTCGATCCAATGGTCCGAGCCGCCGCAGATGGCGGGCCCGCCGACCCTGATGGCGGGATCCACCGCCTTGACGGCCCTGACGCTGCACTCGTAGAGGCGGAAGTAGTTTTCCATGCTCGCGCCCTGCCAGAACTGCTCCAGGTTGGGCTCGTTCCAGACCTCGATCGGCCAACGCCTGACCTCCTCCGCCCCGTAGCGCGCGATCCAGTGGGAGACGAGCTCGCGGACCAGGCCGGACCAGAGATCCCAGTCCGCGGGGGGAGTGACGTTGCCCTTCCACCAGAATACGGTCTGGTCCCCGGAGGCCATGGCGCCGGGCATGAAGCCCAGTTCCACGAAGGGCCGGACGCCCTCCTCGAGGAGGGCGTCGAGGATCTGGTCGATATAGGTATGGTTATAGAAGACTTTCTTCTCCCCGCCCCATTCGTCGACGCGGAATAGGCCGAGCTCGTCGCAGAGCAGGCCGTGGCAGCGGATGTACTCGAAACCCATGACGGCCTGGACCTCGCGGAAGCGATCCCAGTATTCCTTCCTGAGCATGGTGGAGAGGCGCTCGCTGCCGACGCAGCGGCTCCAAGGCTTGGAGAAGGCAGGCAAGTTGTCTATCATGATCGTAGCACCCCGGGCGCCATGGTATACTCGTCTCCTTGGACCTCGTATAGGGAATTTCCCCGGGAGGCTGCGGAGGGGATCGTGCGCGTCGGGCTATTCTTGCGCAACTTGGACGAGGAATTCCAGATCACGGTCTTCCGCGGCATCAGGGACCGGGCGAGGGAACGCGGCGTCGACCTCCTTTGCGTACAGGGCGAGACGGTGCGCGACCGCGGCGAGGGCGGGGAACGACCCTTCGCCCTGGCGGGGCCAGTCCGATTCGACGGCATCCTCGTCCTCAGCCCGGTGATCATCGACAATAGCGACGTCATGGCGGTCAGCGGGCTCGGCGCCATGCTGCCTCCCCTGCCATGCGTGTCGGTGGGCCTGCGCGTCCCGGGCATGACCTCGCTCGAGATCAAGAACCGCCGCTCCATGGCCAGAATCATGGAGCACCTCGTCCTCGACCACGGCTACCGGAGATTCCTCTTCCTGGGCGGGCCGCGTCACCACAAGGACAGCAGGACCCGCGAGCGGGTATTCCGTCAGAGCCTCAAAGCCTTCGAGCCCAGCCTTCCCGGCCTCGAATGGGAGGTGGACTACGGCGGATTCTCGGAGGCCACGGCCGCGGAGACCATGAGGCGCCACTTCTCCGATCGGCCCTACGACGCCATCGTCGCGGCGAACGACAACATGGCCCTGGGCGTCCTCAAGGAGCTCAGGCTCCGCGGCGACCCCGCCTGGACCGGATGCGCGGTCACGGGCTTCGACGATATCCCCCAAGCCGCCCTCGAGCTGCCGCCCCTCACCTCGGTCCACCAGCCCCTCGAGGAGCTGGGCGCGAGCTCCTTGGACCGCCTGGTCGGCATCATCGCCGGGGAGAGGGTCCCCTCGTTCAGCTCGATCGAGTCCTGGCCGGTGATACGCGAGTCCTGCGGATGCAGCGCCCTCGCCACCGCCGTCCCCTCGGCCCTCGTTCCCGCGGACCTGATCGCCCTGGCCGAGAGGCTGAGCCTCGCCCGCCTGCGCGCCCTCGAGTCCGAGCGCCTGATGCGCCGCAGCGGCGCCTTCGGCCGCGACCTGAGCTCCGTCACCGAGCTCGGGCAGCTCCTTTCCTTCCTCGACGACTTCCTCTCGGACCTGGGCGTGCCCGACTTCCACCTGCTGGCCTTCGGGAAGCGGGCAGTCGGCGAGGCGCCCAGCGGGGGGCTCCTCGTCTACGAGCGCCGCTCCGGCCTGCGCTCGAGCCTGCCGGAGCGCGGCCTGGAGCTCGGGTTCGAGGAGTTCTTCTCCTCGCGGCCGGGCCGTTCACCCGCGGACGGATGCTGGAGCCTCTGCCTCTCGCACCTGAAGTCCGGCCGGGAGCAGCTCGGCGTGGTCCTCTACTCGGCCGATGACGGCGCCCCGCTCCATCTGGCCAGCGCCATGCCTCACCTGGCGAACGCGCTGAAACGCCTGAGAGTCTTCGCGAGCCAGGAGGACCGCAACCGCCGGCTCGAGCTGATGGTCGAGGCTCGGACCCGCGACCTTACCCTGGCCAACGAGCGCCTCACCGAGGAGATCGAGCGCAGGAGGGCCACCGAGGGCGAAGTCCTCCAGGTCAGCGAATTCGAGCGCCGCCGCTTCGGGCTCGACCTCCATGACGACATCTGCCAGCGTCTCGCCGGCATCGGGATGTACATCAAGGGCTACCGAGGCAAGATGCCCGATGACTCTGCCGAGCTCTTCGCCGAGATCGGCGGCCTCGTCGACGAGACGCTCCTCCTCACCCGCCAATACGCCCACGCGTCGTTCCCGATGGACCTCGAGAGGCGAGGCCTCGACGCGGTGCTCGGGAGTCTCTGCGAGTCCGTCGCGGCGCAGAACGGCTGCGCCTGCGCCTACTCGAGCGAGCTGCCCGCGCTCGACCCTCCCCTCGATGCCCAGGATTCCCTAAACGTCTACCGCATAGTCCAGGAAGCCCTGCATAACGCGGCGAAGCACGCGCGCGCGACCAGGATCGACGTGGCGATAAGGCTCAGCCCCGGAGCCTGCGAGCTCCACGTGCGCGACGACGGCAGGGGCATGGACGCCGCAGGTAGGCCGGCGGAGGGCGGGCTGGGATTGCGTTCGATGGCCTATAGGGCCTCGCAGCTCGGGGCCTCGTTCAGCATCAAGAGCGCCGCGGGCAAGGGCACCTCGGTCAGGCTGGAGATACCCCTCCGCCGCTAGGCCCGGCGGAGGCCTCGGGAATTCTCCCGAGCCTGGCCGGAGAGCAAAGCCGCTATACTCGGCAATCGAGGTATGATCATGGACAGCAACGACGACTTTTCCCCTGCCTGGCTGGCGTATAAGCCGATCGCGAACAGAACCCTGCGCGAGGCCTGGGCGCACCGCCTCGAGGTGCTCACCCTGCCTCCCTTCGGGCTCTACAGTCCCCTCGCCCGAGCCGAGCAGGAGCTCAAGGAGGCCCTCCCCTCCCTTCTCGGGGTCGAGGTCAAGCGCGGGCGCGGCATAGCCTCCAAGGGATTGAGCCTGGAGCTGACGGGCGGGGCGCCCGAGTCCTTCTCGCTGCGATGCTTCCCCGACGGGATCAGGCTCAAGGCCGCCGACGAGCTGGGCCTCCTCTACGGGAGCTTCCGTCTCCTCGCATGGATAGCCCAGGGCCGAGAGCCCGAGGGCCTGGACCTGGCCGAGGCGCCGCGACTCGGACTGCGCATGCTCGACCATTGGGACAACCTCGACGGCTCCGTGGAACGCGGCTATGCCGGGAAATCGCTGTTCTTCCGCGACGGCAGAGTGCTCCCGCCGGGCTCAAGACTCAGGGCCTACGCCAGGCTCCTGGCCTCAGTCGGCATCAACGCAGTCGCCCTCAACAACGTCAACGTGCGCGATCCCGAGACCAGGCTCATCACCCCCCTCTACCTGCCCCGGCTGGCCAAGCTCGCAGAACTGTTCCGATCCTACGGCATCCGACTCTACCTAAGCGCCAATTTCGCGGCCCCCGTAACCCTCGGCGAGCTCGATACCGCCGATCCCCTCGACCCGCGGGTAGCCGCCTGGTGGGAAGAGCGGGCCCGCATAGTATGGGAAGCTATACCCGATTTCGGCGGCTTCGTCGTGAAGGCCGACTCCGAGCACAGACCAGGCCCCTTCACCTACGGCCGCGACCACGCCGAGGGGGCGAACCTCCTCGCGAAGGCCGTGGCGCCCTACGGCGGCACGATCTTCTGGCGCTGCTTTGTGTATAACTGCCTCCAGGACTGGCGCGACCGCAGCACCGACCGCGCCCGCGCCGCCTACGACCATTTCCACGGCCTGGACGGCCGATTCCTCCCCAACGTCAGGCTCCAGATCAAGAACGGTCCGATGGACTTCCAGCCGCGCGAGCCCGTCTCGCCCCTCTTCGGCTCCATGCCCTCGACCGGCCAGGTCCTCGAGCTCCAGGCTACCCAGGAATACACGGGCCAGCAGCGCCACCTCTGCTTCCTGCCCGAGCAGTGGAAAAGCTACCTCGACTTCCCCGTCGCCACCGGGCCGGATGGCGATCTCGCGCGCTCGGTCCAGGGCATTGCGGCCGTGGCCAACGCGGGCGACGACCCCAACTGGACCGGGCACGACCTCGCCCAAGCCAACTGGTACGGCTTCGGCCGTCTTGCCTGGAACCCCGAGCTCCAGCCCGGGGACATAGCGCGGGAGTGGGCAGCCCAGACCTTCGGCCCCGATCCGAAGGTCGTCGAAGCCCTCGCCTCGATGCTCCTCGGCTCCTGGGAGACCTATGAGTCCTATACCGCCCCCCTCGGCGTCGGCTGGATGGTCAATCCGAATCACCATTACGGTCCCAGCCCCGACGGCTACGAATACGACCGCTGGGGCACCTACCATTTCGCCGACCGCGACGGTGTCGGCGTCGACAGGACGAGGTCCAAGGGTACGGGCTTCGCCGCCCAATACAGGCCCGAGCTCGCCGCCCTCTTCGAGGACCCCGCGCTCTGTCCCCAGGAATTGATCCTCTTCTTCCATCATCTGCCCTATGGCTGGATGCTCCGCTCGGGGACGCCCCTCATACAGAGCATCTACGACAGCCACTTCGAAGGGGCTTCGAGGGCGGCCGCCCTCGTGGAAAAATGGAAGGCCTTGGAAGCCTCGATCGAGGGGAAGATCTATTCGGCCGTGTTAAAAAGGCTCGAGGAGCAGAAGGAGAACGCAGCGCTGTGGCGGGACGTGATCAACACCTACTTCTTCAGGAAAAGCGGCGTGGCCGACGCGCGAGGGCGATTGATCCACCGATAGGACCGAACTAGGACCGGCCCTGACTCGTCTGCCACTCGATGGCATACTGCCGGAGATCCTGAGAGCTCCCGCAGTGCAGCTTGAGCTTGATGTTTTCCTTATGGGTATCGATCGTCTTGACGCTCAAATTGAGTTTTGCCGCCATCTCGATCGTACCGAGGCCTTTGCCGATCATGGAAAAAATCTGGAATTCCCGGTCCGAGAGCTTCTTCACCGAGGCTAGCCAGCCAGGCTCCGAACCGTATTCTTCGGTCCGCTCGCGGAAACGGGGGCTGAGCCAGGTCTTTCCCGAGGCAACGGTGCGGAGCGCTTCCATAATGTGATCGGCCGCTTCTTCCTTCATGCAGTAACCCTGAGCGCCCGCGGCGAGGGAACGCTCGGCATAGAATCGCTCGTCGTGCATGGATAGGACGAGAATATGAAGATCGTGCGCGACAGTCTTGAATTCCTTGATGAGGTCGAACCCGCTTTCATCGCCTAGAGTAAGGTCGACGATGGCCAGGGAGGGCTTCTTGGCGACGAGAGCGGCCAAGGCGTCATTGCAATTGGCCGCCTCTGCCACGATCGTGAATCCAGCTTCGCCCGCCAGCAATTGATGCAAGCCCTTCAAGAAAATGGGGTGGTCCTCAACAATAAGTACAGTGCTCAATAATGACATAATGAAGTTCCTTTAGGTCGATACTACCACACAGCCAAATTAGCGCGAATGGAAACTCACGGTTCCAGGGAAAAAAGGTTTGACACACTGACTATCTAGATGTACTGTATGTAACCGGTTACATGTGTAACCGGTTACACTACAGTACAAAACAGGTACTGTTGGGAAACGCTCAGTGAGTTTTCATCAACATCCAGCAAGAAGGTGTCATGAATAAAAAGGCGCAGGACCGTAGCGAAGCAAGCGACTCGGTGACCATACGAAGCGTCGCGAAGCTCGCGAAGGTTTCGATAGCCACGGTTAGTCGCTTCCTTAACCAGAACGGCTATGTCGGCGCCGACTCGGCCCTGCGCATCCGCTCGGCGATGGACGAGCTCGACTATGTGCCAAATACCAGCGCCCGCAACCTCGCCTCCAGTAAAACCTGGACTATCGGCCTCCTTCTCGAGCATATCGCAGGCGACTTCTTCACCCCGCTCTTTAAAGGCATAGAGGCCGAGGCGAGCGAAGCTGGTTACAGCCTCGTGACCGTCTCGACCGCTCCATGGAAGGACCTGGGCGCCAAAAACCCGCCTTTAGGACCGCATAATACCGACGGCATCCTCGTCTTCGCCGACGGCCTGCCCGAGGCATGGGCGGAGCGATGGAATCAGAGCGGCTTCCCCATGGTATTCATCCAGCAAGAGCCGCCCGCGGGCTCTTCCCTCCCGAGCGTCCATGTAGAGAACACCCAGGCGGTGCGCGAGGCCGTACGACACCTGATCGAGGCGCATGGCAGGCGTAGGATCGCCTTCCTTAGGGGCCAGATCGGCCAAAAGGACTCAGGCGAGCGCGAGGCGGGCTACGAGGCGGCGATCGCCGAGGCGGGGCTCGAGCTCCTGCCTGAGCTGATGCTCGAGGGCGGCTTCGACACCGAGATAGCATGCGCAAGCGTCGGCGCCGCCCTCGAGGCCGGCTTGGCCTTCGACGCCATCTGCGCCGCCGACGACGACTCGGCCATCGGCGCCCTTAGGGCCATGCGCGAGCGGGGAATCCGCGTACCCGAGGACGTGAGCCTCATCGGCTTCGACGACCAAGAGTACTGCACGCTCGTCGACCCGTCCTTGAGCACAATCAGGGCCCCGACCGAGGCGGTGGCTCGGGCGGCCACAAGGGCCCTCCTGGCCCTGTTCCGAGGCGAGGAGCCGAAAGGCCGCGTAGTCCTGCCCAGCGAAGTCATTTGCCGCCGCTCGTGCGGCTGTTCCAAGCGATAGACCATAAAGGGGGTATTGATGAAGGCAACTGTGAATCGAACCGCTTGCGTCCTGGCCATGGCCTTGGCGGTCCTAGGCCTCGGATCCTGCGGGAAAAGCGCCGCGTCCAGCGGTCCTGTGAAGGTGCAAATCCTGGTAGGCTTCGGCACCGGCACCGACGATACGCAACAGAAGGCCCAGAACCAGCTGGCCCAGGAATTCAACGACAGCCACAAGGACATCCAGGTCGAGTTCGTCTACGTGCAATACGACGAGCACGACAGCAAATTCACGGCGATGCTGGCCGGCGGCATGGCCCCGGACCTCGTGATGCCCATAGGCGTCATGGGCGTCGCCACCTATCAGGACGAGTGGTTGGACATCGGACCCTATATCAAGCGCGACAAGTTCGACCTGAAGGACTTCTACGGCAGCTCGATCGACACCTTCAAGTCCGGCTCGAAGATCATCGGCATACCCTTCGGCGTCTATCCCTCCGTCATCGCCTATAACGCCGACCTCTTCGACAAGGGCAAGCAGGCCTACCCGCCCCACCAGTGGGGCGACAAGGACTGGACCTACGCCAAGGCCATGGAGCTGGGCATGAAGCTCACGGTGGACGACAAGGGCAAGACGGCCGACCAGGCGGGATTCAACGCAGCCAAGACCAAGCTCTACGGCTTCGCGCTGACCGAGAGCCTGCCTTGGCGCGTGCTGCCCTCCAAATTCGGAGGCAATACCCTCGGCATGAGCGCGGACCTCAAGACCGCCCAGATGAACACGCCCGAGTGGAAGGCGGCAGCGAAGTACCTGCACGACCTCATCTTCGTCAACAAGGTCCTGCCCAAGTACTCCAGCCAGTCCGGCGGCGGATCCTTCGGAGACGCCTCGCCCATAGGCTCCAACAAGTGCGCCTTCTGGGAGATCCATAGCTGGATGCAGTACGAGTTCGAGCAGTGGAACGCCAACATGAGCTGGGACATCGCGGCGCTGCCCGCGGGACCGACCGGCGCCATCGCGGCCGAGCTCAATACCGACACCTTCGTCATCACCAAGAGCGGCAAGCACCACGACCAGGCCTGGGAAGTCGCCAAGTGGTTCCTCCAACCCCAGGTCATGAAGCGCCTTGCTGGGATCTGGGGCTGCATCCCCTCGCGCCAGACCCTCGCGGCCGATTGGAAAACCGACATGCTGAAGGTCAATCCCAAGGTCGACTGGCAGGTCTTCATCGACTCCATGAAGTACGCCGCCACCCCGAACTATGAGGCCTGGGTCCCCAACTACAAGAAAGTCTGGGACGCCATGGAAAAATTCTGCGACGGCGTGACCACCGGCGCCATCATGGATACCGACAAGGGCCTCGAGGACTTGAACAAGGAAGTCCAGGGCTACCTCGACGAGTACTGGAAGAGCAAGAAGTAATCGCAAGGCGAAGCCTCGCGGCGCGTCGCCCCGGCCGGCCGAATCCAATCGGACGGCCGGGACGCGCCCTCGATACGGCGGATAATTTTAGGAGGCCTCAAATGGCGCGAGCAAGCTCATCCCATAAAAGCAAGGACCTAGGATGGGCGCTATTCTTCCTGAGCCCCTGGCTCCTCGGCTTCGTCCTCTTCACCGCGGGGCCGATGATCGCGAGCCTCGTCTTCTCATTCAGCGATCTGAACCTGATCAAGGGACAATTTCATTTCATCGGGCTGGATAATTACATCCGCCTCTTCGCCGCCGACCCTAAATTCCTCGGCGCCCTGACGGTGACCTTCGCCTACGCCCTTATCGCCATCCCCCTAACCCTGGTGGTCGGCTTCCTCCTGGCCTGCCTGCTCAACACGAAAGTCCCGGGCGCCGATTTCTGGCGCACCATCTTCTATATGCCCTCGGTCGTGTCCGGCGTCGTGGTCGCCCTGATCTGGCGCGGCCTCTTCAACGAGAAGTTCGGCCTCATCAACTGGCTCCTGGGACTGGCGGGCATCGTCGGGCCCGACTGGTTCAACGACGGCCGGGGCGCCCTGAGCGCCCTGATCATCATCAGCCTCTGGAGCGTCGGCGGGGGCATGATCATCTACCTGGCCGGCCTCCAGGGAATCCAGACCCAGCTCTACGAGGCGGCCGAGCTCGACGGTTGCGGCCCCATCCAGAAATTCACCCGCATCACCATCCCGATGATGACCCCGGTCATCTTCTTCAACCTGATCATGGGCATCATCAGCTGCTTCCAGTACTTCACCGAGCCCTGGACCCTGACGCGCGGCGGCCCCGCGGAGGCCACGCAGTTCTACAACATCTACATCTACAAGACGGCCTTCAGCTACCAGGACATGGGCTACGGCTCGGCCCTGGCCTGGATCCTCTTCTTCATTGTCCTGGGCTTGAGCGCCCTGGTGATCCGCAGCTCGGGCTCATGGGTCCATTACGAGACGGAGGAGAAAGCATGATCCGCTCCGCGTCGAAGAACGCCGCGGCGCGCCGCGAGAGCGTCCTGGCCATGATCCTCATCCTGATAGGCAGCCTCACCGTCTTCGTGCCCATCGCCTACCTCGTGAGCGATTCGCTTTCGAGCAGGGAAACCCTCAGGCAGCAGCCCAAGCCCCTGTTGCCGAGCGAGTCCTACGTCGTGACGATCGACGGCGCGCAATGCTTCGTCTACGACATCGAGGTCAACGGCCAGTCCCGCAAGCTGGCGGTGGTGGAAAAGAAGGGGAGCACCTGGGTCTACGCCAATCCCGACGATCCCGCCGAGCGCTACGAGCTCGGCGCCTGCAGCGTCGAGCAACGCGCCCGCAAGATCACCCTGCACTGGGAGAACTTCGGCCTCGCGCTGCAGAAGGCGCCCTTCCTGCGTTACGTCGCGAACACCCTCGTGATCATGGTCCTCGTGACCATCGGCACCGTGCTCTCCACCGTGATGGTGGCCTTCGGCTTCGCCCGATTCAAATTCAAGGGCAGCAAGACCCTTTTCCTGATCCTCCTCGCCACCATGATGCTGCCCTCGCAGGTGGTGCTGATACCTACCTTCGTCTTCTTCAAGTGGATCGGCTGGTACGACACCTTCCTGCCCCTGATCGTGCCCGCTTTCTTCGCCAACGCCTGGGACGTCTTCCTGATCCGCCAATTCTTCATGGGCATCCCGAAGGAGCTCGACGAGGCGGCCAAGATCGACGGCTGCGACCCCTTGCGCACCCTTTGGTCGGTCATCCTGCCCCAGGCCCTGCCGGTCGTGCTGACGGTGACGCTCTTCACGATGATCTACGTCTGGAACGACTTTTTCAACCCGTTGATCTACCTGCAGAATCCCAAGCTCTTTACCGTGGCCGTGGGCCTGCAGAATTTCAGCGCCCTCTACTTCAACAACGCCCATCTCCAGGCGGCCGGGGCCTTGATGATGATGCTTCCGCCCGTGCTCATTTTCTTCCTGGCCCAGCGCTACTTCATCCAGGGCACCGTCGTGTCCGGAGTGAAGGGCTAAATAGAAAGGAATTCGATGGACTCACAGCAAGACAAGGCCGGCTGGCGCCTCCTCGCGAACCATATCGGCTACGAATCGCGCTCGCCCAAGAAGGCCCTCATCGACACGAAAGGACCCGCCCATATATCGGCCTTCCGCTGCTCTCGCCTCGAAGTCAAGACCGGCGTCTACGCGCCCGGCCCCGGCAGTTCCGCGCACGCCGCGGAGATCGCCCTGGAAGGGGCGGTCGAGGAAGCGGGCCGGGTGGATGGCTGGAAGGGCTTCTACTTCCACCGAATCGACTTCAGCCAGGTCGAGCGGCCTGGCCGTTATCTAGTCGAAGTCAGGGCCGGGGATAGAGCCGAGTGGATATCCCTGGGACAAGTCGAGATAGGACTGGGCATCCAGAAGGCGAGCAGCCTGGCCTTGACCCTCTACTCCTTCAAGACCCAGCG
The DNA here is from genome assembly GCA_002307245.1 of Spirochaetaceae bacterium UBA1306. Taxonomy (GTDB): domain Bacteria; phylum Spirochaetota; class Spirochaetia; order Treponematales; family Rectinemataceae; genus UBA1306. Next base: position 3,575 of record DBTW01000025.1, on the reverse strand, counting down.
CTCCTCCGGTCGCTTCGACCAAGCCGACGCCCGGGCGCCCTTTTTCGGCGACCGCAAAGGAAGAGCCGACGTTCATGGCGGCTGGTACGACGCGTCGGGCGACACCAGCAAGTACCTGACCCACCTCTCCTACGCCAATTTCTTCAACCCGCAGCAGACTCCCATGGCGGTCTGGAATTTCCTCGAGGCCCACGAGAGCATCGAGGCGGGACGACAGGCGCTCGTGGACGGCGATGGGGCCGAGGAGGCAAGGGCGAGGCAGGGCTTCCTGGCCGACATCGTCCTCGACGAAGCGGCCTACGGAGCCGACTTCCTCATGCGCATGCAGGATCCGGCCGGCTACTTCTATACTACCGTGTTCGACCAATGGAGCAAGGAGCCGGGGGAAAGGATGATCTGCTCCTACTCCACGCGCCATGGCATCCGCTCCGAGCGCTGCGAGGCGGGATTCCGGCAGGGCGGCGGCGTCGCGATAGCCGCCCTCGCCCGCATATCGCGCCTGAAGACCCACGGCGAGCGCGAGTCGAAGGATTACCTCGCAGCCGCGACGAAGGGCTTCGATCACCTGCAGCTGCGCAACCTCGACTACCTTCCGGACAACACCGAGAACATCATCGACGATTACTGCGCCCTCCTGGCGGCCACGGAGCTCTTCCTCGCCACGGGGGAGGGCCGCTTCGCGGAACAAGCGCGCCGGCGCGCCGCTTCCCTCTGTTCCCGGCAGTCGCGGGGCTACGGCTACGAAGGCTGGTGGCGGACGGGGAACGACGATTGCCGCCCCTTCTTCCACGCCGTCGAGGAGGGCCTGCCGATCATCGCCCTCGCGCGGGCGATAGGAAGCGGCCTCCTGCCCGAAGCCGAGCGATCCAGCGCCGTCGACGCGATCCGCGCCAACCTCGAATTCGAGCTACGCATCGCTGCCGGGGCGGTCAATCCCTTCGGCTATGCAAGGGAGCTCGCGACGCCGCAGGACGGCGCGCCTCGCCCCTCCTTCTTCATGCCCCACGTCAACGAGACGGGCTATTGGTGGCAGGGAGAGAACGCCCGCCTGGCCTCGCTCGCGGCGGCCTGCCGCTTGGCCGCGGGCCTGTTCGCGGGCGACGGCGCCTTCCTGGCTAGGCTCGCCCGCTACGAGGCGGACCAGCTGGATTGGATCCAAGGGCTCAATCCCTTCGACTCCTGTATGATCCGCGGCCTCGGCCGCAACAACGCCGACTACGTCGACTATCTGCCGAATATCCCGGGCGGCGTCTGCAACGGCGTCACCTCGGGCTTCGACGACGAATCGGACATAGCCTTCGCACCGCCATCTCGGCGGGACGATCCGATGGAAAACTGGCGCTGGGCCGAACAGTGGATCTGCCATGCGGCCTGGTACTTCCTCGCCATGGCCCTGCCGCCCGTCGCCGCGAGGATGGAGGACCGACATGAGTAACGGCTTCCTCGCCCGGACGCGGGCGCTCGGCCTCGCGATGGCCATTATCTGCCTAGCCTCCTGCGGGAAGGCGAACAAGGAGAACGCCCTCGAGCTATCCGACGCCCAGAAATATGCCATCTGGAGCCTGACCTGCTGCGCCGAGAACAGCCGGACCAGCTTCGCCTACGACTACGCGGAGAACATCGGAGACGGCCGGGGCATCACCTTCGGCATCATCGGCTTCACCTCCGGCACCTACGACAGCACCATGCTCCTGCAGCGCGTGCAGGAGCTCGCGCCCGACAATCCGCTCGTGAAGTACCTTCCCGCCTTCAAGGCTATAGACGCCTCGCCTCACGGATCCAACGGATGCAGCGACAGCACCGTGGGCCTGGCCGATTTCATCAAGGACTTCGGGGCTCATGGAGGCGACGCGGAAGTGAAGCGAGCGCAGCTCGAAAAACTCGACGCCCTCTACTGGAAACCAGCGCTAGCCACCGCGAAGAGCCTCGGAGCAAAATCGGCCATCACGGCGGGCGAGCTCTACGATGCCTGCGTGAACCACGGTTCTGACGGCGACGACGCGGACATGGGCCTCAAGCAGCTGGTCGAGACGGCCACGGCCAAGGCTGGCGGAACGCCGGCCACAGGCGTCGACGAGAAAATCTGGCTTGGGGATTTCCTATCGATACGGAGAGTCTATCTCGAGAAGAGCTGGCCCGACGCGGTGGATCGCGTCGATATGTACTCGAGGATCCTCGGTTCCGGCAACATAGACCTCGCCGCCCCGTTCGCAGCCAGCTGCTATGGCGATAGTTTCACGATATCCGGGACCATGCCTTAAATCGCGCTTGCGCCTATGGCGCCTACTTCGTCTCCAGGCGACGCCTATGCGTCATCCACGTATCTCTCAAGTCCGCAGTTCCTAATGGAGGTTTTTTCGTGAAACAGAGTCTCAGGGCCAAGCGTATCGCCATGGCCGCCCTTACCGCCGCCTTTACATTGGCCTTCGCGGGCTGTAGCTCCGGCGGGTCTTCCGATCCCGAGGGCAGCGACAAGATCGTCCTCGGCTATTACGCCGGCGACGCCCCCATCGTCTACAAATCCGTGACCTCCTATTCCACCTATCTCAATGCCGTGGTCGCCGCCAGATACGGGATCGATTCCTCTTGCGCCGTCACCGGCAGCCTTCCGAACACCGAGCTCCTGCCCTTCGACAAGGCTAATGGCATTTCGACCTTCGCGGGCGTGGTCAATTCCGATGGCGGTGGCTTCGATGCCGACCTTGGGCACAGCGCGCTCGTCACCGACAAGGACGCGATGATAGCGAATCTCGTGACCCTGACCAAAGACGGCGGATTCGACGGCCTCAATCTCGATTTCGAGAATCTTTACTCCGCGGATCGCGACGACTACACCCAGTTCGTCACCGAGCTGGCGACGAAGCTGCATACGGGCGGCTACAAGCTCATCCTGAGCGTGGCCGCGAAAGGCGCGGAGGACCCCAGCGACGATTGGTCCTATCCCTTCGATTATCCTGCTATCGGGAAAGTCGCCGACCTCCTCCAGCTGATGACCTACGATGAGAACGGCCCGGATTGGAGCGGCCCCGGTCCAATAGCCGGAGCCGATTGGGTAGAAAAGTGCATCGTGTACGCCACCTCGGTGGTGAGCCCATCCAAGCTCCTCATCGGGCTTCCCGCCTATGGCTACGATTGGGACCTGACGACCTATGCCAACACCGGATCATATCCCTCTTCCTTTGTCGCATGGACGAGCTTTTCCGATTGGCTGGGCAAAACCGGCGCGGTAGAGCACTGGAATGATATCTACCTATCGCCCTCGGTGACCTATACCACCGAAGACGCGCATAGCCATGAAGCTTGGTTCGAGAATGCCAAGAGCATCGAGGCCAAGACGGCGCTTGCGAAAAAGTACGAACTGGCCGGAATATCCGTTTTTGCCCTCGGGCAAGAGGACTTAAGCTACTGGCAGGCTGCCATGGCGGGATTGAAGTAGCATTTAGTTCTTCGAAGCTTGTTGGCGAAAAATAAGCGAAAGGGGGAACCTTCACGGCAAAGGTTCCCCCTCTCGCGATCTCTCATCCAAATCATCTATAGTGTTACGAACCTTCGCACCTTTTTGAATCGCCGAGGCC
>DBTW01000204.1 GCA_002307245.1 Spirochaetaceae bacterium UBA1306 | reverse complement strand
AAGCTCTATATCGAGACTCTGGACGACGGTTCGGGCCAGGAGCGCGTCATTGTCTCGGGGCTCGTGCCCTTCTACAAAGAGGAAGAGCTCCTCGGAAAGAGCATCGTCCTGGTCAACAACCTCAAGGCCGCCAAGCTCCGCGGCGTTGAAAGCCGGGGCATGCTCCTCGCCGCCTCGCGCAAGGCGGTGGGGGAGGACGGCTCATCCGTCAAGGAGGCGGTCGAGGTTCTCGATGCCGGCGACGCTGCGCCCGGCACGAGGCTCTCGCTCGAGGGGCGCGCCCTTCCGGGAGCGGTGGCCGAGATAGACGTCGACGCCTTCTTCTCGGTGCCCATCAGGGCCGAGGGCGGCTTCGCACACGTGGGCGTCTGCCGCCTTATGGCCGGCCAGAGGCCTTTCTCCCTCGATAGAGTCAAGGACGGCGAGGTAGGCTAAGGGCCGCCGCAAGGCGCCCGAGGCAGTCCGCATGAGCATTCGAGCATCCATGGCGGCCGCGGGGCCCGATACCGCGGCATCGTTCCTCCAGTCCGACTTTTGGGGCGACTTCAAGTCCGTATACGGATGGAAAGCCCTGCGCTTCGACCTCGAGGGCGCTCCCCATGGGTCGATCGCCGGCGCGCGGCTCCTCGTCCTCGTGCGAAGCCTTCCCGGAGGCCTCTGCTTCGCCTACGTACCCCATGGCCCCGAGCTCGATCCCGCCGAGGGCGATCGCGCAACCTGCCTCGCCGAGCTTTCCGAGGCTCTCAGGCCCTTCCTGCCCAAGGGCTGCCTCTTCCTGCGCTTCGATCCTCCCTGGTACGCGATAGAGGAGCCGGTCGGGGACTCGGATACCGAGCCGAGGGCCGGCGCCGCGGTCGCGCGGCCGGCGATCGGACGGCCCCTCGTCCGGGCGGCGGCCGACGTACAGCCGCCCGATACCGTGCTGGTGGGCCTCGGCGGCAGCGAGGAGGAGATCCTCGGCGCCATGAAGAGCAAGTGGCGCTATAACGTGCGGCTCGCCGAGAAGAGGGGCGTGATCGTCGAACAGCGCGGCGGCGAGGCCGTGACGGAATTCTACTCGCTCTACAGGGCCACTTCCGAGCGCGACAAGATCGCCCTCCATCCCGAAGCCTACTACCGGCGACTCTTCGGCCTGGCCGAGGATCGCCGGGAGCCGGACCTCAGGCTCTGGATCGCCCGCTGCGATGGGCAGGCGCTCGCGGCCATCGTGACGCTGTTCCGCGGCGAGCGCGCGGTCTATCTCTACGGCGCCTCCTCCGACGAGAAGCGCAACCTCATGCCGGCCTATGCCCTGCAGTGGGCCGCGATGCGGGCGGCGAAGGCCGCCGGCTGTCTCGAGTACGACCTCTTCGGAATTCCCCCTACCGCCGATCCCGATCATCCCATGGCCGGCCTCTACCGCTTCAAGACGGGCTTCGGCGGCAAGATCGCGCATCGCGCCGGCTCTTGGGACTATCCCCTGCGCGGCGTAGCCTACTCGTGCTTCCGCGCCGCGGAGGCGGCCCGCGCCTGGTACTACAAGGACTTCAGGAAGCGCCTGAAAAAGCCGCGACAGGCCACTTGAGATCCAGAGCCCGACTTCGCGGCGATCATGATAAGGGACTATTCCGCGGCGGGCGACGGATAATCTTCCTCGAATATCTGCCCTTCGAAGACCTGAAATTTGGCGTCGTCGGCCTTCCACGCGTTAGGCGGCAAGGCCGCCTTGTAGCACAGGTTGACGAGCAGCTCCTCGCGGTCCCAGCCCTGCTCGGGCGCGACCTGGGGGAGGAATACGGCCGAGTGCCAGCCCTTCAGCATGTAGACTCCGTGGCGCCCAACCTCGATCTCGGAAACCTTCGCGATGGACCGCAGGGGCGACAGCACGGTTATCTCGACGGAAAGGCCCGGGTACTCAGGCCGGGAGAGCGGGGGAAAGCGCGCGTCCTCGAAGGCCGCGGCGGCGGCCATCGCCCTCACGACCCGGATGAGGGAATCGCTCGAGCTCATGCGGCCGATGCAGCCGCGCAGGGGGGCGCTCGGGCCGCGCCCCGACCTGAGGGTCACGAAGGCGCCCCCGGGCGCGTTGAGTTCCGGGGAGGATGCCGGCCAACGCGGCGCCCTGTCCTCGAGCTTGGCCGAGATGGCTTCCCGGGCCGTGGCGATGAGGATGGCCCCCGAGGAGGGGCTGAGGGGCGCTGGCTTGCCTAAAGCTTTTTCAGGTTCCTCATTCATCGGAGAAGGCGACCGCGGCGTAATGGACGAGCTTTTCCTCGCCCGTCTCCCTGCTCGCCGATGAGTCGTGACGGCCCAGCAGCCGCGGCTTGGCCGTGCCAGCGAGGCCCGAGGATAGATAGGCCGAGACGCAGCCCGAGCCGCAGGCCGAGCCCTCGTAGGCCGAGGAGTCCTCGAGCATGGACTTCGCGTCCTGGGAGAGGAGCGAGCGCAGGAAGCGGTCGGCGCAGGCCGAGGCCAAGTGCTCCTCGACCGAGGAGCCCAGGTCGGAGGACAGGACGAATAAGGTGTTCGCCGTCCTGTCCCCGAACACGATCGCGAGAGCCGAGGCGAGGGCCTTGACGACGGCCGCGTTCGGTTTTCCGAGGAGGAGGGGAACGAGCCGCACGCCCGGGAAGAGGGCGAGCATGAAGGGGAGCTGGAGCTCGATGCCGTGCTCCTCTAGGTGGGGGATGTCGTTCACGCTCATGAGGGTGCCGCAATCGCGCAGCTCGCGGACGCGCTTGCCATCCACGATGATGCGGCCCGTCGGGATCTCGAAGTAATCCGACTCGGGAAGATAGACGACGGATTCCTCGGCCCGGTGCAGGGGCGACAGGGCTACGACGGTGTCGATCTCCCGTCCCAATGAGGATTTCCATGCCAAGGCGGAGAGGTCTCCCGAGTAATCGAGTCCGGCGTGGGGCGCGAGTATGGCCTTCGCGCGGGAGACCGAGGGCTTCGCGGCTTCGAGGAGGGCGGATACGCGCTCTTCGAGCTCTGTGGGATCATCGGGGTAGAAAATGCCTGCGACCGTGGCGTCCCGCACCTTGGTCTGGCCTAACGTCGACCTCATGCGTCCAATTATAAGCAAGGCGGCCTGGCGATCAAGTGCATAATCGGAGTATCCGCGATCTATCGGCTATTTAGACAGGCCTGGAAGGATGTCGCAACTCCCCGGATCGATTTCAAGACAGAGGGTCTCGCCCGTCCGGGGGCGCTGCTCCGCGGGCAGCTCCAACTCGAGCGCGACCGGAGCGCAGGCCGCGCTCGAGCAGGCTATCGACACGCGGCGGCAATACCCCGCGAAATATGAAGAAACGACGATCCCGCGCAGTCGATTCTGTGAAGATTCCCCGGAGCCCGTCGATAGCTTGGGCGCGGAGGCGAGGAAGAAAAGCGAGCTTTCGCCTGCGTAGGGGATTGCCCCTCCGCGCGGCCGGCAAGCGAAGTCTCCGATCGCTGTCTTGGCGATCGGCCTCGAGGCAGGGCCCTCGAGGCCGAGGATCTCGAGCACGGGTCCTCGGCCGAGGAAGGCCGCGCTCCAAGCGGTGGGAGGGGACTCGTAGAGCGCTTCGGGCAGGCCTGAGGCCTCGATGCCGCCGTCGCGCATGATGAAGATCCGGTCAGCCATGGCGAAGGCTTCCTCGGGATCGTGGGTCACGAGGATCGCCGTCATGCCGACACTCCGCAGCCGGTCGGCGATCTCCGAGCGCAGCCGCCTGCGAAGCGAGGCGTCGAGGGAGGACAGGGGCTCGTCGAGCAGGATGAGGTCGGGCCGCGCCGCGAGACTCCGCGCGAGGGCGACCCTCTGGCGCTCCCCGCCCGAGAGCGAGTTCGGCCTGCGATTGAGCAGCTCTCCTATCTCGAGGGACTCTGCGAGGGAGCGTACGGCGAGGCTCCTGGCGGAGCGCGAGTCGCCGCGCATGCGGGGACCGTAAGCGATGTTGGCTCCGACGCTCATGTGGGGGAAGAGGGCCAGATCCTGGAATACCATGCCTATGCCCCGGCGTTCGGGGGGAAGAGCCGTCACGTCGCGGCCGCCGACGACGATCCTGCCTGAGTCGGGGCGCTCGAGCCCGGCCACGAGCCTCAGCATCGTGGACTTGCCGCAGCCCGAGGGGCCGAGGACGGCCGCGATCTCGCCCCGGCTCATCCCGAGCTCGACCTCGATGCGGAAGTCGGGCCAGGCCTTGGCCAGGCGCTCCAGCCTGAGCATCTCCCCGGCCCGGGGACCTTCCCCCCGCTCAAGCATCGCGCCCGCCCCTTTCCTTGCACGCGAAGACCAGGGAGCTGATGAGCGCGAGGATCACGCCCGCCGCGCAAGCCTCGGGGAAGCGATAGGCCGAGCTCAGGCGGAATAGGTAGACGGGAAGGGTCTCGAAGCCGCCCTGGCCGAGCACCAGGGGCACGTTGACGTCGCCGGCCGAGGCCGCGAAGGCGAAGGCGAAGGCGGCGAGGACGGAGGGCATGACCGCTCCCAGCTCGATGCCCGCCGCCGCCCGCGCCCGGCCCGCCCCGAGGGTCCTGGCCGCCTCCGTCGGGGCCGCCTCCAAGGCGGCCAGGGCGGCGGAAACCGATTTCAGGGTATAGGGCATGCAGGCGAGGGCCTGGACGAGCGGGATGAGAGCCAGCCCCCCTCGAGGGAATAGGAGGGACCAGCCGAGGGCCGACACGATGCCCGAAACCGCGAGGGGCAGGGAGGCCGCCGCCTTCGACGGAGCTCCCCTGCGGCGCAGGGCGAAGGCGCCGGCGCAACCGAGGACGGTGGCGATGAGGGCGGCGGGGATGGCGGTGACGGCCGTGCCGGCCAAAGCCTTCGCGAATGGGGACCCGGGAGCGAAGAGGCGCGCGAAGTTGCCGAGGCCGAGCGTCGCCTTGCCGAGGGGGCCGCCGCGCGTGGAGAAGGCCTGCACGGCGAGGGAGACCATGGGACCGCAGAAGAATACGCCGAGGAACAAAGCGTAGGCGACCAGGGCGGCGAGGGCGGCCTTCCGAGGCGCCTCGAGTTCGGGGCTACCGCCCGCCGACCTGGCTGCGGCCGATCCGCGGGAGCTTCCCCGTTCGCAGAGGGCCACGAGGGCCACGACGGCCATCGCGATGGCCGTCTCCGCGAGGGCGAGGGCGGCCGCGCCCGACGCGTCAGCCTCGAGCCTGGCCCGGCGGTAGACCTCGACCTCGAGGGTGGAGCCGGCGAGGCCGCCGAATATCATCACGACGGCGAAGCTGAAGAAGCACAGGAGGAAGCAGAGGGCGGCCGCCTGTGCGATAGCCGGCGCGAGGCTGGGAAGAGTCCCCGCGACGAAGGCCCTGAGCCTGCCGGCGCCGAGGAGCCGAGCCGACTCGGCGCGGTCCTTGGGCAGGCGCTCCCATACCTCCCCGACGGTCTGGAGGACGACGGGGAATTCGTAGAAGCCGTGCACGAGGACTATGCCCCAGAAGCTGTACAGGAATCCGAGCGGGGGCTCGGAGAGGCCGAATGCCCACATCAGGGCCCGGTTGAGGTAGCCTGAGCGCCCGTAGAAGAGCACGAAGGCCAGGACGATCAGGACCGAGGGTATGCTGAAGGGCAGGACGGAGAGGGCCTTCAGGGCGCGGCGGCCGGGAAAGCGGTATCGGGCGACTAACGCGGCTCCGGGCAGGCCTATCGCGAGGGCCGCGAGGGCGCTCATGGCGGCCTGCGCCAGCGTGAAGCCTATTGCGCGGAGGCTGCGCGGCTGGGACAGGGCCTCGATCATGCCGGCCATGCCGGTTCCCGAGGAGTCCGGGGACAGGATGAGTATCGCGGCGACGGGAGCGAGGGCCGCGGCCGAGTACGCGGCGAGGGCGAGGCTCGAGACTAGCCCCTTGCCCGCCGCGCGATCGGCCACTTTCGCCATATTGCCGTCCCTAGGGCTTCGAGGCGAGGATGTCGACAGCCTCGAGGGCCTCGTCGGTGAGGCCGCTCGGGTCGACGCGCAGCTCTCGGACCGCCTTCACGGCCGCGCGGTAGCTGTCCGGCAAGGCCAAACCGCCCAGCGCGGGATACATCCATTGAGTGAGGGGCAGCTCCCTCTGGCATGCGGCCGAGACGAGGAAGTCCATGAATTTCTCGGCATTGCCCGGGTGCTTCGCCTTGGCCAGGATGCCGGCGGTCTCAATCTGCTTCACGAAGCCGTCTGTAAAGGCCAAGGCCTTGTAACGCTCGGTCTTCTCGTACTCGAGGTGGTAGGCGCCGTCGGCCGCGTACGAGAGCACGAGGGGAGCCTCGCCGCTCGTGAAGAGGCCGTAGCCCTGGTCCCAGCTCGGGGCCAGGGTCAATACGCTCGGCTTAAGCCTTTTCCAGTAGTCGCGCCAGGCGGGGCCGTAGACGGCCTTCGTCCAGGCCAGGAAGCCCAGGCCGGGCGTGGAGGTCCTCGGATCGAGTAGGATGAGCTTCTTGGCGTAGGCGGGCTTGGTCAGGTCCTCGAGGCTCATGGGAGGATCGGCGAGCTTCGCGCTGTCCCACACTATGGCGAAATCCCCATAGTCGTAGGGGACGAGCCGCGCCGAGGGATCGAGCTTCAGGCTCTCCGGGATAGCCTCGTAGCCGGCCGGTTTATACGGTCGGAAGAGTCCCGTGCCCAGGGCCTTGGGCGCGAGGAAGTTGTCCAGGCCCAGCACGACGTCGGCCTCGGAGCGGTCCTTCTCGAGCATGAGCGCGGATAGGAGCTGGCCCCCGTCACCCTTCGAGACGAACTTCAGCTTGATGCCGGTCGCCTGCTCGAAGAGGGGAGCGATCTTGGGGCCGGCCCCCCATTCCGAGACGAAAGAATCGTAGGTGTAGACGACGAGGGCCTTGTCCTCGGCGAAGATTCGCGCCGAGGCGAGGAACAATAAGGCCGCGAGCAATGACAGGGAGCGGCCGACTGCGCGGCCGCGATGGGAAAAGAGCATGGCTCCCTCCGCCGGAATTACCCGGATCAGGTTCAGCGGGTGTGATCTCAGACGCGGCTCGCGCTTCCAGCTTTCGCGAAAGCGCATTCCCGACGGGCGAGCCGCGCCACCCCGGATGTGGGCCTAAATTACTGGCATAGGCGAGGATGCGTCAAGTGGAGACTGGAGTATCCGGGCAATATTCCCTGCTTTATGCCCTGCGGCTCGACGCGACCCTGGGAGTGGCCCGCGCCGGTTTCCTGGGCGCTGTCGCCTTGGCCTTCGGTTTCACCGCTTTCGCCTTGGCCGCCTTCGAGCGCCCGGGCCCTATAGAGCCCTTCGGGAAGAGGGCGACCAAGGCCTCGGCGATGTTGGACGCGAAGATGAATCGCATGACTTCCTTGACCTCGGGCGGGATGTCCTCGAGGTCCTTGCGGTTGCCTTCGGGAAGGATGACGGTGTCCATGGAGCTGCGGTGCGCGGCGAGGACCTTTTCCTTCACGCCGCCGATGGGGAGAACCCTGCCGGTCAGGGTGATCTCCCCGGTCATCGCCCGGCCTACCTCGAGGGGGACCCCGGTGAAGGCGGAAACGAGGCTGGCGACGAGGGTGATGCCCGCGGAAGGCCCGTCCTTGGGGATGGCTCCCTCCGGGACGTGGACGTGGACGGTCTTCTTGCGGAAGTCTTCTTCCCCCAGCCCGAAGTCGGCGGCCTTCGAGCGGATGAAGCTCAAGGAAGCGCGGGCGCTCTCCTTCATCACGTCGCCCAGGTTGCCCGTCAGTATCAGGCCTTCGTCGCCCTCGAACACGAGGGCCTCCACGGGGAGCAGGGTCCCGCCCGCCTCGGTCCAGGCGAGGCCGTAGGCGACGCCCGCGCGCGGCTCCTTGAACACCACGTCGTCCTCGCGGCGGCGCTTGCCGAGGAGCTGGGCCGCCTTGCCCTCGGTGACCGAGGCCGACCAATGGGCCAGCTTCTCGGGCTCCTCGGCCATGCCCTGCTCGACGGCCTCCTGGGCGAGCTTGCGCACGATGCGCGCGATCTCCCGCTCGAGGTTGCGGACGCCCGACTCCATCGTATAGTGGCGGATCACCTCGAGGATGGCCCCGTCGTCGAAGCTCACCGAGGCTCCCCCTAGGCCGTTTTCCGAGACCTGCTTGGGCACGATGAACTTCTTGGCGATCTCCAGCTTCTCGTACTCCGAGTAACCGGGCACCTCGATGACTTCCATGCGGTCGAGGAGGGGGTAGGGGATGCCGTGCAGGGAATTGGCCGTGGTTATGAACATGACGTTGGAGAGGTCGTAGGGCAGCTCGAGGTAATGGTCGGTGAAGCTCGAATTCTGCTCGGGATCGAGGACCTCGAGCAGGGCGCTCGCGGGGTCCCCCCGAAAGTCCGAGGACATCTTGTCGATCTCGTCGAGGAGGAATACGGGATTGCTCGTGCCCGCCTTGCGGATCGACTGAATTATCTTTCCGGGCAATGCCCCGACGTAGGTCTTGCGATGGCCCCGTATCTCGGCCTCGTCTCGCACTCCCCCGAGGCTGACCCGCACGAAGCTGCGGTCCAGGGCTCGGGCCACGCTTCGGCCAAGAGAGGTCTTGCCCGTTCCCGGGGGCCCCACGAGGCAGAGTATCGGGCTCCGCGCCCTGTCGGAGAGCTGACGGACGGCGATAAACTCAAGGATGCGCGCCTTGGGCTTCTCCATTCCGTAGTGGTCGGCGTCAAGCGCCTCCCTAGCCCTTGCGATATCCCGGTTGTCCTTGCTTCTCGTGGACCAGGGCAGGTCGGCCAGCCATTCGCAGTAGACGCGCAGAACCCCCGCCTCGGGCGAGAATGCCTGGAGCTTGCCGAGGCGCGAGAGCTCGCGCCTCGCCTTCGCCAGGACCTCCTCGGGCGGGGACTTGGCGAGGAGGGAGCGCTCGAGTTCCTTGACCTCGGACTCCTCGCCGTCCTTCCCGAGCTCGCGGTTGATCTCCTTGAGCTGCTCGCCCAGGAAGTACTCCCGTTGGTTGCGGTCTATGCGGTTCTTGACCTTGGCGCTGATCTTGCGCTGGAGGTTCACGAGCTCGGATTCGCCCTCGACGGCCGCCTGGATGACCTCGAGCCGCTCGAGGCCGTCCTCGACGCAGAGAAGGGCCTGTTTGCGCTCGGGCTTGATGGGCAAGGCGTTGGCGATGAGATCGCAGAGCTCGTGGGGCTTTTCGGCCCTTTCGGCCTGGGAGAGGATGTCGGGGGGGATCTTCTTGACCAGCTCGGCGTAGACGCCGAAGCTGCGCTTCACGAGGCGCATCGACGCGTCGAGCTCGCCGTCGCCCTCGCCCTTAGTCTTGGGGGCGGGATCGGGCAGCGGCTCGACCGAGACGGCGAGGTGGTCCTTTCGGAAGATGGTCTTCCTGATCCTGACGCGGGCCTCGCCCTCGACGAGGAGGCGGATGGAGCCGTCGGGCAGCCGGACCTGCTGGACGATGCGCGAGAGCGTGCCGATCTCGTGGACCTCGATCTCGGAACCCTTCTCGTCGCTGAGGCTCTTGAGGAGAGACACGACGACGCGCTTGTCGCCGGCCAGGGCCTGGTCGACCGCCGCGATCGAGAACTTGGTGGAGGCGAGGAGGGGCGTGATGGACTTCGGGAAGACCACTGCCTCCCTCGTGTAGACGAGGGGAAGCTCGAGCGTCGCGCCCCCGAGGATTTTCATGCCCGAACCAGAGAAGAGTTAGATGCAATTCGCCGAAGGCGAATCATGCAATCATTTCCTTGCATCATAGCGAGCATGGGCGAGCGTTAGGCGCTCTTCTTGAGGATCTCGACCGCGGGAGCCTCGGCCCCGTCGACCGTCGAGCGGCTCACCATGACGCGCTTGGGGCCCTCAATGGAGGGGATGTCGTACATCACGTCCATCATCAGGGCCTCCACGATGGATCGCAGGCCGCGGGCCCCCGTGTTGCGGGCGATAGCCTTGTCGGCGATGGCCTCGACCGCGCCCTCGTCGAAGACGAGCTCGACGTCGTCGAGCCTCATCGACTCCTGGTACTGCCGGAGCACGGCGTTCTTCGGCTCGGTGATGATGCGCATGAGGTCCTCGCGCGAGAGCTCGTTCAGGGAAACCTGGATGGGCAGGCGGCCGATGAACTCCGGGATCATGCCGAATTTCACGAGATCGTCCGGGTGGAGCTGGGAGAAGAGGGCTCGCAGGTCCTTGGAGCCGTGGGCTTTCACGTCGGCGCCGAAGCCCAGGGGGTGCTTGGCCACGCGGTTCTCGAGGATCTTGTCGAGGCCGACGAAGGCCCCGCCGCAGATGAAGAGGATGTTGGTCGTGTCGATGCGCAGGTACTCCTGCTGCGGGTGTTTGCGGCCGCCCTGGGGCGGCACGTTGGCGACCGTGCCCTCGATGA
>DBTW01000018.1:20263-49206 GCA_002307245.1 Spirochaetaceae bacterium UBA1306 | reverse complement strand
GCGAAACCGCGAGATAGAAGGCCAGGGAGATCGAGAGACTTGACGGGTAGACCGAAGGCCAGAAGCCGACGATCTTCGCGCTGCGGTAGTCTTGCACAGCGGTGATCCACGGGCGGAATAAGTTGCCGTCTTTCTCGACGATGAAATCGAAGCAGTGATGGTCCGATACGAGTTGGTCCATGGACTTATACAGGCTCATGTTCCGCTCGATGTGGGGCAGGTCGGAGGTCTCCATCCTGCAGGCGCCGAAGCGCTTGTAGTCGCGGATGATCGCCGGTATCGAGGCGAGGTAGCGCGCCGCCGTCGGGTAGGTGATGCCTTCGTCGGGCAGCGCGATGGTCGCCTCGAGCCAAGCCGAGCGCATCGAGGGCCGTGAATCCTGGAGCCAGTAGTAATCGAGATAGTGCCGCGCGAGCTCCGAGAGGCTCCTCCCTGGCCCGGTCTTGCGCGCGCTGATGGCGTACTTCGGCACGAGGGCGGCCGGGGTCTTCCCGCCGCGCCTGTACGTGCCGACCCATCGATACATGGTCGGTATGGAGACGTCGCCAAGGCGCACATGGATCGCGCCCGAGATATGCCCCGCGTTGTAGAGCTCGACGAAGTCGGGCAGCCGCATCTCGCGCTCGCGCAGGAGGTACATGCCGACCAAGGCAGACCGGAGTTGCGCGACCTCGCGGTCCTTGTCGCGAACCGCGAGGAACACCGAATCTTCTATAGAAGAGGATGCCTCTTCTAGGCCGGAGGGCGACGCCGTGTCGAGTAGGCCTTTTTTAAGGAGCTCGGAGAGTACGTCGCGCGGCAGCGAGCGAGCGAGATAGCGCGCCCCCTTCCCGTCGTCCTTGTAGAGCCAACCCTCCGACTCCGCCCTTTGCATAACTGCCTGGCGTGAAATGTCGAGTGCAGACGCGATTGCGGTGGTTGACAACTCGTTCATTTTCCGCCTTCGATCCGGGCCTCGAGCTCTGCTATCCTCTCAGCCTGTAGTTTTTTTACAGCCTCGAGCGCTGTTGCGTAGCGATCAGCGCTCTCGAGTGCGCGCTTACCGCACTCGACCTCTTCTTCGAGCTTGCGCACAGCTGCGAACATCCGAAGGATACGCATCATGATGCTTCCTCCTCGTAGGTCCTGCTGTGGGCCTGAACATCAGAAAGGGCGGAGAAAAAGTCTTTCTCCATCGATTTCGTGACGCCCGAACGCATCGTAAGGATCGCCACCAAGGTAACGGCCGCTTCGGCGAGCTTGCTCGGGCGCCCATTTGCTTCGAGGCATTCACTAGTGAACTCGATGCCTACCCGCCCATTGCGGAAACCAGGTACGTACTCGACGCCATAGGCCCGCAGGTTCGCCTCGAGCTCGTCGCCTTGGCCTTCGTAGCTAATCCAAAGGACTTTCTTCTCGCGATCGATGAAGTCGAGGTGGGTGCCGCTCATGCTGACACCACCTCTCCCTCGAAGAGAGAGAGAAGAATCGCGTCGTAGGTTGGGTCTCCATCCGCCTCGTTGTTTTGACTCAGGAGCTTGGTGGTATCGCCTGTTTTATCCAGGATGAAGCGGCTGAGGGCAAAGTCCACTAGTAGGAGCCCCGGCTCACCGGAGGCCCTCACGAGATCCTCGTAATCGCCCCCGGCCTGCCATCTCCTTAGGACCCAGCCTTCTTTGGCGAGGCGCTCGAGGGCCACCTCTCGCGTATACTTGTTGCGGAAGGTCTTCACGCCGCTACCCCCTCCCGCGCCGCAAGGAGATCCGCCCAGCTGTCGTAGCGCAAGTTGTGCGCGATGATCTTCTGTACCCGACCGCTGGTCTTCTTACCGTAGATGACTGCATGGATCATCTGGAAGGAAACACCGGCGCACTCGGCCATCGTGACGAGGGAGAAGCCATTGAGCTTCATCTGATAGGCGATCCACCAACCCTGTTCCTTGTTGGGGATGATGGGGAGCTGCCTGGGTACGTAGCTCGCGGGATCCTTCGAGCGGCGAATGCCGCCCATGCGTAGCTCCTGCTTGCGGTTCCTGGAAGAGCGGTTCATAATGTAGAAACCTCCTTGCCCGAAAGGGCGGGATCGTTGAAGGATGACCGGCAGTTTCTAGGCCGTTCGGTCGTCCTTCTTTTTTGAGGGTTAAGGTTGAAACCTCAACCGTCGATATAGTGAGTATCGTTGGGTATTCCAAACAAGTCAAGTGGAAAGTTTGGAATACAAGAACTTTTGAAGGCTGGTGTATGGAATATCCGAAGCGTATTGAAGAAATACTCCACGCTTTTAGTCTGAACCAAACAGCATTAGCTAAAAAACTCAATGTTTCTAGAGGAATCGTCTCGGAATTTGCAAGCGGAGCAAGAGAGCCATCTAAAGAGTTTATGTTCGGATTATCCAAACTCGGTATCAGTATAGATTGGTTCTTAACTGGAAAAGGGAAAATGCTGGTTGATGTATCTGCCCAGGATGAAACCAAAAGTAAAACTGTTTTACTTCCTGATGGTGAAGCCAAACCTGCCACTGTGGCAAATTTACCTGATGCGCTAAGCCGGCCAGCGCAGGAAGCATCACTCATTCCAGCCCTGCGCCAGCGCCGCCCGGTAAGTCTTGAAGGCCTTGCGGACGAATGCCCGCCAGAATGCCTTGATGACCACGATCTCTCCGGGGCCCGCCTTGCGGGAGCACGATCCCTTGAAATGTCCGGCGATCCGTCGGCTGAAGATGCTGACGTTGTTGATTTCTACTCCGGACAGTTGATCGGGGCTGGACCCGCCCAGGAAGTAGAGGATTACCAGCCAATAACGCCGCAGAAAATACTGCGTCGGTTTATCAATCCGTGGCGCCCCGACCAGGTGAAGGCTCTTGAGGCCCGCGGCGACTCGATGACCAAGATTGGGCTCTTTGATCGCGACATCGTCCTTTTTGTCCCGAGCGAACGGGAGGGCGATGGTATCTTTGTGATCTCTATCGAGAATCGCATGCAGGTAAAGCGCCTCGAATTCGATCTCCTTGGCAAGACGCTGAGGATCATTTCGGAAAACGACCGCTACGAGCCCCGGATACTCACTAGCGAGGACGAAATCCGTATGGTTAAGATTGAAGGGAAAGTAGTCGGTTGGTTACATAGGCATCCATATTAAAAAGCCTCGCGTACGCGAGACCATTATAGAATCAAGAGGCATAGGGATGGATGATCTATCAAAGAAGCGGCCTCAGGATGCTACCAAGATAAATCTTGGGGAGCGATGGGAAGTTGATTACTGGACGAAAGAACTTGGTGTTTCGGAAGCCAAACTCCGACATGCAGTCCTAGTGGTTGGAGTAATGGTGTCTGCGGTTAAGGCTTGGTTGAAGGCTCACTGATAAAGATGCGGCGAGGGGAAGGTTGTTGGATGGCTGCATGGACATCCGTATTGAGTGTGAACCAATGGCGAAATCATTCCGAAAGATATATATTTGAAGTAGAAGATCGTGCAGGTGACGGAATAGGTTCGTCGCCTGAAAGGAGGGCTGGATGCTTGAAAATGAATATGCTGTCTATGACAGCCATAGAGCCGAATTCCTTCGGGACCACAAGGATGAGTTCGTAGTTATTAAAGGCGAACTTATCATTGGGTTTTTCAAGACGGAACATGAAGCTCTCGAACACATGAAAGAAGAGCAGCTGGGGACATTCCTGGTTCAGCGCTGTGTTACTATCGATAACGAAACGGCACATTATGCTTCAAGAGTTGTTGCCTTCGCATGAAGGACTATAAAGCCTTCACGGTTTCCTCGACTGGTGGCCGATTTCGGGAACTGATGTCGGCCGTGAAGGTTTCCATTTCTGCGGAGATCGCTGGAATATTTAAGATTCCAATATCGTTTGTCGATGTGATGGCGTTATGGGATACTGGTGCAACAAGTACATCTATTAGCAAACGACTTGCAGCTCGTCTTCAGCTCCCACCATTATCGCGGCAAAAGATAATCTGTGCTGGGCAACCTTATGAATCCTGTATTTATAAAATTGATTTACTACTTCCCAATATGGTGGGTTTCCGAGGCGTAATGGTAACGGAATTTGAAGATAGTAATAAATTCGATGTGCTGGTTGGAATGGATATTATCACGATGGGGGATTTCTCAGTAACAAATGCTGAAGAACGGACGGTTTGGTCATTTAGACTACCTCCTTCCGATAAACATATAGATTTTGTAGAAGAGCATGAGCATTCAAAGGCTACTCAAACAGCAATAAAACAATACAAGCGCCAACTAAAGCATCACAGAAAATAATCCAGAATTTATTTGTCTAGTAAGCTGCACTTCTTGTGAGGCTTATATCTGTGATCTTCCCCCACATTTGAGCGCCCTAATCCACCTCTTGGTAGTCTTCTGCCAAGAGGTTAGACATGAAGCTAGACATCGATCCGAGCGTATTCCTCCCTGGCTCACAGATAGCAGTCGGCTTCGGCTGGGATCCCTGCACCTTCAAGAATCGTCCTCGCATCCATACCGCCATCGACCGCGCGGGCATGGGCATCGTGCGCTCGCCCATTGCGGCGGAGAAGACGGCGTGGATCGATAACGACGCCGAGTACTGCTCGGTCTTCCGGCTCTTCTTCGCCGGCGGCGAGCTGCGCATGCTGCACTTCATCCGGGGCGAACTTGACTCGGGCGCCCTTGCGGCCGCTTTGGTTGGGGCGGGCCTCGAGATCGGCGCGCCTATCGGGCCTACGGGTAATCACGGCCTCTCGGTATCGTCGAATGGCGGCAATGGCCGTCACGTTCACTACTCCATCATTCTCGAGCCAGGCGTCTATAACGACGACCTCGAGGCGCGCCTCGGCGCGAGCTGGAACTCCGACTACTCAGCCAATTTTCGGGCTAAGTACGGTCCGGCCTTCATCGATCAGGTGAAGCAGCGCTGCATCACCTGGATGAATACAAAGGTGATCGCTCGGCATGATCCCTATTACAACGGGGCTCTCCGATTCTACGTTAATCCCGCGGTCTACGGTCTATAAGGGAGATGGGTATGGAACTCAAGGGCAAGCCCCTCTCCCTCGGGGCAAAGATCGTAGGGGCTGCAATAGCTCTCGGTGGCCTCGTGGCCAAAGTCTGGGTTAGGCCCGAGCTCGATATCGACGCTGTGCTCAAAGTCGCTGCCTTCGTGCCGCTCCTATTCGCGACCGTCGATCTCTCGTTGATCGCGGAGAACGTCTTCGGCAAGAAGATCAATGGTCTGCCCGGTAGGGATGTATGAATGCGCAAAAAATACTTGTCGTCGCGGGTCTTTGCCTTGT
Organism: Spirochaetaceae bacterium UBA1306; assembly: GCA_002307245.1. GTDB lineage: Bacteria > Spirochaetota > Spirochaetia > Treponematales > Rectinemataceae > UBA1306. The sequence continues at coordinate 43,942 of DBTW01000018.1, read as the reverse complement.
CCTTCTGCTTGGCGCTTTCGTCGGCGGCTATGCTGTCGGCCGAGGAGTCGGCGCAGGACCTGTTGCAGCTGACTACCGCAGAACTAGTGAGCAGGGCCTTCGCGATCTCGAAACGGCTCGAACCGGGATTGATAGCGCAGCTCGAGGACTGGAGCACGTTGAGAAGCGAGAACGGGACGCTGCGCTCGGACTTAGCGATGGCGCGGAACGAGCTGTCGCAGTTGAAACTCGAGTTGGAAAGGCGGGCGAGCGCATCGACAGCATCGGCGCAGGAATTGAGCGAGGCGCGAGCCGCGCTGAAGACAATATCGGCCTTGGTCGGGAGCTCGTCGGAATCCTGGGTGAGCTCGATCGCCGATGTGGAGAAGGCGCTCAAGGAGGCGGCAATGAAGCAGCGCCGCGCTGAGGTCACCGCCTGGATCGGCGGCACCACCACCTTCGCCGCGCTCGTATTGGCGGCGGTCGAGACGATCCTTAGAGCTGTGGGGAAATGATGGCTGCCCTAATAACGCAATTACTCCAGTACGGCATTGCACCGGCCCTCCTCGTCCTCGCTGCCGTCATCGGATTCTTAGTAAAGAAGCTCGATGAGAACGGGAAGAAAGACGCGGCCCGCGCCGAGGCACTAACCCAAGCCATCGACAATCTCGCGACCGAGACGGAGAAACGCTTCGTGGAACACGAGGACCGTATGGCCTGCATCGAGCGCGACTACCTCTTGCGCGAGACCCACTACAAGGACTTAGGCGGATGGCGTACGGACCTAAACCAGATGCGAAGCGATATCAGCGAGGAGCTCCGCGGTGTGCGTGGAGAGATTGGCGCCATCAATACAAACCTAATAAACACCGTGCTGAAAAAAGGAGCATAGAATGGCCGTTAGGGACAATGTACTTCGAGGCAAGATCCTCACCTTCCTTCGCGATCTTTTCCCCCAAGGGACCGATCGCATCACGGTCATCGGGATCTACTACGAGTACTATCGCCAGGAAGATATCGTTGACGCTTTGGAGTACCTCGTCTCGAAGGGCTACGTCGACAAGCGCGAAGTCCCTCACCCGGCGCGCAAGCTCGAGAAGCTCGCAACCTACACGATTAACGCGCGCGGTATAGACCTCTGCGACGGCACGACGACCGACCCCGGCATCACCATCGTTCCCGAGGGGGACTAGCATGGGACGCCGCGCCAAGGCAGACCTCCTCGATCTCGTCGACCGCATCCTCGAGCTCTATAGCCGCGAAAAGCTGACGATCAGGGAGATCGCCGCCCAGCTCCAGAGCGAGGGCCTTGATATCAGCCGCGAAGCGGTGCGCCGCTCCCTCAAGAGCTCGAAGGAGCTCGCCGCCGACCTGACGAACACGATCGCCGAGGCCCGTGTCATGATGGACGTGGTCCGGAATAATCCGAATACGGATATCGCCGAGGCCGTGGTCACGCGCCTGGGCGGCCTCCTGCTTCGGGAGACCCAGTCCCTTGATGCCCTCGAGTTCGACGACCCGGGCCAGGCAGTACTCGCGGCCGGGCGCCTTGCTCAGGCCCAGGCCAGGCTCGGAGCGGTGCGCATGAAATACCAGGACGGCTTCGAGGCAGCCAAGAAGGCCGTGCTCGAGGCCCTCAAGATCGAGCTCGCTTCCGACCCCGAGCTCGCCCAGCGCCTCGCGATGGTCGTCGGCGGTCTCGAGCCGGAGGACAAGTGAATACGCCCATTCTCAACGAGCTCGTCGGTGACCGCGCCCAGGTCGCCCTCGATGCCGAGCGACGCGCCCGGCGCGACTCGTGCGAGAATGATTTCTTCAAGTTCTGCCAGACCTATCTTCCCCATTACTTCGGCGCGGATCCCGCGCCCTATCATCGCATCCTCATGGACATCGTCTCCTCGGGAAGGCTCGGGGCTGAAGACATCGCCCACCTACAGCCGCTCATCAAGGAGAAGTACCATCACTACATGGCGCCGACCGAAGCTCTGGCCGGCATCATCGACGTCGAACCGCGCGGCTTCTCCAAGTCGACGCGTTTCTCTCTCGCCTTCCCGATCTGGCTCGTCCTCTACAAGAAGCGTCGCTTCCCCATCATCTTCGGCGGCTCCCAGGCCATGGCGAATGACGCCCTGCAATCCATCAAGGACGAGTTCGAGCAAAACGAGCGGATCGCCGACGACTTCGGCGAGATGAAGGGCAAGATCTGGAAGGCGAACAAGATCACCCTGGCCAACGGCCTCGCGATCGCCGCGCGCGGCGCGGGATCCTCTACCCGCGGTATCAAGAACGGCCCGGATCGCCCGGACATCGCGATCTGCGACGACATCATGACCGACCTGGTCGCCGCCTCGAAGAAGGGCCGCGACAAGATCTACCGCTGGTTCAAGCGCGTCGTCCTCCCCCTCGGGAAGGACATCTTCCCCGTCCTCATCAACACGATCTTCCATGAGGACGACATCGTATGTCGCCTCCTCAAGGAGCTTTCGGAAGGCCAGCTCAAGGGCTGGGTCGGCTTCCGCTTCGCGGCTCGTACGCCCTCGGGCGAATCCCTCTGGCCCGCCTACTGGACCGAGGCGAAGCTCCGGAAGAAAGAAGACGAGCTCGGCTCGGCCGCCTGGTCCACCGAGATGATGAACGAGCCGCTCTCGAGCGAGGACGCCATCATCAAGAAGTTCGTCCTCTACGAGCTGCGCGAGATCAACGTCGCCGCCGCGAAGAAATTCGGCGGCATCGATCCCGCGACCGGAGCGCACGACAAGTGCGCCTTCGATACGCTCGCGGATCCCGATACCGGAGTCTTGTATGTCCTGGACTCCTGGGGCGAGCGCCTCGCCGAGGCCGGATTCCTCGACAAGATCATCGACACCTTCCTCATCTATCGGCATGCGTCCATCGGCTTCGAGGATGTCGCCTTCCAAGGCATCTATAAGAATAACCTCATGGAGAAGGCTGCCGCTCGCAAGGTATGGCTGCCGATCACCGGCCGCAAGACCGGCGGGCTCTCGAAGGTCCAGCGAATCAAGGAAATCGCTCCTCTCATCGAGGCTGGCTTCATACGCTTTCTCGCTTCTCAGAAGGAGCTCATGGAGCAGCTCTCCATGTTCACTCCCGACGGCCCCAAGTCCGCTTACGACGACGAGGCCGACGCGCTCTGGATTGCCTATAAACAAGTCCAGCTCCGTAAGGGCCAGGGGATTCCCTCGGTAGTGCCTTTCGAGCAGTTCGGCGCGCGTCATACCGCAAGTACAATCTTGAAAGGATTCAGAGGTCGCAGATGAGCAAAAAACGCAAAGCACTCCCGCGCAGTCTCCAGTTCGCCGATTTCGGAAAGACAGTGAAGCCGGATTCCTCGATCATGACCGCTCGGGTCATCCAAATGAACGAACTCTTCTCGTCCTTCATGGGCTATATGCCCAATCCGGATGAAGTCCTGCGGGACGCGGGCGAGGCCATCGGCATCTATCGCGAGATGAAGTCCGATGCTCGGATTAAAAGCCTCCTCACCGTGGCGAAGACCGCCATGCTCAACTACCCGATCCAACTCGAGCAGGGAGCGGCCCCGGATGCGACCATGGCCATGGTTAAGGGTGCGCTCGCGGACTTCCCCCTCTATGGTATCGCGAAGCGCCTCGTGTCCGGCATGGACTACGGCTTCGCCACGGTCGAGATTGTGTGGCAGGAGCCCAAGGCAGCCGGAGATATCTGGCGGCCCGTTGATTCCGTCCTCCGCCGGCCCGAGCGCTTCCGTTTCGACGGCGAGGGGCGCCTCAAGTACATTAGGTATGGCGAGCTTATCGATCTTTATAATCAGGACTATAAATGGCTCGTCTGGCGCCACGACAAGGACGCGGAGAACCCCTATGGAACCTCCACTCTCAAGGCCTGCTACTGGCCCTGGAAGTTCAAGAAGGCCGGCGCCGAGTTCTGGCTCATGGCCACGGAGAAGTTCTCCGTACCCTCGATCCTTGCCCTCTTCGATTGCGCTGAGGACGAAACCAAGGTCCGCGAGCGGGCGGCCGGGCTTGCCGAAATGCTCGGCCGGATCAGCTCGGGCAGTGGCGCGGCCCTTGCCAATATAAAATCAGCCGAGGTTATTTCCACCGACGGCAAGCTCTCCGAGTTCAAAACCCTCATGGACTGGTGCGATACCCAGATCGCCTACGGTATCGTCTACCAGAGTCTTGCTGTCCAGGAAGCGCAAAACGGCACGCGTGCCCAGGCATCGGTCCACGAGGATACCTTCCTCGCGACCATGAAGGGCTTGGCCCGCGACATGACCCCGGTCCTTCAACGCCTCGTCGATTGGATCGTCGAGCTCAACGTAGGTCCTGGAGCGCCTGTGCCTCGCGTCGCCTTCGATCTCGCCGACTACGCGGACTGGAAGGCCGTCGTCGAAGCCATCGATCGCGGGATACCTGTATCCCTCTCGGCCCTCTACTCGCGGTACGCGCTACCCAAGCCCGCCGACGAGGATGATCAGTATATAGCTCCCCAGAAAGGCTCACCTATTGGAACCGATATCTCGACCCAGGCTAGTCCTTCGGATAGCCCGGTCACTGCTGCCTCTGGTGGAGCGTCTGATGTCCAATCGACGGCGCTCAATGGCGCGCAGGTAACGTCTCTAGTGGACCTCGCCGCCGAGGTCGCCCAGGGAATCTTGCCTATAGAAACCGCTCGCGCCATCGCGGCCGCCGCATTTCCCCTCGTCAAGAAGGAGGAGATCAATAGGATCTTCGATCCTCTCTCCGGATTTAGTCCGAAAGAGCAGGGCTCGACCTTCGCCGACGACGTAAAAAAAAAGAACCGCCCGCCGCTCAGGCTCCTGTAAGGCTTGCCAAGCTCCGAGCGAACATCGAGCGCGATGAGCTCGCGAAAGCCAGCGAGCTCGACGCGGTTGACGAGACCGCCCAAGGACGGATCCTCGCCCTGCTCCAGAAGCCTATCAAGGCCTGGATGGATTCTATCGATGCCGCGGGCGGCCCGACGAAGGAGTCGCTTGCGGCGCCGGCTCCGGTCGGCGTCGATGAGGAGCTCGTCCGCGAGACCGAGCAGCTCCTCACGATTTCGTATCTCCTCGGCCGGGATCACGTAGGCACGAAGCTCGAGCTCGCCGACGATCCCGAGGTCCCGGCCATACCATTCGACGATGCCGTCAAGTTCCTGAAGGCCCGAGTCCCCCTCACGAAGGCCGAATGGCTCAAACTCGAGCCCGAGCTCCGCTTCAGGGCCTTCACCGTCGCTGCTCTCTCGGCTCCCGACGCCATCGACCGCGTGCGCCGTATGGCCGCCGACGCGGTGGAGAAGGGCATGCCTCTGTCCGAGTTCTGGACCCATGCTTCGGCCGAAGAGAGCGCCGGCCTCGACGCCTCCCCGTCCTATTGGGAGAATGTATTCAGGACCAACAGTCAGACCGCCTACAATGCCGGCCGAGCCGCCGAGTTCGCGCGTACCCAGCCTGAGTACCTCGAGTTCATCGGCATCGAGGACGGTCGCCAGACGGAGATCTGCCGTATTCGATCGGGCACTATCCTCCCGGCTACGCATCCCTTCTGGAAACAGAATTGGCCGCCCCTTCACTTCCGCTGCCGCTCCACCGTACGCGCCGTCTTCCAGGAAGAAGTCGATCTCCTCAGGGAGGCCGATCCGAAATGGACCTCTACGCCCGAGACCAAGATCGCGACGGATCCGGCGGCGCAGGGATTCGGAGCTAACCCGATAGCCACCGGGAGCTTCTACAAGCTCACGCCGAAGATGATCGAGCGGGCTGAGGCGTACGGCATCCTCGATGACATCAAGGCCCTAGGGAAAAGCCTCGGCCTTCGGTACGACGCGGTCACGCTCTCGACGATCGCGAAAGAGAAGGGCCTCACCTCGATAACGAAGACGATTCCCGCCTCGAAGGAAGAGCGGGCGTTGCTCCGGAAGGAAGCCAAGGGGAAGCTCACCGACCTTCAGGGCCAATCCTTCGTCAACGCGAAGCTGAAGGAGCCCGTCACGCTCGACAGGACTGGCATCGATCATGCGGTCACATTTGCAGGCGACCCGGTCAAGCTCGCGGTGCTCGATCACATCCCGGAGATCATCAAGAGCGCGAGCAGCTTCACGGTCGAGCCCGAGATCCACGGGAATCCTAACTTCACGGAAGTGCTGAGGGGAAAGGCTGCGATCGAGGTGAATGGGGAGCGGAACTTATTCGCGGTAATCCTGAAGCGCAAGAAGGACGGCAGCCTGGTCTTCTATGACCTTTTGCCCTGGGAGCAAAAATAAAGCCGGAGGAGTAGCGGCTGACCGACATAACCAATGTCGGAGTCTGCTCCCTCGGCTTGTATACACAGAATATAGACCAAAACCACCTAGAAAACAAGCTAACGCTGGGTAAGTGTTATCTAGGTGCCCGGTCTGCCTGCCCTGTAGGCCGTTTAAAAGCCGTTTAAAAACGCTCGGAGGGGGCATAGTCGCCTAATTTCCCGCCGAGGCTTTTGATAGGGCCTTCTAAGCCCGATTTGTGACAGGCATCCCGTCCCAAACTCGCCCTTCAAGTAGTCGCCCGTTGCGATGTTTGTTAACTCCACCCCATTGCTTGAAAAAAAAGGCAACATCGTCTCTTTCGCACATAGCCTTGAGACCGAGAACCCATTCCTTATTCATCAGCCTTGCGCCCGGCCCAGATTCGCCTCCGATGATAGCCCAGTTGATACCGCTTAGTGAAGTCGAATCGGGTATCCCCGAGAGTAGTGGCTCGAATGAGACAAACCTCACGGCAGCTTCTACCATTGTGAGAGACTGTATGCGATCGACCTGGCGTTCTGATTCTACAGTCACGCCCATCCAGATATTCGGCCCCCAAGTAAGCTTTGGAGCTAGATCAGCGAGTCTGTCGGCTCGTTTGGTTAGAATCTGGAAAGTATGCTGCGTAGCCTCGTTCATCACATCAAACAATTTCTTGATAGTGGCGAGGGGAACGGACCTGTGGAATAGGTCTGACATCGAGTTCACGAAAACCCTGCGCGGCTGCTTCCAGGATAAGGGTTCGTCGAACAGCTCCGGATGTATGGTAACTTCGAATCCGTTACGATATCGATCGAGCCCCATCGCATGGAGACGCCTCGCCATTCTCTCGGCATAACAATGCTGGCACCCCTCAGATAACTTGGTGCATCCGGTGACAGGGTTCCAGGTCGTATCAGTCCATTCGATCTTTGTCGTTTTCATACCCGTACTATACTCCAATTCATAAGTTTCCGTTCAGTCAAAGCTGAAGTTTTTTTGGCCGTCATGGGAGATTCCGCCTTCGCCGATTGCCCTTTTCCAGAGACTTTCTCCGAACGGATGAGCTGAAGCAAAGGCCAGCCAGTAATAGTGCTCCACTGGGAAAACGGAAAAATGAGTAAGGCCTATTCGGGAAAGACTTCGTTTATATACCTCTATGAATCTGCGGACCACTTCATCCGTATGGCCCCCATCAATCAGGGTTTTTAATTCGGGGTCCTCAAAAAAACCCGAACCGCCAAGAAAGCGTTCGTATTTCATGCGGACTGGCGTCCCTGGTATTTCTATGGCGCTTCGTACGGCTCTACTGACATCGGTCCCAGTGGCTACGTTGATGATAAAATCTACTCTCCCAACTTTTTGCTTTATCGCTGCTATGGTGCTGAATGGGACGGAGCAATCGGTAGGATCTATGAATACTAGATTTAGTCCATCCTTGCTCGGATTACAGGCGGCTATCTCGCCGGCTAGGCGATCTCCGTCATTGTAGTCGCCAATGGATGCAGCGGCTTTGCCCCCGTATCCTTTAGCAGCGATTCTCTTATTAAGCGTTTCAACAGCAACAGGATCAATATCAAAGAAGCGCGCTGCCTTTAGGTTATCCGTTGCATGGCTTTGAAGGACGGCCAAACTCGTTCCATCGTGTTCTTCCATTGTCTGCCTGTTAATGCAACGCCCAGGGCCCGAGCATATTTCAAAGTAGCACTCCTTCCCGGCGAAGTTCTTTTTTTGGCTTTGGAGGAACATTTCGTAGTACCGATAAATCACATAGATTTTCTGATATGCATGAGCTCCAACGCATCGTACTGCGAGGTCATCTTCTATAGAGGTGACGTATCTACAGATATCTTCGTCTGTTAATGTTTTCCTTTGCGCTTTATTGTGATGTCCGTCACAGGCGGGATTCGGCTTTGCATTCAAATCAATACGAGTTTTCATTGTTACCTCATTAGCAATTTTTACATATATCGGATACTTGCTAGAGCAATATAACATTACTGCTCAATTATTACATATCCCAGCTCTTGAAACACGCCCGCCTCATAGGAGCTAGGTTCGCTCCATGCGTAACAACCTAAGCCCCTACATCGATCGGATAACCTGTGGCGACTGCATGGAGATCATGCCGCGGCTGCCGCCCGCGAGCGTCGATCTCATCCTCTGCGACCTGCCCTATGGCGTAACGGACTGCGCTTGGGACAAGCGTCTTCCGGTTGGCCCTCTCTTCGAGGAGTATAAGCGCCTCCTCGCTCCGAGAGGCGCCATCGTCCTCACGGCTACCCAACCCTTCACCACCGACCTCGTCAACGCCTGTCGCCCGTGGTTCCGCTACGACCTCGTCTGGGACAAGTCGGCTCCCGTCGGGTTCTTGAACGCGAATCGAATGCCGCTTAGGCGCCATGAATCCGTCTTGGTCTTCTATCCCGCTCTTCCTATATACCATCCCCAGTTCACCTCCGGCCGCCCCTACAAGAGCCGGGCAGGAGGGACTAAGGCCGCCGGGGTCTATCGACAGACGAAAGCCATTGCTGCAGATAACCCTGGGCGCCGGTATCCGACGAGCATCCTCGAGTTCTCCCGCGAGACAAATAGCGGAGGGAAGAAGCGTCTCTTCCATCCAACCCAGAAGCCCGTCGCCCTCTTCGAGTGGATCGTCCGAACCTATACCGATCCCGAGGCCATCGTCCTCGACAACTGTATCGGCTCGGGGACGACAGCCGTCGCCTGCGTCTCGGCAGGCCGGCACTTCATCGGGCTCGAGCGAGATCCCGTCTTTGCGGCTCGAGCCGGAGAGCGGGTAGCGGAGGCCCGCCTACTTAGGCGAAACGCCGCCTAACAGACGCCCCACATTTGAGCGGCGCCTTCATCGTAGCCATACGATGAGGGCCATGAAGAAGATCAAGCGAGAGCTGGCCCATGTAGGCATGTTCGGGCAGGACGGAACTGTCGTCACGGTACAAGACCTCGCGGACGTCAAGGAGACCTTCGACGGCAAGGGGCCGATCAGCCTCGGCCACAAGCTCGCCGACTGGATGCCGAAGTTCGGGAACACCGTCTCGGTGGAACTGAGCGAAGACGGCAAGAGCCTCTCGGGCGAGCTCGAGATCAACGATGTCCTCTCCGATGCCGTGGACGAGAAGTACTATGAAGACCTTTCCGTCGGCCTGATGAAGCGAGCTTCCGACGGTAAGCGGTACCTCCACCATGTAGCCTTCCTCGGCGCCGTGCCCCCGAAGATCCGGGACCTCAAGGTCTTCTCGGATCTCGGCGTGCTGCTCTGCGGCGACGACGAAGGCATCGTCATGTACGCGGATGCACCCGCCGAAGCCCCGCCTCCCCCCTCGAGCCAGGTCGCCCCGGAAGACGTATCGAAGGCGCTCCAGCGCATCGCGGACAAGGGCCGCGCCGGCTGGGCGCTCCGGGACGTCTTAAGCGCCGTCGACGACCTCACCAAGTGGGCGACCGAGATGCTCCTCTCCGGGGCCAAGCTTCCCGAGGGGCTCCAGGAGCAAGTGCATCAGATGCAGGCCTTCGCCGACCAGCTCACAAAGAAAGCCGGCGAGACCGGCAAGGAGGATAACGTGGCAACGAAAGAGGAGCTCGACGCGGCGAAGGCCGATGCCGACTCCGCCAGACAAGAGCTCGCCGACCTGAAGGCCGCTGGCCTGTCGACGGCCAAGGAGAACCTGAAGCTCGCCATGAAGGGGCGCGTGCCCGTGGCGAAGCAGGGCCTCGTGCTCGAGCTCGCGGACCAGCTCGCGAGCGGCAACGCCATCGAGCTCGCCGACGAGAAGGATCCGGAGAAGAAAGAGAAGGTCTCCGGACTCGAAGTCCTGAGGCGCGTCTTCGAGTCGATTCCCAAGCCCGTCACCGAGGGCCGCGAGGATCTCGGCGACCTGGTTGACCAGGGCGAGAAGAAGCCGCCCGTAGTGCCCTTCGGAAAAGCGTAAGGAGCGCCAAAGCATATGAACGGAAAAATATTCTCGGTATCGGAGGGCTACGCCTCCGTAGCCACGCCCACCCATCCCCCGGTCAAGAAGGTCATCGAGGCGGCGGCGGCACAGGGCGCCCTGCCCGGCGGCATGCTCACCGCCCTCGACGCCACCGGCAAGGTCATCCCCTACAACCGCGCTGGAGCCGCGCCCGCGAATGTCCTCAAGGGCGTCCTCGATAAGGAGATCGACACCTCCGTCGATACGGTCGCCATCGTCGTAGTGCATGGCACCGTCAATGGGGCGCTCATCGTCCACGGTGCGGCATCGGCCGCGGTCACGGCCGCGGATCTCGCGGCCCTCGAGGCCATCAGCATTTGGGCGCAGTAAGCGCCGCGAAAGGAGAAGCACGACATGGCCGGAACCCAGGAACTAATCCGCAAGCTCTTTTCCCGCGACTCGCTCGTCGAGATCGTGGGGAGGCTGCCGAACATCAAGAGCCCCGCGCTCGACTTCCTTTACCCGGAAGCGAACCGGATCAACCATCCTCTGCCCATAATCTCGTACCGCGATCTCGCCCCCCGCTCGGGGAACATCCCCTTGGTGAAGCGAGGAGCCCAGTCCTACCAGATCACCGAGGGCTCCGGCATGGCGGCCATCGAGCCCCAGCCGGTCAATCCCTCGTCCTTCCTGGACGCGGTGGACCTGAACAACCTCCTCTCCTTCGAGGGGCGCACGGGCGGCTTCGCGAACCAGCAGACCATCGTCGCGAATCGCATCGATACGCTCCGTCGCCTGTGCCGCGATACCGCCCAGGCCCTCGCCATCCAGTCGGTGTCCGGGGCGATCAACTACGCCATCCGCGCGGACGGCGGGGCTTTCCTGCCTTTCACGATCGACTTCGGCACTCCCGCCGCCGTCGCCTGCCCCAAGCTCTTCGACGCGGAAGGCGTCAAGATCGGCACGCTCATCGCCCAGATCAACGCGATGAAGGCCAAGCTCCAGGAGCAAGGCTTCGGGAACGACGTCGTGTTCCTCGCGCCCGCGGACGTGTACGCCGCCATCGTCGACGTCTTCCCCGCCTCGTGGCGGCCGGAATACGACACCGAGGGACTTCTCGTCCTCGCTCCGGGTCTCAAGGTCGCGCTCTTCTCGTACACCTACTTCGACCACCAGAGCGCCGCCTCGAAGGGCCTCACCGCGAAGAAGCTCGTCGCCTGGGACCGCGGCGCCGGCTCGACCCTCATCTATGCGGCCGTCGACGACATCGACGCGGACTTCGTGGCCAGCCCCTTCTGGGCCAAGGCCGTCAAGTCCGACGATCCCTCGGGATACAAGGTAATCGGCCAGTCCAAGCCGATCCCCGTTCCTAACGTGAAGGGCATCGCCGTCTCGACCGTCATTTCCTAGAACCACTGCCGCCTAGCGGCCAAAGGTTTTGCCCTCGCGGGGTAGCCAAAATCCTGCGAGGGTTTTCTTCCAATCCTTTCTGCCAAGGAGCATCGTATGAAGAAGTTCTTACTCTTCTCGCTTCTCGTCCTCGCCTTCACCGCTATCCCCCTGGCGGCCGCCGCGCCGCCCATCGTCGGCCAGACCATGGCGCTGTCCGCGTCCGGGCTCCAGTACGAAGCCCTCCCCATCGCGGCCTCGAGCCAGGCGAAGGCCCTCGGCCAGAGCATCACCGCCGCCGCCTACCCGACGCCGACCATCATCACGGGCGACCTCAGCGTCAGCTTCCCGAGCCTCGAGCTGCAGCTGTCGACGCAGAGCCAGGACACCCAGAAGGCCGCGGCCTCTGTTCGCAACTACCAGAGAGCTCTCGTCTTCCTCGATTTCCTGATAATCATCGGCATCATCTTCCTCATCGTCCTCATCGTGGCGCGTACCAAGATCTTGAAGACGCTCGGGCTTACGAAGATCGCCGAGGATAGTGTCTCGGGCTCCGGTGCTTCCGGGGCATCCTCGAAGGCGTAAGGTAGGGCGCGATGCGCAAGACCGACTTCGATGACCTCCTCGACATGGGGAAGCCTATCGCCGTGACGGAGCAGCTCGCTGTGTCCTATTCGGTAATAGGCTCTCCTGTCACTGCGGCCGAAGTTGCCCAGCGCCTCGCGCCCTCCCTTTACGCTCAGCTCGCCAACGGCGACGAGACGTCCGTAGTCCGCGCCGCCGAGCGGGCGACCATCCACATCGGCACTATCTCTAGCCGGCTCGGCCGGAAGCTAAACCTGGACGACACGGTCATGCGCGAGATCGTCCTTGACATGACCATCTACGAGCTCCATATGGCCCTCGGTCACGAAGAGGCGGGACACGAGTACCGCATCAAGGCTAAGGACCTCATCGTCGCAGCCTTCGGCGACTATCCCGAGGCCGGTAGCAGCCAGGAAGCGAAAGTCCCTGCAGGCGCCGTGAAGACCGCTCATCGGAGGCGCTACCCATGATGATTGAAACCCTCGATGCAATCGGTCGCCGCATGGTCGATGTCGGCCTCCTCGATACTTTGGGCACTGCTGCCGAGGGGATCGTCGTCAATAATATCAAGACAGGTAACTGGGCGCCAAACGCTCCGCTCACCCAAGACATCAAGGGCAATGCGAAGCCGCTTCAGGACTCAGGCGGCCTTATGGCGTCGATCGCCCATCGTGTAGATGGAGACAAGTCCATCGTCGGCACGACGCATATCGCGGCGAGGATACTCCATTACGGCGGCGAGATAACCGCGAAGCGTACCAAATTCCTGGCGATCCCGGCGGGACGAGAGACTCGGACATTTATGCGCCAATATGGCCTTACGCCACGTGCCTGCATCGAAGGTATGAAGGGCGCAGGCTACAACATCTGGGTGGCGAAGTCCGTGATCATGGCGCGCAAGGGCAAGACGGGGATGCCGCGCGCTCTCTTCATATTAAGGAGAAGCGTTACAGTCCCCGCTCGGCCGTTCATGACGCTCGGGCCGGCTGGCCGCGCAGTGCTGTCGCGCATGGTCGCGAGGAGGGTATTCGGATGATAGGCGATGATGTCGCGAAGCTTTTCGAGGCGCAGCTCGCAAGACGAACTGGGGCAAAGGTGATTCTGGCCCCTTCCCCGCTCAAGGAACCGGGCCCGCACATCACGGTAAAGGTGCGAAAGGTAATCGCGCCGAAGATGCCGCGTGGGGCGATGCGCGCGCATGAGCTTAGGCTCTATGTATCCGTCGAGGGCAAGGTCGAAAGCGAGACCGGCCGCAAGATGGCGATCGATACCTGCGAGGCGGCCTCGACCTATCTCGCCGAGGTGTCGCATCTCGAAGACGAGGGTGGCAATCCCATCCCGAATACTCGCGTGATCGCGACGATCAACGAGGACGATGGGATACTCGGCGATCCGGACGACGACAAGGTCGCATGGATTGATGACCTCCACTACGTGACCATCGCGTATCCCGCTTAAGGAAGGAGCAGAAGAATGGGAGAAAAAACCGATCTCGAGCGCGTCAAGGCCGCTCGCGATCTCGTGGCTGTTTCAGAGTTCGAGCGAACCGAATCCGGCAAACGGCTCGTAGCCACGACGTATTCGAGCAAGGCCCTCGGCCTTTCGATCCGCGAAGAGATTAAGGCCGAGGCCGAAAAAGAAATTAAGCCCAGGCGGGCGCAGAGGGAGGATCAGGCATGAGCTACGAGAATTTTCGCCTCGTCGGAGACGACGGGGACGTGTTCGCTGGCGCCTTCGGGACCGAGCAGCTGGGGGATGGCACGAAGACCTTCGATGTCCTGGCGGGCGGAACCGCCGGATCTGGGAAAGGGAAGGGGTTCTGGCGGATCATCGCGAAAGCCTCGACCGGGTCGATCTTCGCCGCCTTTACCGTGGGCATGTGCTTCCCGGCGGATGGCGACGAGGTTCCCGCAGCCGGCGACAAGGCCGCCCTGGGCGATTTCAAGGCCCTCCTCGACATCGTCGACTGGAATGCCTCGATCAGCGCCAAGAAGATCGAGACCACCAAGCTCAAGGATGGCTTCGTCCAGCAGCGTCTCGGGAAGAAGGAATTCACCGGCAAGATGAAGTTCCAGTTCATCCAGGGCGTCACCGACGAGGAAGGCGGCCTCATGAAACGCTTTTTCAAGACCGTCCATAAGGACGCGGCCGGCGTCATCACGGTGTCCGAACACACCAACGAACCCATGTGGGCGAAGCTCTATATCCGCGAGAGCTCGCTTCCCGGCGAGCGCGCAGAGTTTTTCTTCGCGCCGGTGTACCTCGCCGGCTGTAGCCTTGGAGGTTCGAGCGGCAACTCCCAGACCTCAGATTCTGATTTCGTCCTGGCTGGCCAGGATCCCATCTTCTACATCGAAGACATCGCAGCGTAAGGAGGATCGATAGATGAACTTTTCGGCCGATCTCAAGAAGACCTATATCCCGAAGTTCAATGGGAATCGCGATCTCGATATTTCTGAGCAGGTCGTCGAGGAGCACGACGCTCTGTCTGCGGTGAGCTTGCGTACCGTCAAGCCCAAGCGGGACGTCTCGTACAAGTACTCCGAGGGCGGACAGTACACGGGCATGGAGATGAAGCTCATTTCCGACGACTTCGCCCTCATCGCGGCTTTCGCCCCTAGGATCAAGAACTTCACTTACACCGATCGCGAAGGCAAGACCCGGAAGATCACGAACGCCCAGACCCTCTTCGAGGCACCGGCGCCTGTCAGCGGCAAGCTCATAAAGGAACTGGCCGAGGAATACCGCTCGGAGTGCCGAGAGGTCGAAGACACGGACAATGACGAAAAAAACTCCGAATAGCTTACCGCCTCCTGCGGAACGGTAAGCAGAATTACAAAATACGCCCCGGCCGGGAGAAGACGAAACTCTGCCCGACCGGGGTCCTTGATGCTGAGGGAAATGAGATCCATATCCGCTATGTGGATATCCCTCGTTACATCAACGATCCGGGAGTTCAGGATGCGCTCGACTTCTATATTACAAGCCGCGATCTAGAATCTCCGCCCTGGCCGAGAAGCTGGCAGCTCTGGCCGTACCGGGGCATGAGGTTCTACTTGGCCCTTAAGCGCGAAGAGGCAAAGTGCGATGCCGAGGATCGGGAAGAGCAGATGAAATCGAGGTGAGGTAATGGCGGACACGAGCGAAACTCTGAAACTAGAAATCGAAGTCGCTGCTCGTGAAGCTCGCGAGGAAGTGCGCGGCATGTCGACGGAGGTGAAGGCCTTGGCCGCTGATGCCAAGGCTCTCGCCCCCTCAACGCGTGAAGTAAAATCCGTGCTTGCCGATCTCGCTTCCGATCTCAAGAAGAACGAGACTGCCGCTCGGCTATTTGGAGACGAGCTCGGGGGACTTAAAAATCGTCAGGCGCTTCTCCGAGGCGCCATGGTCGACCTCATCGACCAAGGCATCACGCCCGAAACTCGTGAGATCCAGGACCTAAAACTTGAGTATGACGCGGCCACTACTGCATCCCGAGAAATGGAGCAACAAAATCGCGTCATGACGGGGAGTATCTCCGATCTCCAGGGAGCGCTCGGATCCATTGCTGCTGTTAAAATATTCCAGACTATCGGCACTGCGACGCTCGACGCGGGCAAGGTCGCCATCGAGACGGCCGGCCGCTACGAGATGCTGCAAGCCAATTTTGAAACCCTTACCGGATCGACGGCCGCCGCCGCAGCAGAATTCAAGTCATTACGGCAATTTGCAAATGTCACTCCATTTAGCCTAGAGGGGACGGCCGCGGCTGCACAGCAACTCCAAGCGGCGAAGACACCGATCGCCGATCTCACCACACGCCTCGGGCAACTCGGCGACCTGTCTCTTGGGAACCAACAGAAATTCGAGTCGATGGTTGGCTCCTTCTCGAAGATGTCCGTAAAGGGCAAGGTCGACCTCGAGCAAATGAACGTGTTCATGGAAGCGGGCGTTCCTATTCTCGATGCCCTAGCTACGGGGTATGGAAAGACCGAATCTGCGGTCTTCGAGATGATGTCGAAAGGTGAGGTATCGACCAGTGATTTCATAGCGGCAATGCAGCGGATGACCAGCGAGGGAGGCCAGTTCTTCGGCGGAATGGCCCGAGGCGCCCAGACCTGGGAAGGTATGTGGTCAACCTATAAAGACTCCCTCGACGGCGTGGCCGCATCATATGGTCAACTCCTTCTTCCCGCGGCTAAAGCCATCATCGGTGTGATGACAAGCATGAATTCGGCGATAAGCGATTCGCCCATACTCCAGGGGATCCTCGCTGGGGCGCTTGTAACCGCAGTTGTCTTAATTGGGATCTGGGCCATTAAGATGGCCGCCGCTACTGCCGCGACATGGTTGCATTACGCGGCGACCATGGCTCTGAATGCTGCTAAGGCAGTCGGGAATCCAATACTCATCGCGGGGATTGTCGCTGTTGGATTGGCGACTGCTGGCTATATCGCCTATGCCGCATCGCAAAATAAATCTACTGATGCGACGAAGGAGTCAACGTCTCAAACCAAAAGCGCTTCTTCGGCGCTCCGCGATACGGCGGCTGCGGCAAAAGAAGCCGAAGATGCGACCAAGTCATATCAGCACGAGCTTGATATAACAACACGGAAAGAGCTCGAGGCCATGAAGACCTCAATGGAATGGCTCAAAACTCAAGCGTCGAAAACCGGATCCGGCGGCTGGACTACGAGCATGGAAGCTAGCCTCCAGGCTATCGGAAAAGAGCTCGAGGAGAGGAAGAAAAGCTTTGATGATCTCAATAAAAAAGCCGCTGCCTTTAAGGCATCGTGGGCAAGCGAATATGGGAAATACCAGGCAAGCCAGTCTGGGGACCCCTATGCGGGCCTCGAGTACGAACGGAAAGGAAAACTTGACGATGCCACAACTGCAGGCATAGGCCCGGCCAATCAGAAAGTAATCGACGAGATTAACGCCTATTACGATGAGAAGAGAACCAAACTCGCCAAGGACCTATCCAAGAAAGAGATCGAGGAAGCGGCCAAGGTCGCTGATGCACGCATAGCCGAAGCTCAACGCGTCGCTGCCGAAACATTAAAAATAAATGCTACGCTATTCGATCAGGCGAATGAATCCCGAGCGATCGATGCCAAGTACACCGAAACGAAAATAGACGATCTGCAGCTTGAGCGCGACCGAACCTTAACTCTATTTACGGGCACGGAAGAGCAGAAGCTTGCGATCGCAAAATACTATGCAAGAGAAATCGCGGATGCTCGTCTTGATGCGGCAAAAAAAGAATATGAAAAAGAGAAAAATTATTACGCTAATAAAATGGAAGACGCAGAAGCCACCGGAAATGTTGGCGAATATACTAGCGCTGCTATCGGAAACGCGGTACAAAATACGGAGGTTGGCTCGGTTGCAGGCCTCGGGGGCTCCAATCCTTGGATAGCGCTCGTCTCAATTGTCCTTAAGGTTGTGACGTCGCTGGAATCATTCCAAAAAGTAATGAATGGAATAAGCTCACTCATAAAGGTTGCTGGAGATCTCCAGGAGTCAATCCTCAACCCTGCAATAGATGAAACACTATCCGTACTGATCGATATGTTCGAGGAGATTGGGAAGGTTGGGCAGCCCATTACGAGCAGCTCAATGACGCTCCTTAAATTAATCACTGCAGTCCTTAGTATCACCGTACTGCCTTCTTTGAAACTCGCGGGCAAGGCCTTTACCTGGCTCAATGATTCCGTGATCGTCCCATTCGGGAATAAGATTATTGATGTCATTAATGGAGTGATTAAGCTTGTAAACAAGCTTCCAGGAATAGACATTGATCGTCTGGCACATTTACAGACGAGCTCGGAGATCGCAGATTCAGAAGCGCGTATAGCGGATAAAGTTGAAGCCGTTTCCGATTCAATGGACGACGTCCGAGAAATATTCGACTCTCGGAAAGAAGACCTGGACAGTGCATACCAGGAGAATGTCGAAAGCCTAGAGAATCTACTAAAACTTGGGGCTATCAGTGAGTCATCGTATGCATCTCGAATGGCCAGTACCACGAGCACGTACAATGCGTCCGTCGATGCACTCGAGTCCCAGGAGGAAGCCCAGCTTGACGCGCTCCAGGACATTCTCGACGCCCTCAATGAGGGTAATGAAATATCGGATGCTGCTCTTCATGCCGCAGGAGTAGCCGGTTATGCGGTCGGCGCCGTAGAGATCCCGCAAACCCAGTTGGCTATCGTCCACAAAAAAGAGACCATCGTCCCGGCCAGCTTTAGCGAGGGCCTTCGCCGCGGCGAACTAACCTTGAGCAAATCGGGATCGAGTGGAAGTACTCTGAATCAGATTACCGTCGAAGTGAAAGGCAACATCATCGGCGATGACGATTATGCGGACAAGCTCGCGACCACGATCGAGCGGCGCCAAGCACGAGGACAGCGGGAGAAGACGTGAACTACGAAGCGTACATAGATTTCGGAGATGGATCGGGAGATCAGGGCCCTTATGAGCTGAGCTCGGCAACGCCAGATGAGCGTTTATGCTCAGATTCGTTTCACCATGCGACGTCCCTCTGGCGGATCACCTTCGCCACGACGCCTGCCTACCTCGCCAAGCGCATTGCGGTCACTGGATCGATCGTCGTTCGGATCCTTGATGATGGCGTCCTACAGTTCAAGGGGCTCCTCGCCCCGACGGATGCGTGGTCCTCCAATGGACTCGCGATCGATGGCGTTGATCTATCCGATTCCGAGCTCGAGATCCTCGACTTCTCGTCCTATCTCGATCGCAAGATAAAAGCTGCAGATGCAGTCGCGTGGGAAGATCAGTATGTGTGCAATATCAATTCCCCAGGATCATCAATTGTTCAACGCTTATTAAGCCTGTGCGGTCTCTCAGGTACCCTAGTAAATATTACTGTAGGAGATACGACGGTCCTGCATGCATTCGCTCTTGATGTGGATACGGTTGTAGGCGATGCCCTCGATAATCTCCTCTGGCAATATGGCCTAGTGATGCATTGGGTCGTGGATCATTTCGAGATTTATAAATGGATGAACCTGTCTCCTGTATCGGCGATCGATCTTGACGAGGACATCGTGATGACCGACCTGAAAACCGAGCGGGTTGAGCGCGAAGCAGACTCCATCGAGGTCAAGTGGTATGCCCTCAAAGATAAAACAGATTGCCTTCTCTACATGGCCGATTTACCCTTCGGATCCGACAATCAGCGTTCGGGCTACCCGATCCAAGCTGGCCTCCTCTGGCCCGAGGAGGCCAACGTCGCCGATACATGGTGGGACTATGACGACAACGCTCTATCATCGACTGTTTCGAGCGCGGGGAAAACCTCGAAGAATACCGACTTCACTCAGCTCGTCCTGACTAAAAACCATCAGCTTGATGTCCATGTTTCTTCCGGGATTATCCCGGCATTCTCCCCGATCTTCGAAAATAAACGCGCTCGCATCGCCTATAAAAATCCAACAGCCGCCTCTCTCGATATCTACTACTGTGACATTTACGCAGATGTGATCTATAGAGGTGCTGAAAATTCCATAGTCAAGAATACGGTCGACGTACCCCAAAAATCGACGACGATCACAGCGGAATTCGTCCACGACGAAGGCGTGGCTGCTCGCCTCGTCTGCTACATCGCGTACCAATACGGAACAGCTTGCTGGCGCCACACAGCTCGTAGCGAAACCAAAATAACAATCGGAACCATTGCAACATTACGAGATCCTTATTCGGGGCTTTCGGGAATCGTCCTGATCGTTGGTCGACAGTACGACGCCGAGACCGAGATATACACCTATCGATGCATCTCCATCGCCCCCGTTACCATCGATCCTACGGCCAGCTATCAATCTGTGCTGTCCGAGCCGTCAACAGCAACATCAGATCCGCGAAAGCAGGCCCAGAAAGCTACAGCCGAGGCCGTCGTTGCCGGAGTGGCCCTCACATCCTCCGTACCATCGCTGAGTAAAAAAAGGACAGGCGCAATATCTCCGCCCACCGTAACCTTCTCAGCTAAACTATCAGATGGCACTGGGTACCTTGGCCAATTTGAAATCTATGATCTACTTGGCGCTACGTGGACTTTGGGATATACGTCGGAAGAACTCGAGTCCTCTCACGTCTACACGCCAAGTGCAGGATCGTCGAGCGTGCGTGCAGTCCTTACGCGTATAGATTCGGAGGATGTTGCCTATACGCTTAAAACGCTCGACGTGCCGATCTACTCCGACATCGACACGACGCCGCTCTACTGGGGTCCGAGGACGACCGCCCCTACCGTAAAAGTCGTTACCAACGATTACTATTTCGACTCGAGCGCCGCGACATCGGGGGGCGGACTTATCCGCTACTATGACGGTGACTCGTGGGAGGTGATGACAGCTACCCATCCCCTCTATGCTCAGGCATGGGCGGCCGCGAGCGCCGACGCCTATGCTTGGTCATCATCCGAGGGCGCGACCCTCACCCAGGCCGTCAAGCTCCAAACCGCCGTTGCGCAGACGATCCACGCCAAGCAGGTAGTGACTGCGCTGCCCGCCTCGCCCTACACGGGTTACGCTGTAGGAGATATCGTCGTCCTCACGACCGACAATAAACTCTACCGCCTAACCGCTACCGGATGGACGTCGGCCACCGCGGCCGCCGACATCGCGGGCCAGCTCACAAGCGACCAGATAGCTGGCCTCGCAGCCGCCAAAATAGCCGGGCAGATCACAACCACGCAAATAGCAGACGGGGCGATATCAACTCCTAAGCTTGCGGCGGCCTCGGTTGTGGCTTCAATCATCGCCGCCGGTGCCGTGACCGCCGAAAAAATATCTGTTGGATTATCAAGCAATTTATTGTATAACTCTGATTTTTCGTCAGCGTCCCCATTGGATAATTGGGCCTACTACGAATGGTCTGGATCCGGAACATGTGGGGCTAACTTAAGTCCATACTGGACACTTCCGACCGAGCTAGGGTCTGGGGTGGCATATATACATTCGCCTGCATCAACTGCGTTAGACATCGGTATTTACAATGTCTCGCGCATTGCCGTAGTACCCGGAACCCGCTATGAGGTGTCCGGGTACTTCGGTACGCACCGATGCACGGGGTCTATACAAATCGAGTGGCGAAGCAATACCGATTCTATCTCAGTCTCTAGCATTTCAATTCCCACCGGGAATTCAGGTGGGGCTACACTTGCCGGATACGATAGGCGTGGTGGATTCGCCACAGCCCCATCCGGGGCGACCATGGCGCGAATATCCATCCATATGAATAATATAGGAACAGATCCATATTTATTCTTAACTCGATTATTTTTCGGGGTAGCGTCGTCAAACCAAGTAGACCTTACCACATGGGCCCCCCTGGCCATAACGAGCATCGGCCCCGGAATGATCCAGACCAATTCGATTACTACCGACAAGCTCGCGGCCAGCGCGATAACCGCGGCCAAGATCGCGGCCGGAGCGATCACTGCGGGCACCATCGCCGCGGGCGCCGTTGGGGCCGATGCCATCGCCGCGGGCGCTATCACTGCCGTTAAGATCGCCGCGGGATCGATTACCGCTGACCGCATCAACGTCGTCGATCTCGCTGGGTCGCCATCCTTTATCGCCAACCTCTACGTCACCCACTTGAGCGGAGCAACCGGAACTTTTAGCGGAAACCTAAGTGCCGCTTCCATAACGTCAGGGTCGGCAATTTATTCGAGTGATGGGCATGTGGCAATAAAAGGTAATGCGGTAAATGACGTTTTTGGTAATGGATTAATGTTTGCCACTTATAATATGCAAACGATATCCACTGTTCCGTATGATGCAATTAGGGTTTGTAAAAACTTACAGAGCGGAGTTGTTGGAGGGCATGGGGGCGGGGTAAAGGAAAAACTTATTTACGGGCCAGATGATAATACGCAAGAATATTCATTTATATCTCAGTTTTATGGAGAAGAAGATCATGAAAGTATTATCGATCTATATGCTCAAGGTTCAGAAACGCAATATTCCCGTTTAAGAGTACATGGATCTTCATGGGGCAATTCTGTAAGTGTAATTATCAATAATGGATCAAGTACAGGTAAGGAGTACGTGTTTTCCGCAACAGATTTATCTCCGTATACTTCATCGGTTATGAGCCTTGGGAGTAGCGGTTATAACTGGTCTTCCGTATGGGCTAATAAGTTTTGCACTGCTATATATATTGCATCGAGCACTACATTGACAACGATATTTACTCCAGCCCTGGGCGAGTCGGGGCTGTTAAGCGTTTCTGAAAATGTATCCGGAAGCACTGCCTCCGCACTGTATTGGTATAGCCGCTATTCATCCGGCGCGACTAGCGTGGTCCTGCTCACTGGGACGTCTGGTGTATGCGCTGCGTCAGGAGCCAACGTGCAACTAAAAAGATATAACGCGAGTTATGCGATGTATTGCACTCGCATAGAGCTACATAATCCACAGACATAGATTGGAGGCAACATGAAGTTAGTTGACATCATCAATGCGAATCAAATCGGAGCGTTCATTGTCTTGTCGTCGGTCGCCGTAAAAGGAGAGAAGCGCGCCGAGCGACGCAGGTACATCGACGCCATTGATCATGAGATCAAACTCTTCAATGACGAATGCAAGGCAATCCTAGCGGCCTCGGGCCTCATGGATGTCCCCGAGGATGAACGCAAGAGCGACCCGCGATCGATCGCCTGCAATGCGACGATCGCGGAGTACCTGAGCACGGAGTCGAAGTTTAATCCGACTCCGCTCTTTACCTGGGACGAGTTCGACGCGCCGACCACGCGAGAGCAAGAGATCGCCCTGGAGGCCGTCGGTGCCGTCGCGCCAACCAAGGAGCCCGAGAAGGCAAAAGCGCCCGGAGCCCCGAGGAAGAAGCCTACGAAGGGCGCGCATGGAGGCAAGCGATGAAGCGCGCGCTCCTCATCCTCTGGCAACTACCCCAGATCATCGTGGGGCTCCTCGTGTGCCTTATCTCTGGGGCGACCTATAGGGGCCTCTCGATCCACGGCGTCCGCATCTACGTCTCCGAGAGTATGGGCTGGAATGGCGTGTCCCTCGGGGATCGCATTATCGTCGGCCCCGGATCTGCGGGCGAAGACGAGATCCTCCGCCACGAATACGGGCACGTCAGGCAGAGCCGTCGTCTCGGGCCGCTCTACCTCCTCGGTGTCGGGCTGCCGTCCGCCGCAATGAACCTCCTATCGCGCGCTTCGCTCGCGTGGGGAAGCGGGATCTACTCGGCGCACTACTACGACCGTTGGCCCGAGTCGTGGGCGGACAGGCTCGGCAAAGTATACCGCTTGGCCGCTCGGGGCTGTAGAAATGGCACGAAAAAACTCTATAAAGACATGATAAAACATGATTATTATCATTTTATGTGAAACAGATTATCAAAATTCGGGGGCTGTTACAGAGGGATTCGAAGCGCGCCCTGACCATGGCGGGGCTGAGATCGCGGCCGTCGGCTGCGGCCAGGCGGGCGAGGGTCTCACGTCCGGCGCAGGTACCCTCCGATTCGAAGCGCTCGAGGGCGCGGAGGATGAAGCGGT
>DBTW01000018.1:15092-20153 GCA_002307245.1 Spirochaetaceae bacterium UBA1306 | reverse complement strand
ATCACGAGGCCGCGCGCGGCGAGGGATTCGAAGCGCGCCCTGACCATGGCGGGGCTGAGATCGCGGCCGTCGGCTGCGGCCAGGCGGGCGAGGGTCTCACGTCCGGCGCAGGTACCCTCCGATTCGAAGCGCTCGAGGGCGCGGAGGATGAAGCGGTCGCATTCTTCGCTCGCTTCCCCTCCGGCCTGACTTGAGGCGGGGAAGCCCGAGGGGCGGCCCTCGCCGCAGCATCCTTCCTGCGGCCTCGAGAAGCCTTCGAAGAAGCCCTCGTCGGGGAGGTCGCAGAGGGCGATGCTCGAGCCCTCGCGGACGGCAAGCATGTACATCACGAGGTTGCGCAGCTCTCGGACGTTGCCGGGCCAGGAGTATCCCTCGAAGACGCCGAGCAGCTCGGGCGCCACGGCTATGTCCTCGCCCACTTCGCTTTTAATGAAGGAATTGACGAGCGGCGGGATGTCGCTCCGCCTCTCGCGGAGCGGGGGAATGCGAAGTATGCCGGTCTTGAGGCGGAAGTAGAGGTCCTCGCGGAAGAGCCCTCGCCTGGCGCGCTCGAGGAGCTCCTCGTTGGAGGCCGCGATCACGCGAACGTCGATGCGCTTGATCTCGGAGCCGCCGACCCTGAGCACTTCCTTTTCCTGGAGGACGCGGAGTAAGCGGTTCTGGACCTTGGCCGAGACGTGGCCGATCTCGTCGAGGAAGATGCTGCCCCCGTCGGCGAGCTCGAAGAGGCCGGGCTTGCCGCCCTTCTTCGCGCCGGTGAAGGCCCCGTCCTCGTAGCCGAAGAGCTCGCTCTCGATGAGGTCGTCGGAGAGGGCGCCCAGGTCCACAGCGAGGAAGGGGCCGCTCTTGCGGGAGCTGGAGGCGTGGATGGCCGAGGCGAAGAGCTCCTTGCCCGTGCCCGACTCGCCGTTGATGAGGATGGTCAGGTCGGTGGCGGCGAGGCGCGCGGCTATGCGCCGCGCGCGATTCATGGCGACGCTCTCGCCGACGATGTCCTCCATGGAGTACTTGGCCACGTAGCCGCGGCGGCGGTTCTCGAGGCCGAGGCGGGCCTCTATGGAGCAGTCGTCCTCGTCGCCCCGGAAGGTCGCCACGCGGCCCTGGGCGGTCTCGAAGCGCCGCACCGCGATGTCGCGGCCCGAGATGCTGAAGACCTCGCTCCCCTCGGGCTCGGGGCTCTTCAGGAAGTCGAGGAGGGCCCGGTTCCGGACCAGGGTGGCAAGGCCCTGGCCCTGGGGATCGCCCCTGCGGTAGTCGAGGAGGGCCTTGAGGCTCTCGCTGCAGGCCGATATCCGGCCGCCCTCCTCGTAGACGAGGACGCCGCGGGACAGGGAATCGAGGACGCCCTTGAGGCTGTCGTTGAGCCTGCGGGCCTCCTCCGTCGAGCGCGCGAGGCGCTGGGCCACCTGCACGATCTTGGTCAGGTAGCGCCGAGAGAATTGCCCGATCCGCCGCTCGAGGAGGCCGAGCCTGTCCAGGAGCTCGGCCAGGGTGGGGAAATCGAGGCCCCGGGCTCCCAGGTCGATCACCCGCGTGGGCCCAGGGGGCACGAGGGCCGACTCGCCCGGGGTCACGGCGACCTCGATGCCCGCCTCGGGCAGGGGGCAGCCGGGATACCAGGGGATGTACTCGAGGTAGTCCAGGCCGAGCTCGCCGAGGGCCCGCACGCATTCCCTCGCGGTCTCCTCCTCGTCGTTCACGAAGAGCACCCTCGTGCCCGGGGCGAGGGCGACGACGAGGTCGAGGTGCTCGGGGTTGACGGCGCGCTCGGCGATGATGGCGGGAACCCGGGGATCGAGGAGGCCCGAGGCGGCCAGGTCGTCGCGAACCAGGGCGCTCGTGAGCAGGATGAGCTCCCCTTCCCGCTCGCGCAGGGCCTTGCGGACCGGCGCGGACAGGCCCCGCTCGAGCGAGGCGCCGCGCACGAGTATGTCGGGCTCGCCCTCGAGGTACTCGGCGAGCTGGCTCTCGATCTGCCTGCGCGTCGTCTCGCTGCCCGCCACGAGGGTGATGACTTGCATGGCCGCCTTCCTCCTATGCCCCGCTAACAGGATGTTGAAAAAGGCCAACCGAGCCTTTTTCAACAGCCCGCTAGGCTTCGAAGGCGCCCCGCATCAGGACCTCGCCGCCGGCCATCGCGATCCTGCCGCCCGAGACGAGGCCGCGAATGCCCAGGTCGCCGGGGCCGAGGAGCAGGATGTCCGCGTCGGCACCGACCGAGAGCCGGCCCTTGCCGCGGAGCTTGAGGGCGCGGGCGGGATTCAGCGTCACCGTCTTGGCCGCCTCCTCGAGGGGCAGCGATCCGGAGAGTATAGGCTCCTTCACGGCAGCCCACAACGAGGACGAGGAGCCGATGGCCAGGCCGGCGAGGACCCCCTTCTCGTCGAACAGGGGTAGGCTGCCCTGGCCGTCCGAGCTGCAGGTCAGGCGGTCGAGGAGCCCCGCCTCGTGGAAGCGGCGAATCGCCTCGGCGACCGCGACCTCGCCCTCCTCGATGAAGCGCGGCACGGTGCTCGTCGTGAGGTCGGCCCAGCCTCCCGCCGCGGCCCATCGCAGGGACTCCTCGAAGAGCAGGGGATTGCGGTTGCAGTGCGTCGGGATGAACTGGGCGCGGGGCAGGTCACCCGCGGAGACGAGCTCCTCGAGGGGACGCAGGCCCGCCGGGGCGTCCCCGAGGTGAAAGTTGACGATCCCCGCCTTGCCCGAGAGCATGCCCCCGAGGCGTGCCTCGGAGGCGAGGCGCCCGAGCTCGGCTATCGTGGGCCGGGAAGAGCGGTGGTCGGAAATGGCGACCTCGCCCGCCCCGATGATGGGCTCGATCATCATGATGTCCTTCATGAGGTCGCCCGTGACCGTCGCCGGGGGGATGCGGTAGCTGCCCGTGTAGATCCAGCAGGACAGGCCCTGGGCCCGCAGGGAATAGGCCTTGGCGACGAGGCTCTCCATGCTGCGCGCGAGGCCGTCGGTGCCGAGGGTGCCGATGACGGTGGTCACGCCTGCTCGGACGCAGTCGCCGACGAGTAGCTCGGGCGTGCGCGTCGCGAAGCCCCCCTCCCCGCCTCCGCCGAGTATGTGCACGTGGGAGTCCACGAGACCCGGCAGGGCGAGCAGCCCCTCGGCCTCGTAGACCTCGACGGGGCAGGGAAAGCCGGAGACATCGATCCCCGGAGCCATGGCGACGATGCTGCCGGCCGCGATGAGAATATCCAGGACGCCGAGGGGCTCCGGAGCGTAGACCAGGGCGTTTTTGACGATGAGCACGATGGGCCTTCTTTCTCGCGAATAGGACGCGATAGGAAAAGCGTTGCATTTCCCATGCCACGAGTCTGGGCAACTCGGGAAATTCGACGGTCGGCGCTGCCTTGACGAAGATTAGGCAGGCGCATCTGGGCTTCAAGCCTCGAGAACGAAGATCCGCGACCAGAAATCGCCCTGCTTGATCTGGTCCCAGCCGTCGCCGCCCAGGAGAAGACCCGCCCCCATGAGCTCGTCGCCGCCGCGATAGCCTGCGTTGAAGCGCTCGGCCCCGTCGCCTCGTTCGAGCCAGGCCGAGACGCGGTAGGCGACGGCGGGATCGAGGCCGCGGAGCCTGAGCTGGCTCGGGTAGGGATTGGGCCGGTTGAGGACTCGATAGAAGCCGACTATGGCTTTCCGCCTATCCTCGGAGACGACCATCCAGGCGACCTGGTTGCCGTTACCGTCGTAAGGCCCGACGAGTCTGAGAAAGCGGCCCCGTTGGAATAGCCCGCGATGCAGCTTGTAGAACTCCACCTGCCCGCGTATCTCGGCCTTCTCGGGCTCGGAGAGCTGGGTCGGGTCGAGCTCGTAGCCGAGGACGCCGAAGAAGGCCACGGCCGCCCGGGTGGAGAGAGGCGTCAGGCGGCCGACCTGGTGGTTGGGTACCGCCGACACATGGGCGCCCATGGACGAGAGGGGATAGCAGAGGCTGGCGCCCCACTGGATCCGCAGGCGCTCGATCGCGTCGGTGTCGTCGCTGACCCAGCCCTGGGGCGCGTAGGCGAGGATGCCCGGATCGAAGCGGGCGCCGCCGGAGGCGCAGGACTCGAAGAGGACCTTCGGGAAGGCCTTCGTGAGGCGGTCGTAGAGCTCGTAGACGCCGAGGATGTAGCGGTGGAAGAACTCGCCCTGGCGCTCCGGCCCGAGGGCGAGGCCGTAGGGCTCGGTGATGCTGCGGTTCATGTCCCATTTCACGTACGAGATGGGGGCGCTCGCGAGGACGGCCGAGACCGCGGAGAATAGATGGTCGACGACCTCGGCCCTGGACAGGTCGAGGACGTACTGATTGCGGAATTCGGTGCGCGGCCGCCCCGGGACGCCCACGGCCCATTCGGGATGGGCCGAGAAGAGCTCGCTCTTGCGGCTCACCATCTCGGGCTCGAACCAGAGGCCGAACTTGAGGCCCAGTGCCTCGACCTTCCGCGCGAGGCCGCCGATGCCGCCAGGCAGCTTGCGTTCGTAGACGCTCCAGTCGCCCAGCGAGCTCGTGTCGTCGTCGCGCCGGCCGAACCAGCCGTCGTCGAGCACGAAGAGCTCCAAACCCAGGTCCTTGGCCGCCCCCGCGATGGCGAGGAGCTTGCCTTCGTCGAAGTCGAAGTAGGTCCCCTCCCAGTTGTTGACGAGGACGGGCCTCGGCTCGTCGCGCCAGGCGCCGCGGGCCAGACGCTCGCGGTAGAGCGAGTGATAGGCCTCGCTCAAGGCCCCGAGGCCGGATCCCGAGTAGGCGAGGACGGCCTCGGGCGTATGGAAGGACCGGCCGGGCTCGAGCTCCCAGGAGAAGAGCTCGGGATTGATGCCGATCCGGGCGCGCAGGATCTCGTACTGGTCGGACTCGGCCTCCGCGAGGAAATTGCCCGAGTAGACGAGGCTGAAGCCGTAGGCCTCGCCGGACGACTCGGTCGCGCCGGGGCGCCTGAGCGCGATGAAGGGGTTCGACTGGGCGCTGGAGGCGCCGCGGGCGCTGGAGACGCCGAGCGAAAGCTGCCCGACCCTCGTCGCGCAGAGGCTCCGCTCCCTGGCCCAGCCGCCGCCGAAGCTGAGCAG
>DBTW01000018.1:11496-14740 GCA_002307245.1 Spirochaetaceae bacterium UBA1306 | reverse complement strand
TCCTCGCCACGACGGGCCTGCCCTCGAAAATCGAGTAGCGCAGCGTCGCCTCTAGGCCGCTCGCCTCGTCGCGGAGCAGGACCTCGAGGGTCCAGGCCTCGCCTTCCTCCTCGGCATAGGTCGAGGGCAGGCCGGGGATCGCGCTCTTGCCGGCGGCGATGCGATGCCCCGCGTACTTCAGGTCCAGGACCGAGGAGCCGTCGGGCATGGTGGCGGCGATGGCGGGTTTGCGGAAATCGCCCCCGCCGAAGACCGGGTACTCGAGGCGGGCGAACTCGCCCCCGTGGTTGGCGAAGGACTTAAACTCGCCGCGGTAGAGGTGGCGATAGCTCCGGCCGGGGTCGAGCTCGGGCCCGAAGTAGAGCTGGCCGAGGGCCCCGCCCTCGAAGACGCAGGCGATGTAGCTCATGCCGCCGGCGCGGAGATGGAATTCCCTCGTCTCAGGATCCCAGGATATAGGCATCTGCGCTCCCTTGGAGAAGATTTATCCGATTGCGTTGCGCTCGAGGAAGTCCAGGATGCCCGAGTTCACCTCGCCCGGCTTTTCCCAGTGGGGCACGTGGCCGGAACGGGCGATGGGCCTGAACTCGGCGCCCGGGAGGAGGCCGAGGAGCCTCGAGCTCTGTTCGAAGGGCAGGGTGGCGTCCTCCCTGCCCCAGAAGATCAAGGTGGGCAGGCTCGCGCGGCCGAGGGCCGCGTAGACCTCGGGCAGGGGCCAGGAGGGTATGCTCCGGATGGTCGCGAGCACGGCCTGGCCTATGCCCCGGTAGCGCAGGGGCGGCAGGTAAAGGGGCAGGAACTCGCGATAGGCCGCCTCGTCGAAGAAGTCGCCGCGCTGCCCCCCCGCGAGGATCGATCGCCCCTTCAGGACCATGAGAGCCTCCCCCGCCAGGGGGCGGGCGAGGAGCCAGGCGGCGCCGCGGGGCGCGGGCCACTCGAAGAGCGGGTCGACGAGGACGACGGAGCCGGCCAGGCCGGGCTGCCTCGAGGCCGCCGCCGCAGCGACCGGGCCGCCCATGGAGAGCCCCACGAGAGCGGCGGCGCGGCCCAGGCCCAGGGCCTCGAGCATCTCGCGGAGCTGCTCGACGTAGAGGTCCAGGTCGTAGGGCAGCCGGGGGCGATCCGAGAGCCCCCGGCCGTAGTGCTCGTAACGCAGGACCCGATAGCCGGCCCCCGCGAGGGCCGGGACGTTGCGGTCCCAGGTCGCGTAGGGGACGGAGAGCCCGGGCACGAGCACGACGAGGGGCCCGCCCTCGGGCCCCGAGAGCTCGTAGTGGACTAGACCTCGGCTGAGTCCGATGAACGAGCCCGGAGAGGCGGCGCGGACGGAGTCCAGGGGCGTGGACGGCAGTCCCATCATGCCTTGGGGGCGAGCCCGGCTTCCTGGAGCAGCTCGGAGTAGAACCGCGACTCGATCGCGTCCTCGGCGACGCCGGAGCGCGCGAGCAGGGACTTGATCTCGCCCTGGGCGAGGGCCACGGCCGCCGGGTCCGCGTTCGGGAGCAGGATCTCGATCTCGATGAAATCGCCCAGGCCCTCGACCTCGAGGACCTCGATGGTCGCCGCGTCGGGGATGGGCCCCGAGCCGCCCGCGACGAACTTGAGCCCGCGCTTGCGCTTCTTGTAGAAGGGCTCGCAGCCGAGGCGTTGCACGAACTCGATGAAGACTGCGCGGTCGGAGACTTCGAATTCGCTCTCGCGGTTGATCTCGATGCCGCCCTCCGAGCGCTTGGTCTTGAAGGTGACGACCGTCTGGAGGCCCCCGCCCCCTTCCCACGCCTCGGAACGGAGCCGGAAGCCGCGGGAGCCCCGGTTGAGGCGCCAATCGGGGCCGTGCCAGTAGTCGTCCGCCTTGTCGACGCTCCCAGCGGGGCGGGCGAAGGCGGCCACCGCCGCCTCCACCGCGGCGCGGTCGCGGACGCGGGCCTTGAGCTCGACTTCGATCACAGCGCCTCCATATCCGTTTCCGGGCGGTCCCGCGCTACTTCTTGAAGACCAGGACCGAGGGATCGTAGTCCGAGGGGGCCGTGAACCCGAGCAGCTCGATGCAGGTAGCCGCCAGGCTCGAGATGCCCAGGCCGGCCTCGTCCTGGCCGCGGAGCTGGGGCTCGTACTCGCCCTTGGACTCGGGATCGAAGACCACGCAGGGCACGGGGTTGAGCGAGTGGCTGGTCTTGGCGCGCGGGTTGCCGTCGGCCTTGCGCGTGACGGCGCCGCTCTTCTTATCGTGCTCGTACATGTCGTCCGAGTTGCCGTGGTCGGCGGTGATGACCATGATGCCGCCGGCCTTCTCGACGGCCTTGCGCAGGCGCCCGAGCTGGAGGTCCATGCCCTCGAGGCCGGCTACGACCGCCTGGTAGACGCCCGTGTGGCCCACCATGTCCCCGTTGGGGTAGTTGAGGCGGATGAAGCGGTACTGCCCCGACTCGATGGCCTCGAGGACCTTGTCCGTGATCTCGGCGCACTTCATCCAGGGCCGCTCCTCGAAGGGGACGCGGTCGGAAGGGACCTCGACGTAGTCCTCGTAGGCCTCGGAAAATTTGCCCTGCCGGTTGCCATTGAAAAAGTAGGTGACATGGCCGTACTTCTGGGTCTCGGAGATCGCGAGGAGCTTCACCTTGGACGCCACGAGGTACTCGCCCATCGTGCGCTCGATCGAGGGCGGCTCGACGATGTACTGCTTGGGCAGGTGGGCGTCGCCGTCGTACTGCATCATGCCCGCGTACTCGACCGCCGGGCGCCTGACCCGGTCGAACTTGTCGAACTGGTCCTGCTCGAAGGCCGCGGTGATCTCGAGGGCGCGATCGCCCCGGAAGTTGAAGTAGACGACCGAGTCGCCGTCCTCGACGGTGCCGACCGCCTTGCCGTCAGGCCCGACCACGACGAACTCGTGGATGTCCTGGTCGATGACGGCGGGCTGCTCGGCCCGGTAGGCCTCGATGGCGGCCTTGGCGCTCGGAAACTGGCGGCCCTTGCCGAGGACATGGCAGTCCCAGCCCCGCCTGACCTGCTCCCAGTTGGCGCCGTAGCGGTCCATCGTGATGTACTGGCGGCCGCCGCCGGAGGCGATGCGGAAATCGACGCCGGACTTCGCGTTGCACGAGGCCAGGAAGGCCTCGAAGGGCTCGACGTACTCGAGGGCGCTCTGCTCGCCCACGTCGCGGCCGTCGAGGAGGATGTGCACGCGGACCTTCTTCACGCCCTCGGCCGCGCAGCGCGAGACCATGGCCTTGAGGTGGTCGAT
>DBTW01000018.1:0-11219 GCA_002307245.1 Spirochaetaceae bacterium UBA1306 | reverse complement strand
TGGGAGTGCACGTTGCCGTCGGAGAAGAGGCCGATGAAGTGCATGGCGGCGCCCGGGCCGCCTTTCTTGACCTTGGCGACGAGCTTCTTCCAGGTGTCGCCCTCGAACATGGCGCCCGTGGCGATCGCGTTCGACACGAGGGCCGCGCCCTGAGAGTACACGCGGCCGCAGCCGATCGCGTTATGGCCGACCTCGGAATTGCCCATGTCCTCGTCGGAGGGCAGGCCCACGGCCTTGCCGTGCGCCTTGAGCTTCGTATGGGGGGAGCCCGACTCCATGGCCCTGAAGGCGTTCATCTTCGAGTCGGCGACGGCGTCTCCCTCGGCGTACTGGCCGTAGCCGACGCCGTCCATGATCACGAGCACGACGGGTCCGCGGCGCCCCTTCCAGGCGGGATTCTTCGCTAGAGCGTCTACCATATTTGGCTCCTTATCGATTAAGTTACTGAAAAAAGGGCCGGCCGTGGACGCGCGGTGCCCGGCCGTGGACGCGCCTCACTCGCCGAAGTACTCGATGAGGGTCTTCACCGGCAGGCCGGCGAGCGCCTTCTCGTACTGGAGGAAGGGCAGGCCGATCACGGAGAAGACCCCGATGGGCGTGGCGCCGCCCTCGACGAGGATGTCCGCGGCCGCCTTGACCGTGCCGCCCGTGGCGATGAGGTCGTCGATGATGAGGACCCGGCCGCCCGCCGGGATATCCGCCTCGTGGATCTCGATCTCGGCCTCGCCGTACTCGAGGGCGTACTTCTTCGAGCGCGTCTTGCCGGGCAGCTTGCCCTTCTTGCGCACGAGGATGAGGGGCAGGCCGAGCCGGTCGCAGAGCGGGGCGGCGAAGAGGAAGCCTCGGGACTCTATCGCGGCGACCGCGTCGAGCCTCTCGCCCTTGTAGAGCTTGACCATCGAGTCGACGCAATAGCGAAAGGCGTCCGGGTCGGTGAGCACGCTGGTGATGTCGTAGAAGAGGATCCCCTTCTTGGGGAAATCGGGGACCTTGCGGATAGCGTCGTCGAGATTGAATCGCTCTGCCATGGACTACCTCTCAAGCGCTGGTTAGCACGCCCTTGAGCCAGGCCGCGATGGCCGCGGGCTCGGGCCTGCCGGTGAAATCGACGTGCGCGGCTGCAAGCTCGGTGTCGGCGCAGAGGCTTTTCAGCCAGGCCACGGCGGCTCCGGAGGAGCCGAAGCAGGCCAGGCCGCGGCCCGCGAGGTTGGCGCCCTTGAATACGCGAGCGAGCTCGCTGAAGGCCTCCGAGCCCGGGCTCGCGGCGCCGAGCACGTAGAGCTCGGCAGCGAGGATGTCCGAGATCCCCACGCCCGAGGCGGCCAGGACCGAGACCTCGCGGCCCCGCCCCTCGATCCTCTCGGCTATATCGCGGGCCGTCCGCTCTATCTCGAGCTTCCCGTCCTCGAAGAGGACGAGCACCTTGCCTTCATGCTTCGCCACGGCTGGAAATAGTAGTCGCTCGCCGCGAGAGCTGTCAAGGCGAGTCGATGCTCTCCACCGAGGCCCGAGCCTCGCGAAGGCGCTTGGCCGCCTTGATCTTGCGGTCGTGGAGGTAGGCGTCCGCCGCCCCGACCACCATGGCGAGGCCCAGGGCCGTGCCGAGGCGCCAATAGGTCTGCTCTTTCGTGAGGGAAACGTAGGACTCGTCCTTGATCGGCCAGGGCGCATAGGAGCGATCGAAGCCATGGGTGATATAGCGCTGGAGATCGAAGCTGAAATCGGTATAGAAGAGGACGATGGGTATGGAGCCGAGGGAGACGATCTCGAAGCGGCTCCAGGGGTTCTCGGTCTTCGGCGCGAGATCGTCGAGGAGGGGCGCCGAGGCGGTCGCGGGAGCGACCTTCGCCGCGCCGGTCTGGGTCCCGTCGGCCTGCGCCGGCAGGGGGAGGGCCGCCAGGATAAGCAGCAGCGCAGCGGCGGCGAAACGCGCCGGCCTCATGGCTCACGCTCCCCGAATAGGGCCGTCCCGATGCGCACGAGGGTGGATCCCTCCTCGACGGCGATCTCGAAATCGCCCGACATGCCCATGGAGAGGACATCGAGGCCCGGTCGGTTCGCGTCGGAGCCGAAGCGCGCGACGGCTCCCTCGAGGGCCTCGCGCAGGGCTCGGAAGGAGGACCGGGCCAGGGCCTCCCCTTCGGCGCGCCCGGCTCCCTCGAGATCCGCCAGCGGGGCCATGGTCATGAGGCCGCGCGGCTCGAGGGCCCTTTCCTTTTCCTCGAAGAGCCGCTCGAGGGCGCTGTAGAGGGAATCGGCGTCGGGGAAGCCCTCCTTCGAGGCTTCGCCGGTATGGAGCTCGAGGAGGAGTTCGAGCCGAGAGCCCGAGGAGAGGGCCCGCCGGTTCAGCTCGAGGAGGAGCTCGGCCGAATCGACCGACTGGACGCGAGAGAAGAGGCCGACGGCCTTCCTGGCCTTGTTGGATTGGAGATGGCCGATCATGTCGAGCCGGGCGCCGGGATGGGCGGCCAAGAAGGCCGGGAACTTGCCCTCGGCCTCCTGGACCCTGCTCTCGCCGAAGGAGGAGACGCCCGCCCCCCAGGCCGCCTCGACGGCCTCGAGCGGATGGAATTTGCTCACGGCGAGGAGCTCTATGCCGCGGGGATCGCGTCCCGAGCGGGTCGCCGCCCTCGCGATGCGGGCGCGGATAGCCTCGGCCCGCTCGCCGACGAAGGAATAATCCATTGCCGTATTATACCGCCCGCCGGGCGAGGATGGCCATCACGTCCCCGAAGCCCAGGCGCTTCGCGAGCCTATCCAGGCCCGGCTTGACGAAGGCCGGCCTGAGGCCCTTGGCCCAGCCACCCCAGGTGATCCTCGCCTCGACGCGGAAACCGCCGGCCTCGAGGATGGCGACGAGG
Source organism: Spirochaetaceae bacterium UBA1306 (assembly GCA_002307245.1). Taxonomy (GTDB): domain Bacteria; phylum Spirochaetota; class Spirochaetia; order Treponematales; family Rectinemataceae; genus UBA1306. The sequence goes on along the minus strand of DBTW01000018.1, from coordinate 8,358 downwards.
TTGCGCATCGAGAAGAGGTAGAGGTGGTCGTAGATCGCGCTCCTCCAGCGCCGCCCTAGGAGCCGAGCCTGGAGACCGTCGGCATTGGGTGTCGTGATGATCAGAATGCCGTCCGGGGCGAGGACGCGGGCCGACTCGGCGAGGAAGGAGGCGGGTTCGTTGAGGTGCTCGATGAGGTGGGAGGCGTGGACGAGGTCGAAGCGCGCATCGGGGAAGGCGGCCGCCTCGAGGCTGCCGGAGAAGATGGGCAGGCCGTGGCGCTCGGAGCCGTAGCGGGCCTGGGCCTCGGAGATCTCCACGCCCTCCGGCTCCCAGCCCCCGTCGCGCAGGGCGGCCAGCAGGGCGCCCGTGGCGCAGCCGACGTCGAGGACTCGGGGACGGAGGCCCTCGGACCCCGCACGCTTGAAGAGTGGACGCGCCGCCTCTTCCAAGCCGAGTTCGCCCAAGGCGAGGAGCTCGAGGTCCCGGTAGGCGTATTGGTTCCCCTCCTCGTAGCGAAGGTAGGACTCGTCGTAGCGGGCGGCCACGAAGCGGGGCTCGGGCTGGGGGTTCTGCTGGATCAGGCCGCAGCGGCGGCAGGAGACGAAGGAAAAGGCTCCGCAGTCCCAGAGCCGCGAGAAGGAGCCGCCCCCGCAGAGGGCGCAGGGCACGGGCCGGAGGATCTCGAGGCTCGGCTCGGTCGCGAAGGTCTTCACGTCCACGATGGCGCTACTCCAGGAGGACTGTCCAGGAAGCCGAGCGCTTGTTGCCGGCGGCGTCCTCGACCCTGGCCTCGATCGTCGTGCGCCCACGCGTGAAGAGCCGCTCGGCGAGGGCGTAGCGGCCCTCGCGCATGCGGAGCTCGCCGACGGGCACGGAGGACAAGGAGAAGAGCGACAGCCTCCCGCCGGAGCCACGGGCCACGTCGAAGACGTCCTTCGCGATCTCGACCCCGTCGACGGCGAGGCGGATGCCGTAGGGCGCGAGGGAGCCGGCCGTCCAGGGCGAGTCGGCGGGGTCGGACACGTCGACCGAGACGCGATAGGTGCCCTGAGGCAGGGCGGCGGTCTCGCCGAGGACGTAGGTCTTGTCGCCCCTCGACAGGGCCAGGGAACGGATGACGGGCGGCTTGTCGTCGGCGAGGGGCGAGAGGACGAGCAGGGGATTAACCCAGGCCCCCGCGCGGCGGTCGAAGACCTGGAAGCCCAGTCCATCGCCCTCGATCCAGCCCGACCTGCCGGGCTTGCCGAGGATGTCGCCGGCCTTGGGCTTGCGGAGATAGGTCGAGAAGGTGCCGGGAGCCATATGCGAATAGACGGCGGCCATGCCCTTCTGGTGCTCGATCACGGCGAAGCTCCCCAGGGGCGTGGGCAGCCCGGCGGGATGACGTCGGTCCTCGAGGCTGAAGACCACCTCCCCGTCCTCGGCCGACCGGACGAGGCCGTCGGAGGCCGCGAGGGCCAGGCCCGTGACGACGCGCCCCTTCGCGAAGGTCCCGAAGTTCGCCGCCAGGCGGGGCGGCGCAAGCGGCCAATCCATCGCGGAAGCCGGGCCGGCGAGGGCCGCGAGGGCGAAGGAGGCCGCCAGGGCGAGGCGGGCGCGGGGCGCGGGGAGGAAGGGACCGGCCATCATCGCTCCTTGAGGTCCATTCGGACGATCCGATCGTCAAGGCCGAGGAAGAGGGCGTTGCCGGCAGCCTCGTCTCCCGCGACGACGAAGGCCTGGGAGGCCTTTACGCGGAGGTCGGCGATGCGCCTGTCCGGGAGCGCCGTACAGACGAGACGGCGCTGGGCGCCGGTCCCCGAGAGGAAGACCATGAACTCCCCTCCCCTCGAGGTTTGGCCGAGGCGGGAATCGGCGGGCACGGAGACGACCGACTCGCTCCGCGAGCGGACCTCGTACACGCCTATGCCGGAAGGAGACTCGTAGGCGAGACGCCGGCCGTCGGGCGTGAAGGCGATGTATACGGGCCTCCTGTAATCGGAAGCGAGATAGCGGTGATAGGTGACGCGATAGGCCGCCGATCGCTTCTCGAGGACGACGAAGCGCTGCTTGTCGGCCCCCGTGATCGCCGCCACCAGCTTGCCGTCCGGCGAGACGGCCACGCCGTAGGCGCAGGCTATTCGCGAGCCGCCGGGCGCGAATTCGAGCTTGGCGGCGCCCGAGCGGTCGAGGCCGACGAGGCCCCCGTCCATCAGGCCGAATACGGCGAGGCTGGGGCAGGCGTCGAAGGCGCTGACGGCCGCGGGGAACTGGTAGGTCCAGGCGATGGAGCCATTGGCCGCCAGCTCCGAGACGGAGGCCTGGTCGGGCCCGATGACGAATCGCCGGCCCGCCGCGAAAAAGGGATAGCCCGACGCCGCGACGCGGGCGAGCTCCTTCCCCTCGGGCGACTTGATCGAGAAGCCCTCGGAGACCTGATCGTAGGCCGCGAAGGCGTCGGGAGCCGTGGCGACCCCGTAGCCGACGGGGGCAGCGAAGAGAATCGAGCCGTCGGGGGTGAAATAGCCGTAGCGCTCGCCCAGGCGGAAGGGTATGGGCGCCCCGCCCTCGGCCTTGGCCGCTCCCGGACGGGTGCCTCCGGCCTGGACGGGGGCCTCCGACACGCTGCGGGACCAGGCGGGGACGAGGACGAGCTCCTTTTGCAGGGGGAAGGCGCAGATGAGGAAGTACGCGATCCCGGCGGCCGCGGCTCCCGCCGCCGCCAGACGCTTCTTGCCGATCTCTTCCATGGTTCTCCGATCGGCGGGAATGGTATATAGTTGGCGAGCAAGCTGTCAACCGAGGCTGGGCGGAAGTCGGCCGCTTTCCGCTCGGCCTCCACCGGGGGCATAGGATGGATATCGACAAGCTCTACGCGATCGCGCTCGAGGCATCCCGAGCCTCGTATTCCCCGTATTCGCGCTTCCGCGTGGGAGCAGCCCTGCTCTGCTCGGACGGATCGATCGTGACCGGCACGAACGTCGAGAACCGATCCTTCGGCCTCACGACCTGCGCCGAGCGGAATGCCCTCGTGACGGCCGTGGGCCAGGGCAAGCGCTCCTTCTCGATGATCGCCGTCGCCACGCCGGACGCCGAGTATCCGGTGAGCCCCTGCGGAGCCTGCAGGCAGGTCCTCTCGGAGTTCATGGCGCCGGAGATTCCCGTGATCTTCGGGCATAAGGCGGACGATCTCGTGGTCACCACGATTGGCCAGCTCTTTCCCTACGACGCGCTGCACGAATTAGGGAAGTGATAAAAGGAGGAAGGCGAAGGCGCGGAGACCTGTTCGCGAAGGTCGCAAAGGATCGTTAATCGCATAGTTGGCGGCACGGAAAGCGCCTAAATTCCGCAGATCCAGACATCTACTTTGCGTCCTTCGCGCCTGCCTTTTCTTACTTCTTCGCCTCTTCAGCCTTCTTTAGATCAGTCTCCAATTTAGTCGACCAGATCTCGATCTTGCGCTTCAGGGTCTCGGCCTCGTCGCGCTCCGAGAGCACGATGTGGACGCGCCTGAGAGCCTGCAGGAAGAGAATCGCCGCCCGGAAATCCTGGACCTTGTGCGTGTAGAGCTCGTACTGCTCGCGGTACTTGTCGGCGCTGCGCTGGAAGAGCTGCTTCACGAGGGAGAGGTGGCTCAGTACCGTGGCGCGCACGGGCGACGAGAAGTCCATGTCGGGCACGGCCGTCTTGAGGTTCACGAGGTTCTTGCCGACCGTCGCGACCTTGCCCCAGGTCTCAATGAAGGAGGCCGAGTACTTTGAGTTCTCGCCGAAGGCGTCCTCGAGGGACTGTACCGCGAAGCCCAGCTTGCGCAGGAGCCGGAAGCGCCCCTCGACGTCGAAATCCCTGATCTCCTCCACCTTGGCCTCGTAGTCGGAATAGGGCACGTCAATGTAGCCGGACACGGTATCTTCGATGTATTTGATGGCCCGCACGAGGGTCTTACGGGCCTCGAGGAGGTAGTCCTCGTTCTTGATCCCCAGCAGGGAGACCGAGAGGGTGTTGACGAGCATATACCAGGAGCAGAGGTCGAGGGCGTCGTTGGAGAGCTTGAGGCGCTTGTAGGCGGCGCCCGAATCGTCCTTCGAGAGGAGGTCGAGGAGGGTCTTCTCCTTGGCTAGGCCCGCCTCGATGGTCTTGCGGTGCTCCTTGACCTTCTCGAAATAACGGTTCCGCTGCTCCTGCGTTATTTTTCCCATCAATCGCCCCGCCAATTACCGTATTTCCGGAGAAGCTCGGTCGCGTGCGCGATGGAGGACTCCTCGCGGGGGTCCCCCGCCAGCATGCGGGCGATCTCCTCGGCCCTGGCCCGCCCTTCCATGCGCGATAGGCGAGTCGCGGTCCGGCCGCCGGAGACTTCCTTCTCGACCCTATAGTGATTATCGGCTCGAACCGCGATGGAGGCGAGATGCGTTATGCAGAGCACCTGCTTGGTCTTCCCGAGCTCCTTGAGGTGCTCGCCCACGGCCACGGCGACCTCGCCGCCGATCCCGGAGTCGACCTCGTCAAAGATGAGGCAGTCGACGGAATCGGCGCCGGCGAGGACCGTCTTGGCGGCCAGGGCCACGCGGGACAGCTCGCCGCCCGAGGCTATCCGGGCCAGGGGCTTGGCCGCCTCCCCGGGGTTGGGCGCGATGAGGAACTCGATCTCGTCGACGCCGTAAGGTCCCACGACGGGACGGCCCCCGTCGGTGTCCTTGCGCCCCACGCGCACGGAGAACTTGGCGCTCGGCATGCCGAGGGTGCGCACGATGGCCTCGATCTTGGATTGGAGCCCCGTGGCCGCGGCCTTGCGCCGCTCGGAGATCGCGAGGGCCGAGGCGAGCACCCCGGCCTCCATCGCCTCTATGCGCCGCTCGATCTCGCCCCGGTCCTCCTCCCAAGTCTCCAGGCGCGATAGGCGATCGCTGTCCTCGGCCAGGCGCGAGAGGATTTCCTCGATCGTCGCCCCGTACTTCTTCCTGAGCTTGCCTATGTCGGCCAACCTGGCCTCGACCTCCTCGAGGCGCGCGGGGCTGAAGCTCTGCGAGCCCAGGTAATGGCGGAGCGAGTCGGACACGTCCTCGAGCTCGTAGAAGGCGTCGTCGGAGCGGCGGGCGAGGTCGGAGAGGCTCGGGTCGATCGCGGCAGCCGTCTCCAGCCCCGCGCGCAGGCGCCTGAGCGAGGCCAGGCCGCCCTCGCCCCCTTCCCCCCCGCCCAGGGCGTCGTGCGCCCCCTGGGCAGCCGCGAAGAGCTTCTCGTGCTGCGAGAGGAGGCGCTCCTCGGCCTCGAGTTCGGCCTCCTCGCCGGCGCGGAGCTTGGCCTTGGATATCTCGTCGACCGAGTAGCGGAGGAACTCGATCTCCCGGCCGCGCTGGGCCTCGGAGGCGAGGGCCGACTCGTAGGCCCGCCTCTCGGCGGCCAGGGCGGCGAAGCGCTTCGAGAAGGCCTCGACCTCGGCCTCGATGCGGGCGTAGCCGTCCAGGAGCCTGCGGTGGTTCTCGGGCAGGAGCAGGGATTGGTGCTCGTGCTGGCCGTGGAGGTCGACGAGGAGGGAGGTGAGCTCCGCGAGGTCGGAGCGCAGCGCGCTCTGGTTCTGGATGTAGGCCGAGCCCCGGCCGTTCGACTTGATCCCGCGGCGGATGAGGACCCGGCCCTCCTCCGGCTCCAGGCCCCGAGCGCGGAGCCAGGCCTGGGCCTCCGCGTTGCGCGACACGTCCACCACGCCCGTGACGAGGCTCTCCTCGGCCCCGGCTCGGATTACGCCCGTGTCGGCCTTGGCCCCGAGGAGGAAGCCTATGGCGCCGACGAGGAGGGACTTGCCGGCGCCCGTCTCGCCGGTGAGCAGGTTCAGGCCCCCCGTGAAGCTCACGGAGAGCCGCTCGATCAGCGCGAAGTCCCGAACCGTGAGTTCCTCAAGCACCGGGGCCTCCGGACCACGCGAGCTTCGTGCGCAGGAGATCGTAGAAGTCGAAGCCCCCGGAGACGTGGATCTTCGCCTTAGCGGGAGCGCCGGACACGCGGATCCTGTCGCCGGGCTTGAGAGTGAAAATCTCCTGGCCATCGATCGTGAGCATGGCGCCCGTGCGGCGGCCCTCCTCCATCGTGACCTCGACGGCCTCCGCCGCCGGCACCACCAGGGGGCGGTTGGAGAGGGTGAAGGGACAGACAGGGTTCACGATCATGGCGTCCATCTCGGGATGGAGCACAGGGCCCCCCGCGGCCAAATTGTAGGCGGTGGAGCCCGTGGGCGTCGCGATGATGACCCCGTCCGCGCGGTAGCGCACGGGGGAGGATTCGCCGAGGGCGATGCGGAAGCCGATGAGCTTGGCGATGCCCTGGGCCGAGACGGTCGCGTCGTTCATGGCCCGGAACGAGGAGGCGACCCCGCCTTCGCGCAGCACCGTGACGGCCAGCATCAGGCGCTCGGAGATCGGCAGCCGCCCCGCTATCCATGAATCGATCGCGCCTTCCCAGTCATCCAGGCCGATCTCGGCGATGAAGCCCAGGCGACCAAGATTGACCGGCAGGATGGGGATGCCCAAGGGGGCGGCGACGCGGGCGACGTAAAGAACCGTTCCGTCACCCCCCAGCGAAACGACGAGGCCCGCCCCCTCGGCCCGCGGCGGGCCGTCGGGATCGCCCGTGTAAAAGTAGGCTTCGGAACGCAGGCCCCTTGCGGCAAGGAACGCGCCGAGGGCCTCCGCGGTCGCAGCCGCGGACTCCTTCTCGAGGTTGGCTATGATGAGTACGCGCTCGGCGCGTTCCGGCATGTACCCTCCTCGCTACGGCAAGGTCGCGAGGACCTTGGATATCTTCTGGGCCGTTTGAGCCCCTATCCTCTGGTGCAGAGGGAAAAGGAGGCAGCGCATGGAGATGGAGCGAGCATTGGGGCAGGCGCCCTCTGGTAGCCCGCCCCGACCGAGGATGCTGGACTCGAAGGCGAGCTCGGAGTCCACTTCCTTCTTCTTGGCGTAGGCCTGTACGTCCTTCGCGCCCGAGACTACCGACACGGGCAGGGCCCAATAGCCTGGTTCACCCTCGCCTCCCTGCGTCACAAGAGAGTGCCTCGTCCTCGCCACGGATTGGGCGAAAAGGGTGGCGAGCTCTCGCCGCCTGGTTATGGAAGCCTCCATGTCGCGAAGCTGGGCCAGGCCTAGGGCCGCATTGTAATCGGTCATGCGCAGCTCGGGCACGATGGACTCCGCTAGATTGCGTAGCACCGTGCCCTCTCGGCGGCCGAAGGCCAGGACCAGGGCCCCGCCGCCCGAGGTCACGATAGAATCGTGCTCGAGTCCAAGTATGGCTATCTTGCCCATCGATCCGGCCCTGACCTCGCCGCGATAAGCCCCGAGCGCCGTCGACATATCCTCGATGACGGGCAAGTCCAGGGCGGCGACGGCTTCGGGATCGGAAAGGATCCCGAGAGCTTCGTAAAGGATGAAAGCCTTTGGTCTAGGCTCGAGGGCCGCAATCGAATTCAAGTCGGGTTCGGCGGTATCGGGAAGACTGTCCACGAAGGCTGGAACGAGGCCGCGCGCAGCAAGCTCCCCCAAATAGTACCTTGGGGAAAGGGCTGGAAGCGCGACCGAATCGCCCGGCTGTAGGCCGAGGGCGTCGAGGGCTATACCGAGGGCAATGCCTGGCCCGCGGAGCGCGAATCCGTAGTCGAAACCCATGGCTTCCCTGGACGACTTCTGGAACCGTTCCAAATACTCGCCTGGCCCGACCGAGTCGGTGACCAGGCAATTGAGGACGGTATCCATGTCTTTACGACGGATATAGGAGCGAAAGACAGGTATGCTCATGCGGGGAACACCGTTTTCTATCTTCGGATTTCTTCGATTTTCCTGAGCTCCTTCGCGCTGAAGAGCTTGCGGATATCGAGGATTATGAGGTAGCCGCTCTCTCGATTGACTACTCCCTGGATATATTCCGCTCCGATGCCGGTCAGCATCTGCGGAGGGGGTTGGATAGTCTGGACCTCGATCGAAACGACGCGCTCTACCCGGTCGATGATGACTCCGAGCTTCATCCCGTCGATATCGATGATGATAAAGCCCGACAAGAGCTCCTCGTCCTCGCCCAACTGAGCCTTTTTGAGGTGGAATCGCTTATGCAGAGATATGATCGGGATTATCTCACCGCGAAGATTGAACAAACCTTCGACATATCCTGGAGCGTTTGGAATTGAACGGATATCCTGCACCCGCACGATTTCCTTGACGTCCATGATGTCTACGCCGTATAGCTCTTCGCTAATCTGGAAGGTGACGAGCTGGATCTGCGTGTCCTGTTCGGCCATGTGCCTCCCCCCCCAATGAAACCAGGTTCCGCCAAAGTGTAGCATCTTTCGAAAACGCGGGCAAGATTGAGGCGTAAAATATGACCGCATTTAAAAATAAAAAAGCCTGGCGA
>DBTW01000024.1:17162-32752 GCA_002307245.1 Spirochaetaceae bacterium UBA1306 | reverse complement strand
AAATCGATTAATTACTTTTCGTAAAACAATTAACAGCATTTTATCTACAAGCTTCATAACACTGATTAAGGAATGACGATGGAAGGACTCGTCAGCATCTGCGTGCCCGCATATAACGCCGAGGAGTTCATCGGTGCGACCTTGGAGAGCGCCCTCGCTCAGACCTATGCCCCGATCGAGGTCATAGTCTGCGACAACGATTCGACCGACTCGACCGGAATGATCGCCGATGGCTACGCCAAGTCGGATCGGCGCGTCAGGTATTTCAGGAACGCCGAGAACATCGGGATGGTCAGGAATTGGAACGAGGCGGCGAGCCATGCCAGCGGGGAGTATATCAAGATCCTCTGCGCCGACGACTTACTCGCTCCCGACTGCGTCGAACGGCAGGTGGCGGCCTTGCGCGAGCACCCGAGCTGTTCGATAGTCACGAATAACGTGGTCATCATCGATAGCCGATCGAGGGAGATCGGCCGGCGCAAGAATGCCCATAGGACGCGAGTCTATCCAGGCCGCGAATACGCCCGAAAGTCCATGCTGTCGAAGAACCTGGTTGGAGAGCCCTCGAGCGTCCTGATGAAGAAGGAGCTCTTCGAGGCTGAGGGTGGCTTCGATCAGCGCTTCAAATACCTCCCCGATTGGGACCTGTGGCTGAGGGCCATGCAGAGGGGCGATGTCGCCTATCTCTCGGCTTGCCTCTCCTCCTATCGCGTAGCGAGGACCTCGATGACCAGCGAGCTCTCGCGGAGCGGCGACGAGGCCCTCTATGAGGATGATCGCCTTCTCCTAGAGAAGCATGGGGCACGGGGCGCCCTGCGCTTGAGCCCGGCCGAAGAGCTGCTGCACAAGACGGCCTTCCGGTTTCGGAACGTTTCGCGTGGGCTTTTCTATGCCCTGTTCGTGCGGTAGGAGAGATTCGATGGCCCGCGATTTTCGGAGATTCGCCCGGTTCATCGCTGTCGGGATATTGAATACCGGCATAGGCTATGCGCTCTTTCTCCTCGTTTCGCTCGCGGGGCTAGCCTATCCGCTCACGATATTCATTTCGACGAGCCTGGGCGTGGCTGTAAATTTCTTTACAACCGGACGGATCGTCTTCCTGAATAAGCGTAACGCATTGATCTTCCGTTTTATCCTCGCATACGGCTTAGTCTACCTGGTCAATATTGGGAGCACTGCCTTGATCAAGACTGTCCTGGACAATGTCTACGTGATCCAGGCAGCCCTGGCCTTTCCCTTGGCCATGCTGACCTATTTGCTGCAACGGAGCTTCGTATTCTCCACCACGGCCGGCGGGAAATCCCTCGAGAGGAATGAACACCCATGAAGATCGTGTCCATCGTAGTCCCCGCCTATAACGAGGAAGCAGTCCTGGACGAGTTCTTCGACCGTGTTCTGGCGGTCGCGGATGGCCAGCCAGCCTATGCCTTCCGTATTATCCTCGTCGATGACGGCTCGAGCGATCGCAGCCTGGAGATGGCCCTATCCTGGCGGGGAAAGGACCCACGCGTCGCGGTGCTGAGCCTTTCCCGCAACTTCGGTCACGAAGAGGCACTGGCTGCCGGATTGGAGGCCGCCCTCGGCGACGCCGCGATCGTCATGGACGCCGATCTCCAGGATCCTCCCGAGCTGATTCTGGAATTGCTCGCGAAATGGGAGGAGGGCTTCGACGTGGTGAACGCCCACCGGTCTTCCCGCCGCGAGGATTCCTTTCTGAAGCGCTGGACTGCCAGGGAATTCTACAAGACGATCAACTCGCTTTCGGGCAAGGTTCCGATACCGGAAAACGTGGGCAATTACCGCCTGATTTCCCGCAGGGTTATCGACCTGCTAAATTCCATGCCTGAGAAGACTCGCGTATTCAGGGTCCTCATCCCGTACTTGGGATTCCGGACCGCTACCGTAGATTATATCCGGCCTCGTCGGGTCGCCGGCTCGTCCCATTACAACTACTCCGGGATGACCCGCCTGGCCGTGGACGGTATCACTTCCGCGACGACGATCCCGCTGCAGTTCGCGGTCAAGGCGGGTATCGTCGTCTCTCTCGTGGGGTTTCTCTACCTGGCCTTTATCGTACTCAGCGCCCTCGTGCATAATACCGCGGTGACCGGATGGGCCTCGACGATGTCCGTGATACTCTTCCTCGGCGGGATCCAACTCCTCTTCCTCGGCGTGATCGGCGTTTACATCGGGAGGATCTTCGAAGAGGTGAAGGACCGCCCCGGGCATATTGTCCAAAAAGCCTGGATCGCGCCCTTAGATAGGGACGAGAGCGGAGTGAGCTAACCGATGGATAATGAAATCGGGCAATCGCGGCGAGTCCGATTGATCGCGGGCATCGTGGCCTCCGGAATGGTCGCGAGCATATTGTTCCACTACGTACTCGCCGAGTACCTGCATTTAGGCTATCCATTCTCGACCTTCCTCTTCAGGCCCGAGGACGCCCTGAACGATTTCAAGAACATGTACCATATCGTAAAGAACCTAAGTCCCTATGGGAGCGGCTATTGGTTTGATAGCAACTATTTTCCGCTCTGTAACTTGATGTTCTATCCCTTCACTCTGATCAGCAGCCCTGGAATGGCGGCAATCGCCTTTCTTTTCTGCTTCCTCGCGGTCTATGCGGTAGTGCTATCGCGGCTCCATGCCTTACGGAGAATCGAGGGCCTCGCCCTTGAGGGCCTTATCTTCCTCACCTTCTTCAACTATCCAATGCTATACGCTCTCGATAGGGCAAATATCGAGCTTTACCTGTTCATCGATCTTATTCTCTTCGCTTACTTCTTCCACGGCAAGAAGAATTACCTTGTGGCGGATATTTTCCTAGCCGTAGCCATCTCGATGAAACTCTACCCCGGCGTCTTCCTGGTGCTATATATCAAGGAACGGAAGCATAAGCACATATTTTATATTGCACTTATGTGCTTTGCCTTAACTTTCGCCTCGCTGGCCTTGTTTCGGGGAAGCATATCGGAGAACCTGCGAGACTTCCTGACAGTGTTGTCGAGTTTCAACAGGAGTTCGATGGGGGCGAACGGCGTTCAACATAACAGCACGATCTTCGGTTTGCTGAAGATACTTGCCCTCGTCTTCGGCGTTTTCCTGCGTTCCGTCTCCCCGGGCACGGCCATGACGGCTTTCGAAACGGCAGCCGTGCTCCCGTATTCCGTCCTCTGCATCCTCGCTTTCCTAGGCATCTCGATCCTCGTCCTGCGCCGTAGAATCGGCATCCATGGGCTCTGGCTGGTTCTCACTTGCATTATGATCGCCTTCCCGACGGTATCCTACGATTACAAGCTCATCCACCTCCTCATTCCCCTATGGATCTTCCTGCAGGCCGGCGATCGTTCGCGCTTCTCTCGGGTGCTATGTGCGCTCTATGCGTTCATCCTGATCCCCAAGGATTACCTGATTCTCAACAAAGATGTCAGTATTTCCTCCATGTTGAACCCCATCTTCCTGGTGGCGATGATCACGCTCGGCATTATCGATAAGGATGGCGAAGGCGATTTGCGCATTGCGCAAAAAAAAGAAGGAGCAAGTCCGTGAAGGTAGTTATCCTGGCTGGCGGGTTCGGGACAAGGATCTCGGAGGAATCGGATTTCAAGCCCAAGCCCATGATCGAGATCGGCGGGAAGCCGATACTCTGGCATATCATGAAGACCTATTCGCGCTACGGCTTTAATGACTTCATCGTCTGCTGCGGGTACAAAGCTTATGTGATAAAAGATTACTTTCACCACTATTATATGCATCAAGCGGATATGACGATCGACTTGGGATGCAACTCGACCGAGTACCATAATTCCGCGGCCGAGCCGTGGCGAGTTACCCTCGTGGACACGGGGCTCAATACCATGACGGGAGGAAGGATAAGGCGAGTCCAGAAGTACATAGGTGACGAGCCCTTCATGTTGACCTATGGGGACGGTGTCGGGCGTGTCGATATCCCGAGGCTTCTCGATTTCCACCAGGGGTCCGGGCGATACGTCACGCTGACGGCCGTGCAGCCTTCCGGACGCTTCGGGGCTATCGAGATGGCCGATGGAGACAGGATTACCTCGTTCTCGGAGAAGCCAAAAGGCGACGGCGCGTGGATCAATGCAGGCTACTTCGTGTGCCAGCCGCAGATCTTCGACTATCTTCGGGATGGCGATAGTACGGTACTCGAACGAGACCCCTTGGAGGCCCTGGCTCGCGACGGGCAGCTAGGCGCGTTCCGGCACGAAGCCTTTTGGAAGCCAATGGATACTCTGCGTGACAAGAACGAGTTGGAGAAGCTGTGGGCTAGCGGCGACGCGCCATGGAAAGTGTGGGCGGAATGATCGACACGTCCTTCTGGCGCGGCAAGCGCGTCTTTGTCACCGGCAACACGGGCTTCAAGGGCGCTTGGCTGTCCATCTGGCTCGCGGAGCTCGGGGCTGAAGTCTTTGGCTACGCTCTCGAGCCGCCGACGGAACCTAGCCTCTTTTCCGCGGCCTCGCTGGCCGGAAGGACCAGGGCGACGATCGGAGACATACGCGATCGCGCGTCGTTGGGGAAAGCCTTAGCCGAGGCTCGGCCGGACGTCATTATGCACCTGGCCGCCCAGCCTCTCGTGCGATTGAGCTACGCGGAGCCGCTCCTGACCTATGAGACGAACATTATCGGTACGGCCAACCTGCTGGAGGCGGCTCGTTCTAGCCCGGGCTTGCGCGCGATCGTCGTCGTCACTACCGATAAGTGCTATGAGAACAGGGAGTGGCCCTGGGGCTATCGGGAAAACGAGGCCCTTGGCGGCTACGATCCCTATTCGAGCTCTAAGGCCTGCGCCGAAATTGTGACGGCCGCGTACCGGTCGTCCTTCTTCAATCCGGACGAGCCAGGCGGGGCCCGTATGGCTTCGATCGCTACCGCCAGGGCCGGTAACGTCATAGGCGGCGGGGACTGGGCGGCCGACCGGCTGGTGCCGGATATCCTTCGATCAATAACTGAGGGGAAAAAGGTCCGTATACGGAATCCGGATTCCATACGACCTTGGCAGCACGTCCTTGAGCCCCTATCCGGGTACTTGGCCCTGGCACAAGCCCTCTTCGAGCGCGGCGCCGATTTTGCCGAGGCTTGGAATTTCGGCCCCTATGAAAGCGACGCCAAAAGCGTACGATGGATCGTCGAGAGGCTTTGCGCCTCCCGGCCGGGATCCGTGGGCTACGAAGTGGACCCGGGCCCGCATCCCCACGAGGCGAACTACTTAAAGCTGGATTGCTCGAAGGCGATCTCCAGGCTGGGTTGGCGCCCAACCTGGGACCTCGAGAAGACGCTCATGAAAATCGTCGAGTGGGATATGGATTTTAGTTCCGGAGGCGACGCCTACAGCAAGTGCCTATCCCAGATCGATGACTTCGAGAAGAGCGCGGGAGCGGAGGAGTGAAGAGGGTCTTGGTGACCGGCGGAAGCGGCTTCATTGGGCGCAATATTGCCGAGTCCGTCCTCCGCGAAGAATATGAGCTTGCCGCGCCGACGCGCAGCGAGCTGGACCTGAGCGACGAGGCTTCCGTCGACTCGTATTTCCGTTTGCGGGAATTCGATGCGATCGTTCACGCCGCGGTCAAGCCCGCCCATCGAGCGGTAGCCGATCGCTCCGGGATCCTGCTCGACAACCTACGGATGTTCCATAACCTCGAGAGGAATTCCGGTCGCTTCGGCCGAATGATCGTGATGGGCTCGGGGTCGATCTACGACCTCAGGAGATACCGTCCCCACATGCGCGAGGAGTCCGTCGACGAGAGCGTCCCGGAGGATGAGCTTGGGCTCTACAAGTACTCGGTATGGAAGCTGATGGAGGGGAAGGACGATCGAGTTGATCTGAGAATCTTCGGCATCTTCGGGAAATACGAGGATTATTCGATACGCTTCATCTCGAATATGATCTGCAAGGCTCTGCTGGGCATGACCCTCACGATGAAGCAAGACCGCAGTTTCGATTATCTCTGGATAGAAGACCTCATCCCAATCGTCGAGCATTTTATCGAGGCAAGCAGCGCGAGCGGCGCTTATAACACAACCCCAGGCTCACCGCGACTGCTTTCCGCGATCGCGCGAGACGTGTTGAGCGAGATAGGCTGCGATTTACCGATCGAGGTAGAGAAGGAGGGCCTGGGCCCCGAGTACTCCGGCGACAATGCCCGGCTCCTGGCGGAGATCCCGGGGCTTCGCTTCACGCCTCAGATCGAGGGCATACGCAAATTGATCGAGTACTATCGCAGCTCGATCGATTTCATCGACCGAGCTAGGCTTACCTATGATCGTTGAGCGCCGCCCCGAATCCCGAACAGTTATCCTGAATGGAAAGGCTGAATAATGGCACTGATCAAGCTCTCTGACTACGTCGCCGATACGATCGCGCAGGTGACCGGCGCGCGCCACGTATTCATGCTCTCGGGGGGAATGGCTATGCACCTCATCGAGAGCTTCGGCTCCCATCGTGCCTTTACGACTGTGCCCATGCATCACGAGCAGGCCGCCGGCATCGCCGCTAGCGCCTATGGCCGGGTCCTGGGCATCCCCGGCGTGGTTTTAGTCACCGCAGGCCCCGGGGCGCTCAACGCGGTGACGCCTTGCGCTGGAGCTTGGATGGAATCCGTACCTCTTGTTGTGGTCTCGGGACAGGTCTCGAGAGCCAATTCGCGCCAGGGTCACCCGACGAGGCAGAGGGGCATACAAGAGGCCGAGATCGTCGACGTCGTGAGGAGTATCACGAAGTATTCAGCTAAGATAGAAGATGCCTCCTCCGTTCGCATGCATTTGGAGAAAGGATTGCGTGCGATGACCGAGGGCAGGCCGGGGCCCGTATGGTTCGACATACCGGTAGATGTCCAAGCCGAGATGATCGATCCCGATACGCTGCCCGGATGCGGTGACGAGAGGGTAAATCCGGCATACGATGAAGGACCTATCGATAGGATCCTCGCCGAACTCCGGTCAGCCGAGCGTCCGCTCCTGATACTTGGCCATGGGCTGAGGCTTTCAGGGGCTCCCGATCTCGCCCCTCGACTAGTGGATGCTCTCGGGATGCCATTCCAGACATCTTGGAACGGCATGGATCTCGTTGGGGACGATCATCCGCTATTCTTCGGACGAGCAAACGTATTCGGTCCCCGCTATGCAAATATGATTTTGCAGAACGCGGATTACGTCCTAGTGATCGGGGCGCGCTTGGGCATCCAGCACACTGGATATAACGTAGAAGCCTTCTGCCGCGGGGCACGCTTGGTGATGGTCGATGTCGACGAGTCGGAAATGCATAAGCCCGGCCTTAATATCGATGAGGGAGTCGTAATGGACGCCGGCGACTTTACCAGGGGCATGCTGCGCGCTCTCGATGGTAGGGCTCCGATCGGCTCCAAGATGAATTGGATACGCCATTGCGAGATGGTCAAGGCGGCTTTCCCCCCTATGCCGACCGTTGCGGAGGTCTCCGGCCAGCCTTATGTAGATCCCAAGTACTTTCTCGACAGGCTCTCGGAGGCGATGCCGAGCGACGCCGTGTTCCCCTTCGGGTCGAGCGGCCAGGGCCACACGATGACCGGCGGAGTATTCCGGTGCAAGCGAGGCCAAAGAGTCTTTACCTTCAAAGGCCTCGCCGGTATGGGCTTCGGGCTGCCCTCCGCGGTCGGCGCCTGTTTCGCGGCCCCCGAGCGAGAGGTCTTTACCCTAGTCGGCGAAGGAGGTCTGCAATTGAACCTGCACGAGTTGCAGACGATTGCCCATAACCGTCTCCGGACGAAGATCATAGTGTTCAACAATGGCGGCTACCATTCTATCCATATGACGCAAGAAGCATTCTTCGCGGGGCATTTCGTGGGATCGGGCCCCGAATCCGGCGTTTCCTTTCCGCCCATCCGCGGGCTTGCCGAGCTCTATGGCTTGGGCCACTTCGCCGTTGCTCGCAATGAGGATGTGGATAAGGCGATCGCCGACCTCGTGGCATATCCTGGCGCTGCCTTCCTGGAGGTGATGATAGATCCCGCAAAGGCCTGCGAGCCGAAGATCGTTTCCCGGAAGAGGCCCGATGGGTCTATGGTCTCGCGGCCCCTCGAGGACATGGCTCCATTGCTGGATCGCGACGAGCTATCGCGGTACATGCTGATTCCCCTCGCGGAGTAAGCCGATGATTGGCAGGCCCTTTCTTACCATCGCCATACCCACATACAACCGCAAGGCTGCTCTAGAGGAGACTATCGACAGCATCCTAGGCCAGGACGCCTTCGACGATCGCGTCGAGCTCCTCGTCTCGGACAACTGCTCCACGGACGGGACCGAAGAACTCTTGCGCGGAAAGTACATGGCCTCCGAGAGGCGCGTCGCCTACGTCAGGCGGGCGACGAACATCGGGCCCGACAATAACTTCCGTGAGGCGATCCGGGATTCGTCCGGCCGTTACGTCAAGCTCCTCAACGACAACAAACCGATGCTCGAGGGCTCGCTAGGCCGCATCCTCTCGGTCTTGGAGCGGGAATCGCCCACGGTGCTGCTTACACCCAACGGTACGAGCCGCATCGCGGATTATAGAGTCACCGAGAGCGTGGACGACTTCGTGCTCGCCGCTTCCTATTACACGACTTGGCTAGGCGGGATATGCCTGGAAAGGGCTTGCTGGGAGGCGATACCGGACAAGGATCGGGGAAACGGGAAATTCCTGATCCAGACCTATTTCCTATACGACGCGCTAGTCCAGGCGCCGCGCGCGGTAGTCTACAATGAGAGGCTCTTCCGCACTCTTCCGATGGAAGGCTCGGTCGGGGGCTATAATCTCTTTCAGGTCTTTTTCGAGAATTACCTGGCCATGCTCGAAGGTCTCGTGTCCGAAGGACACCTCAGTCGCGCGACTTTTCGCCTCGAGCGGCGGCGCCTCTTGACCGATTTCATGCTGCCTTCCTTGGTTAGGCTGATCGTGAGTCCAGAGAAATTCGCTTATGATCGTCACGGTTGGGCCAGGATCGCCTTCTATAACTACTGGGACGAGCCCTTACTCTACGCCGCGCCCATCATGCTGGCCGACAAGGTGGCGAGAAAGCAGGCGCGGTTGCTGGCCACGCGTCTGATCCCTGATGAGCGTAGGAAGCGGCTGCGGGCCTGGCGCAAGCTGCTCCGGAGCCGATTGCGGGAAGTGGCCGAGCTGCCTGCGATCCTCCGCGCCGGGGAGCCCGCCGTGCTATCCACCCTCGACGGAAAGGCCGCTTCGGACCCTGACCGGCCCATATGCGTGTTCTCGAGCTTCGACGCTGGATCGAGGGTTCGAGAGTACGTGTACCATTGCCTGGAATCGCTCCGAGACGCGGGCTGCGGCGTCGTATTCGTCACCACCAGCGAACGCCTCGAGGCGGAGGACGCCGAGCGCCTGTCCGAGCTTTGCGTGAAGATCGTGCATCGGGAGAATCGAGGCTATGACTTCTATTCCTGGAAGGCCGGGCTACGGTGCTATCCGGGGTATGGTTCCCACGTTGGGCTGTTGTTCATGAACGACAGCGTAATAGGTCCCTTCGAGCCCTTCCGTGCGATATTCGAGAGGATCGAGGCATCGCCGTTCCAGCTTGTCGGGATGACGGACTCCTGGCGATTCTCGCATCATCTGCAGTCGTATTTCCTCTACCTAAAACACTCCGAGACGGCGGCTCGCTTCCTCGAATCCTTCTTCGGGAAGCTTCGGCCATTTCGCGACAAGGATGTCATCATCCGCAAATACGAGGTGGGCTTTTCCAAGGCTGCCGAGCGGACTCTATCCCTCGGGGCGCTTTATTCCGTCGAGGCCTTGCGTGGACGCGCGCCTGAAGCGACTGCGCAAAGTCTCGACGAGATGAATGGGCCTTATTATCATTGGCGCGAGCTGATAGAGAAATTCGCCTTCCCCTTTGTCAAGAAGAGCGTCATCACCAGAAAGAGGGCCGAGCCTTCCGAAATCGCGGCGTCAGTCAGGGTCGCCGGCCTCTTCTACGACACCAATCTTTTTGCCTTGGGCGATTGAGGAAGGCGTGATGGGGAAGCCCTTGGTTAGCGTACTGATCCCGACCTACAACCAAGCGGGCTATGTCGGCGACGCGATTCGGAGCGCGCTCGAGCAGGACTTGGGGGATCTCGAAGTTATCGTGTCGGACGACTGCTCGAGCGACGGCACGGCGGATGTCGTCCGAGGGTTCTCGGACCTACGGTTGCGCTATGAACCCTCGGCCCGTAACCTGGGTCGGGTCGCCAACTATCGGAGGGGACTCTATGAACTCGCTCGGGGAACCTGGGTCCTCAATCTAGACGGAGACGACTTCCTCACCGACTCGACCTTCCTGCGCGCCGCAGTCGCCGCCGCTGGCGACGGGGAACCCGCCTCGATCGTCTTTGCGGACAGGTACGAGCGCGAGGGCGCCATCGATCCCCGGTCCTTCCCGTCGGGCGGCGCCGCGAGCGGGGCGCCGGAGAGGATGGATGGGACTTCCTACGTTCTATCGTTGCCGAGGAAGGACGCGAGGATGCATCATCTGTGCGCCCTGTATCGACGCGACGCGGCGCGCGCGATCGGCTTCTACCGGGCGGATATCGTGAGCTCCGACTACGAGTCCCTATATAGATTGGCCCTATCCCATCCGATCGTGCATATCCCGGCCAAGGTCGGCGTTTGGCGCAGGCACGGGGCGAATGCCTCCGGCGGCATGGACGCGCGCGCTTCGATCGAGAACTATCGCCTATTCCAGGGCGTTCATGATTTCGCCGTGGAGTCCGCGGGGCTGGACCCGCGGGCCTTCGGAGACTGGCTGCTCCGCAATGTCTCTCGTAGGTATTACGTTAGCCTGATGGGTTACCTGCGGGGAGGCGCGCTCGGCGAATTCCGGACGATAGACCGATACGTCAGGGCCCAATATCCCGCGGCTCGGAGGCGCGCGCTACTGTCGCCGAAAACCTGGGTTAAGGCGTCGATATGCGCTGTCTCCTCATTCAAGTCTCGGGTTAGTAGGCGAGCATGACTATTGTTGGCATTTTCCTGGGCGATCAGGTCCGTACCGGCGGACATGTCCGCTACCTCGAGCTCATGGAGGGCCTGGCGCGACGCGGTAATCGCGTCGTCGTGCTGATGAACAGCCTCCTCGAATACGAGCCGAAGTCCTTCGAGCCCTTCGCTCGCGAACTGCGCTATCGACGCAAGAGTTTCCCGCCGGCCTCATGGGTCTTCGCGGCGGCCTCGGCGCGTTGGAGCGCGTCGGTGAAGGCGGCCGTGGGCTGCAGGGTCGACGCCGTCCTCGTCTTCGGGGAGACGCACCTATCGGCCGGCGCTCGCATGGCTGGATCTTGCGGCGCTCCCTTGATCTATGGGCAACGATCCAATACCGTCCGGGAGGCCATGACCTACCTCGAGGAATCGGGGCATGGGCGCCTCGAGCGGGCGCTTATCCGCGCCGAGATGCTGAAGTCAAGGATCGACGAGCTACGGATTCTCCGGCACGGCGACCTGCTGGTATTCCAGAGTGCATATGATCGCGACGATTTCCTCGCCCGTAATCCCTCGGCAGCCGATCGCTGCGCGGTCATCCGCGGCGATATCTCCGGCCCTAGATTTAAGGAAGAATACTCCCTCGCCAACGCGAGCTCGGGCCTGAAGACCGTGTGCTTCATGGGGACCCTTGGGCCGCGGAAGGGCGCATCCTACATGGTGGACGCGATTGTCGAGCTGAAACGACGTGGGTTCGGGAGCCTGATGTTCCGGATCTGCGGTCCCGGCGGCGATCCCGACGAGCTCGCGGCGAGGATCGCGGCAGGCGGCGCCGCCGACATGGCGGTGATGCCGGGACGAGTGCCCGAGCCCTTCTCGGAGATCGTCTCCGCCGACTTACTCGTCGTTCCATCGCTCTTCGACAGCTATCCGAACACGGTGCTCGAGGCTTTGCACGCAGGGACTCCCGTCATCGGCAGCAGGGTGGGGGGCATACCGGACATGCTCGCCTACGACGAGCTTCTGTTTCCGCCCATGGACGCGACGGCCATCGCCGACCGTATCCAGGCCTGCGCGGAGGACCCGGCCTTCTACGCGAGGCTGCGCGCCCTCTGCCGCGAGCGGCGGGAGGCCTTCAAGTTCGATTGGGCCGAAGCCTGGGAAAAGGCCATGGCCGAGAGGCTCGCATGCGCGTCGCGATGATCGTGAACGGCTTCCCGGAGATCTCCGAGAAGTTCCTCGTGAACCAGGTGACCGGCCTCATCGACGCGGGCGTCGAGCTCGACGTCTACTCCGCGCTCTCGGCCCCCCGGGGGCGGGTCCACGACCTGGCGGAGCGCTATGGGCTGCGGGATCGGACGATCTACGCCCGCGCGCCGCGCTCGACCAAGCGGAGGCTGCTCGAGGCCCCGGGGCTCTTCGCCTCCTGCCTGCTTTTATGGCCGTCCGGGGCGCTGCGGGCCCTGAATGTGGGGCGTTATGCGACGGCATCGCGCAATCTCAAGTGCCTGTATTTCCTGAGGGCCTTCGGCGACCGCCGCTACGACGTGGTCCACTGTCACTTCGGCCCCAACGGCCTGATCGGCGCCTTCCTGAAGGACCAGGGCATAGCCCGGTCCCTGGTCGTTACCTTCCATGGCTCCGACATCAACAGCTACCCGAGGCGCCATGGCGAGGGCGTCTACCGGAGGATGTACGGGAGCGCCGACCTCGTCACGGCCAATACCTCCTTCACGAAGGGCAAGGTGGTGGCCAACGGATGCCCGGAGGGCAAGGTCGTGGTGCTGCCGGTGGGCCTGCGGATGGAGGAATACCCCGAGGCCGATCCTGCGGCTCGGGATGCCTGCACGGTCCTGACCGTGGGCAGGCTGGTGGACAAGAAGGGCCATCGCTTTGCCCTCGAGGCTATCGCACAACTCGTCCCGCGCTTCCCCGGGATACGCTACAAGGTCGCCGGCGGCGGGCACCTGCGACCGAGCCTGGAAGCGAGGGCCAGGGAGCTCGGGATCTCGGCTCGCGTGGACTTCCTCGGCGACCTCGGCGACGTGGAGGTGGGCGAGCTCTACCGGAGCGCGACCGTCTTCGTCTTGCCCAGCGTCACCGCGGCGGACGGGGACATGGAGGGCCAGGGCCTGGTCCTCCAGGAAGCCCAGGCTTCCGGACTACCCGTCGTCTCGACCCTGCACAATGGCATCCCGGACGGGGTCCTCGACGGCGAGAGCGGCTTCCTCGTGCCCGAGGCCGATGCCGCCGCCCTGGCCGACAGGATAGGCGCCCTGCTCGAAGACGCCGAGCTGCGGGCGAGGATGGGCCGCGCGGGCAGGATCTTCGTGGCCGGACGCTACGGCGTGCCCATGCTGACAAAGAGCGTCCTTGACGTGTACGATCGTGCCTTGAGTGGGGAATGAAAGGCGGGATCGTGAAGAACAGGCGAATGACTTTCGGGAACGCGGCCTTCCACGACGCGGGGGAGCTGCATGATCGATACGAGGGCGAGGCGGTCTGGATCGTGGGATCCGACCCCTCCTTGAGCGGCTATCCCGATTCCTTCCTCGACGGCAAGGTCGGGATCACCCTGCACCTGGCCCACGTGAAATTCCCTCAGGCGACCTTCCGCTACAGCAGCGAGCTCGACAGGTCGAAGTACCTCCTTCCCCTCTACAAGGAGTATCGCTCCCTGCCCCTCATCGCGGCCATGCCCATGTATGGCGTCTCAATGGAGGCGACCCTCGACCTTCTCGGGGACAACGCCGAGGTCTACTTCCATCGGATGGTCTCCTACCTTCCCACTGGCGTGCGCGGCGAGGTGAGCCAGGAGTTCACGCGCTTCAAGGTCGCCCAGACCCGCCGGGGAGAGGCCGGCGTCTGGGGCGGACACGGATCCTGCCTCCATACCTGCGTCTATATGGCCGTCCTGATGGGCGCTTCCGAGATCAACCTGATCGGCTGCGGGCACGGGATGTACGGGGGCGGGACCGAGCACTTCGCCGCCGTCGAGGGAGCGCACAACGCGATCAGGCCGGGCTACAAGAGCTTCGATGATCCCACGGACTCGGTTCCCTGCATCGAGCAGACCCGCGCCCTCCAGGGGGCCTGCCTGGCCGAGGGCATCGGCTTCAATTGGTACAGGGCCTACAGCCCCGCTATGGACGACCGTCTCGCGATAGACGAAGCCTGGTTCGCCGACATGCAGGCGAGGGCCAAGGCCATGCGCAAGGTCAAGCTCTCGCGGAAGCTCGGCAGGGCCCTGATCAAGCGCCCATACACGAGGATAATCGCGCGCCGCTAAGGGCGACGATATGGAAAGGAAAAAAAATTGGAAAGAATGATCATCATGGACCGCAACGAGAATAATTACGGCCCGGCGCCCAAGTGCCACGAGGTCCTCGAGGGAATCACGATGGATTACTTCTCCACGTATTCCCGCGACTACCCGAGGCGCATTAAGAGCAGGATCGCGGATCAATACGGCATTTCCCCGGAAGGCCTGGTCGTCGGCTACGGGGCCGAGGACCTGCTCAAGCAGCTCATCTACTGGGCGGGCAGGCCGAGGGCCAAGATCGCCGTCCCGAACATGTCCTGGTGGTACTACAAGCATATCGTAGACGAGACCAAGGCCGAGCTGATCGAGTACAACATGGTGGAAGGCGCGCATTCCTGGGACTTCGACGACGACGAGATAATCTCCATCCTCAAGCAGAAGCCCGACGTCTTCATCATCGCCTCGCCCAACAATCCAACGGGCAACTACCTCGACCAGGCGCGGATCCGGAAATACCTGGAGGCCAAGTATCCCTCGACCCTCTTCATCATCGACGAGGCCTACTGGGGCTTCGGCGCCCCTCCCTTCTCCGAGAAGGAAGTGGCCGGCTACGAGAATCTCGTCGTGCTCCGGACCATGTCCAAGTACTACGCGCTCGCCGGCCTGCGCATCGGCTTCGCCTTCCTCGGCCGCAGTCTCAAGGACTTCATGGTCTACAACAGCAAGTATCTCGGCTTCAACCGGATATCCGAGGAGATGCTCTTCGCGGCCCTGAGCGAGGAGTCCTCGGCCTACTACGAGGAAAAGGCGAGGATGATCATCGAGGACGGCCGGATGCTCGTCCGCGAGCTGGGCGCCATGGGCTTCAAGGCCTTCGAGTCCTGCGCCAACTTCGTGCTCGCGAGGATGCCCCACGGGGACTTCGAGATGCTGCGGGAGAAGCTCCAGGCGCGGGGGATCGTCATCAAGTTCTTCACCGAGCCGATCTTCGTGGACTGCGTGCGGATCACCATCGGCACGCGCGAGCAGAACGAGCTCCTGGTGAGCATCATGAAGGAGCTGCTGCGGCAAAAGGCGGCCTCGTGAAGGCGGTGATCCTGGCGGCGGGCATGGCCACGAGGCTTAGGCCCCTGACCGACGCCTGCCCCAAGTGCCTCCTGGAGGTCGGCGGGAAGCCCATCCTGGGCCGCGCCATCGACGCCTTGCTCGCCTGCGGGATCGGGGAGCTCGTGGTCGTGACCGGCTACAAGGGGGAGATGATCCGGGAGCGCGTAGGCCGGGACTACCCCGCGCTGAAGGTCTCCTGGGTCGACAACGCCCGCTACGCCGAGACGAACAACGCCTATTCGCTCATGCTCTCCGAGCCGGCGGCGA
>DBTW01000024.1:0-16890 GCA_002307245.1 Spirochaetaceae bacterium UBA1306 | reverse complement strand
CGAGCCCTTCCTCCTCCTCGACAGCGACATCCTCTTTTCCGCGGGCCTCGTGAAGGCCCTGATGGATTGCCCGGAACGGCCCTGCATCGCCCTGGATCGGCATCCCTGCACCGAGGAGGAGATGAAGATCCTGGTCAGGCCGGACGGCTACCTCGCGGACATCGGCAAGACCCTCGTCCCGGCCGCCTGCGCGGGCGAGTCGATCGGCTTCGAGATCTTCGACGAGGCCTCCCGCGCCGAGCTCTTCGCGACCCTGCGGAAGCGCATCGTCGGCGAGGGGCGCGAAAACGAATATTACGAAGCCTCGTTCAAGGAGATGTCCGGCCGCGGGACGCGCTTCAAGGTCGTCGATACCAGCGCCTTCCCAGCGATGGAGATCGATTCGGCCGCGGACCTGGAGCGGGCGCGGGCGACTTTCGGGGCCTAGGCCCCGGTCAAGGCGCCGTAGACGCCCAGGAGCCTGCGCGCGCTGTCTTCCCAGGAGAAGAGGGGCAGGCGCGCGAAGCCGCGCTCGCGGAGGCGAGCGCGCAGGGCCTCGTCGGTCGTGGCGCGATGCATGGCCTCGGAGAGGGCCACCGCGTCCGTCGGATCCTCGACCACGATGGCCGCGTCGCCCACGATCTCGCGCACGGCGAAGGCAGGCGTGGTCACGACGGGGCAGCCGCAGGCCATCGCCTCGACGTTGGGCATGCCGAAGCCCTCGGCGAAGGACGGGAAGACGAAGGCGCGCGCCGCGCTCAAGAGTTCGACCTCGTCGCGCTCGGTGATGAAGCCCGGAGTGTAGAGGCGCGGGGCTATGCCGAGCGTTCGGGCTCGCTCGCCGACTTCCTCGCAGTCCCAGCCGCCTCCGGCGCAGACCAGGGCGCAGGGGCTGTTCCGCTCGCGTACCAGGCGAGCGTAGGCCTCGAGCAGGGTCCAGGGATTCTTGCGCTCCGAGAAGCGGCTGATGTGGAAGATGAAGGGGCCCGCGATCCCCATGCGGCCCGGCGTCGTGATCTCCTCCCCGGCGAGCACGCGGAAGGCCGGGGAGAGGCCGTTGTAGCAGACGGTGATGCGATCGCGCTTGGCGCGGTAGCGCTCGACGAAATAATCGGCGCTCGTGTTCGACACGGTGACGATGGCGTCCATCTTGCGCACGTACACGGGCACCACCAGGAGCTCGTGGGCCATCTCGATCCGCCCGTAGAAGCGCGGCACGAGGAGCTGCTCGGCTCCGTGGATCGTGGCCATCCTCTTGCCGGGCACCGCCCATACCGGGGCGTAGATCGTGAGCGGCGAGTAATGCGTGACGTCGAATTTCTCGCGCCGCAGGACCGCCGCTGAGCGAAGGGGGCTACGCGGCACGATGAGCTCGCGGGCCCGCTTGTAGATGGGATTGTCGCTGCGCTTGTAGTGGACGAAGGTGAAGTCGAAGCGGCCCTCGTTGAGGTCGAGCGCGGCGTTTAGGATCTCGTTGAGGTGATGCCCCGATCCCGAGGTCCAGCGATCCAGGGGCTTGGTGAAGACCGCGATCCTGGGCCGGCGTCCCGCCAGGCCGTCCTTGCTATCCATGCGGTCGATGATATACGGTTCTCCCGACGGCAAACAAGCGTTCGCGCTTCCCGCCGGCCACGAAAGGACTTCTCATGGCTGCATGCGGCATTACCGTCCTGGCTCTCCACGACAGGATCGGGACCTTCCATTCGCTGAAGGCCTTCCTCTTCGCCCCCGACCAGGGGCGTTTCACGTATACCGACTCGCCCGAGTGGTGCCTGTCCAAGGACCCTAACCGCGTCCTCGTGATGGTGCGCCGCTTCATCAAGCCCGACTACGTGGATCTCGAGCTCATGAGGGGCCTGCGGGCCAAGTACGACAGGATCGCCTACTTCCACGACGACGCGGGCGGCGGCATCCCGAGGCTCGAGATCCTTCCTTACGTCGACCTCTTCTATTCGAAGGCCCTCTTCAAGGACCGCAGCCTCTATACGCGGCGCCTCTACGGGAAGGAACTCTACTCCGACTACTACCACGAGAAATACGGCGTGGAGGATCCCGAGCCGCGCGAGCGCGCGGTCGCCGCCCCCGCGGAGCTCGGCAAGCTCCGCCTGTCCTGGAACATCGGCATAGGCGACTACCCCCGGGGCAAGCTGCGGCAGCGCGCCGGGGTCGCGGTCTCGATGGCCCTGGGCTTCCGCGCGGCGCGGGCCTTCTACTCGAGAAAGCCCTTCCCCCGCGACCCGGTTTCGCGCAACGCCGGCACGATCGACGTGCACGCGCGCATCCTCCTCGCGGGCCGGCCATCCATCGCCTGGCAGCGGAAGCTGATTCTGGACCGCATCGCCGGGCAGGCGGAGTTCCTGCAGGGAGAGACTTCCCAGGCCCGCTACAACCGCGAGGTCGCGAACTCGAAAATAGTCCTGTCGCCCTTCGGCTGGGGCGAGCTTTGCCTGCGCGACTTCGAGGCCGTGCTCGGCGGGGCCCTCTTGATGAAGCCCGACATGTCGCACCTCGTCACCTGGCCCGACGTCTTCGTCCCGAACGAGACCTACGCGCCCTTTACCTGGGACGCGGACGACCTGGTGCCGAAGGCCCGGGAATGGCTCGCCGATAGAGAAGGCAGGGAGAGGGTGGCGCGCCGCGCCTACGAGTCGTACAAGGATCAGGTCGCCGGCCTGGGAGAGCGCTTCGAGGCGGCTATGGCGGAAATAGTCGGCGACAGCGCGCGCTCGTAGAGATCGAGCAGGGCGTCGGCGGCTTTTTCCCATGAATAGAGGGGCAGGCGGGCGCGGCCTCGTTTTTTAAGCTCCTCGGCCAGGCCGGGCTCGTCGGCTATGCGCGACATGGCGGCGGCGATCGAGCCCGAGTCCAGGGCGTCCTCGATGACGAGGGCCGCGTCGCCGACGACCTCCTTTACCGCGAAGGCGGCCGTGCAGACGACGGGGCAGGCGCAGGCCATCGCCTCGGTGGGCGGCATGCCGAAGCCCTCGGCCAGGGAAGGGAAGACGAGCATCTCCGCCCGGTTCATGAGCTGGGCGGAGTCCTCTTCGGAGATGAAGCCCGGCAGGACGAGGCGGTCGGCGATGCCCAGGCGGGCCGCCGCGCGGGCGACCCGCGGGTCGTCCCAGCCCGAGCCCCCGCAGACCAGGGAATGGGGCCTACCGCCTCCGGAGCGGACGAAGCGAGAGAAGGCCTCGAGCAGGGTCCAGGGGTTCTTGCGCTCGGAGAAGCGGCTGACGTGGTAGACGAAGGGCCCGCGCAGGCCGAAGCGCTCGGGGGCGTCGGCCTCGGCAGCGTCCATCTCGCGATAGGCTGGCCCGAGGCCGTTGTAGGCGACGACGACGCGCTCGGGCCGCATGCGGAAGCGATCGACGAAGAATCGCTTGCTGGCCTGCGACACCGTGAGGACGCCGTCCATCAGGCGGCCGTAGGCGGGCACCAGGAAGGCCTCGTGGGCGAGCTCGATGGGCCCGTGGAATCGGGGCAGGAGCAGTTGCTCGGCGCCGTGCATGGTCGCGACCTTCCTGGCCCGGACGCCCCATATGGGAGCGTAGAAGGTGAGCGGCGAGTAGTGCACGAGGTCGAAGCCCCCGCGTTCGATGGCGCGCGAGGAGACGGCCGGGTTCCTGGGGATCAGGAGCTCTTTCACGCGGCCGTAGATGGGGTTGTCGCTCGGCTTGTAGTGAACGAAGGTGAACTCGAAGCGGTCGTGGTTCCGCTCGAGGACATGCAGCATCATCTGGGCCATGTGGTGGCCCGATCCCGAGCGCCAGGCGTCGAGCTGCTTGGTGAGGACCGCGATGCGGGGCTTCCGCGCCTTGCCGTTCATGAGGCGATGGTATAGGGTGCTTTGCCGGGGCCGCAAGCGATGGACTGCCCGTAAAGGCTCTTGCGCCGGGCAACGGGCCGAATAAACCGAAAACTAACAGCGGAGAATCAGCGATGCAGCAAGCTATGCGCCAATATACCCTCGCCGAGATCCGCGCCTCCCTATCCCCGGAAAAGCGGCGGGCCGACGGGCCCTGGACTAAATTCGTGCTGCGCCCGCTCTCGATGCCGGTCGCCTGGCTGTGCATGAGGCTGGGCATGGGGGCCGACGCGACGAGCTATGCCGGCGCGATAGTCAGCCTCGCCGGCGGCCTTCTCATGGCGAGCGGCCTGCCCTGGGCCGTCTGGGCGGGGCTGGGCCTGCTTTTCGCCTTCGGCGTCCTCGACTGCGCGGACGGCAATATCGCCCGTACCGTCAAGGCCGGCTCGATCTGGGGCGAATGGGTGGACGCCGTCTGCGGCTACGTCGCCTACGCCGCCGCCCTCCTGGGCGCGGGGGCCGCGGCCGAGGTCCAGAGCCCCGGCCTGGTCCCGATCCTCGCCGGTATCCAGCTTCCCTGGGCGGGAGCCTGGGGTCTGGTCGGCGGCCTGGCGGCCTCGGGCAATCTCTACATGCGCTTGGCCTATAGCGGCTTCCGGCGCGTCAAGCCCGAGCCCGAGGCGGCGGTGGTCGGAGCCGAGAAGGGACTGTCCGAGACTATCGGAATAACCGGCCTCATGGTGCCCGCCTTTGCCCTTAGCTACGCCCTGGGCTGCCTGTCCCTGGTCCTGCTCGCCTATGCCGTCGTCTATTGCGGCGGCGCTCTCGTGATCACCGTCAAGCTCGCCCGCAAGGCCAAGGCCGATATCGGGGCTCCCAGGTGATCAAGGTCCTCGACGTCATCACGACGCCCCAGGGCGCGAGCCGCCTGCTCGCCAAGCGCGCGCGCGACATAGGCCGGGACCCCGGCTTCGAGAACGCGATCGCCTGTCCCGCCGAGCCTCGCTTCACCGACGCCTTCGCGGCCCAGGGCATACCTTTCTTTCCCATCGACATGGACCGTGGCATGGGGCCCGGCAAGGCCGTCGGGGAGGTGAAGGCCTTCCTCGAGATCCTGCGCGGCTACGGGCCGGACATAGTCCATGCCCATACCTCGAAGGCCGGCGCCGTGGCGCGCATGGCCTGCGCGATAGAGAACAGGGGCAAGCGGCGCAAGATCTTCGTCGTCTACCAAGTCCATTCCTTTTACTTCAACGCCTTCACCGGGATCAAGCGTTTCGCCTACCGCTCCCTCGAGCTTTTCCTCTCGCGGCTAACCGACCTCATGCTCTTCCAGAACGGCGAGGAGCTCAGGCAGGCCGAGGCCTCGGGCATGGGCAGGCGCGCCCGGCTGGTGAACATCGGGAACGGCGTCGACTTCGCGGAGTTCCCTCCTGCCGCCTCTCCCAAGCGCCATCCCGGCAAGGGGGCGACCTTCACCCTCGTCTGCGTCGCCCGGGTGGAGCCCAAGAAAAACCATCGCATGCTCCTCGAGGCCTTGCGTATCCTGCGCGAGGACCTGGGCCGGGGGGAAGCCCGCCTGGTCTGCGTGGGCGAGATCGGAGACGCCGGCGCGGTCGCCGAGGCCGAGCGCCTTGGGCTCTCCGGGGCGGCATCCTTCGTCGGCATCAAGCCCCGCTCCGAGATGAGCTCTATCCTCGCCGGGGCGGACGCGGCGGTCCTGGCCTCCCTGGCCGAGGGCAAGCCCCGCGCCCTAATGGAGGCGATGCTCCAGGGCCTTCCCTGCGTGGCCACGCGCGTGACGGGCACGGACGAGGTCGTGGGCGACGGCGCCGACGGCTTCCTCGTGCCCTTGGGCGACGCCCGCGCGATGGCCCTGCGCGTAGCCGCCCTCATGGACGATCCCGCTCTCTACGAATCCTTCTCGGCCGCCGCCCTGGCGCGCGCGCGGGTAGAGTTCGACGAGGCCAGGGTCGTGGGGGAGCTCAAGTCCCTGTACGAAAAAGCGGTGGGAGGCAGTAAATGAGGTACCTGATCACCGGCGCCGCAGGCTTCATCGGCTTCCATCTCGCCGCCCGCCTCGCAGCGCGGGGCGATGAAGTGCTCGGCCTCGACTCGATCAACGACTACTACGATACCGAGCTCAAGATGGCGAGGCTCGGGGAGCTGGGGCTCGGGCCCGAGGCCCGGGAATGGGGCCGCGAGGCGAGGAGCTCGAAGTACCCGAGCCTGGGCTTCATCCGCGCCAGGCTCGAGGACCGCGAGTCCATGGAGCGGGCCTTCTCCGGAGGAGCCTTCGACGGGGTCTGCAACCTCGCCGCCCAGGCGGGTGTGCGCTATAGCATCGAGAACCCGCGCGCGTACGTGGAGTCGAACGTCGTCGGCTTCCTGAACGTCCTCGAATGCTGTCGCGCCGCGAAGACGCCCCACCTCGTCTACGCGTCGTCGTCATCGGTCTACGGACTCAATGACTCGCGCCCTTTCTCGGCGCACGAGGGCACGAACCATCCCATCAGCATGTACGCCGCCACGAAGAAGGCGGACGAGCTGATGGCCCACGCCTACAGCCATCTCTACGGGCTGCCGACGACGGGCCTGCGCTTCTTCACGGTCTACGGGCCCTGGGGCAGGCCCGACATGGCCTACTTCAAATTCGCCCGCGCCATCGTCGAGGGGAAGTCCATCGACGTATACAACGGCGGCGACATGCTGCGCGACTTCACCTACATCGACGACATCGTCGAGGGCCTTGTCCGCGTGGTCGGCCGGCCCCCCGCCGGCGATCCCGCCTGGGATCCCGCGCATCCCGACCCGTCGAGCTCGAGCGCCCCGTATCGGATCTACAACCTCGGGAACAATCATCCCGTGCGGCTCGGCGACTTCATCGAGGAACTCGAGCGGGCCATCGGTAAGAAGGCCGAGAAGCGCTTCCTCCCGATGCAGGCGGGCGACGTCTACGCCACGGAGGCCGATGTCTCCGATCTCGAGCGCGACTTCGGATGGAAGCCCTCGACGCCCATAGGCGAGGGCCTCGCGCGCTTCGCCCGCTGGTTCAAGGCGCGCGGCGCGTGAGCATGTCCCGCGGGGCCAAGCTGGCCATCAACATCTCCTTCACCGCCGCCGTGCTCGCCTTCTGCGCGGCCTACGTGGCCAAGCTGGATTGGTCCAGGCTCGCCGGCCTCGACATCGGCGTCCCCTACCTGCTCCTCTCCCTCGCGGCCGGGGTCGCCTACCTCTTCCTCTCGGCCCTCATCTGGATACGGATGCTGTCTCGGCTCAACCCGGGCGTTCGCCCGAGCTGGAAGCTCCTCGACGTCTACGCGAAGTCCTGGATGGGCAGGTACATCCCGGGGAAAGTGACCTGGATCGCGGGCAAGATACATTTCGCCTCCCGATACGGAATACCCGCCTCGCAGCTGGGGATCACCGCCTTCCTCGAGGCGGGGGTCCAGATGGCGACCCAGCTGATCATCAGCCTCGCGATCGTCCTCCTCGACGGGCACTTCGGCGTCCTGCCCTATCAGCTGCGGCTGCTTACCGTCGTCGCCATAGTCGGCCTGGCCGTCGCTCTCCTGCCGCCCGTCTTCAACGCGGTCGCGAAGCTCGTGATACGGATAGCCAAGAAGAAGGTCGAGAGCAACATCGAGGTGACCTTCTCGGCCCTCGGCGAAATGACGGCCTTGTACTCCGTCGCTTACCTCATCCTCGGGACCGCCTACTTCCTCTCGCTCAAGTCCTTCATGCCGGATCTCGGTATCTCGCTCTTCGCCTTCACCACCGCGGGGATCAGTATCGCGGGCACGATGGGCATCCTCGCCCTCTTCGCCCCGAGCGGCCTGGGCGTGCGGGAGGGCTTCATCGTCCTCTTCCTCTCCATGGCCATGCCGGCCGAGCTGGCCGTAGTGGCCGCCCTCGTCCTGCGCGTCACCAACCTCCTGATGGACTTCGCCTTCCTGGGATCCTGCGCGGCGGGCCGCCGCCTCTTCGGCAAGAGGGCGGAGCCGGCATGAGGATCCTCTTCGTGACGCGCAAATACCCGCCCGTCTCGGGCGGGATGGAGAGATACTCGAAGGAGCTCTTCGACGCCCTCTCGGGCGTCGCCGACGTCGAGCTCTGCGCCAATGAAAAGGGGAACAAGGCCTTGCCCTTCTTCCTCGTCCGCGCCTCCCTCGAGCTCGCCCTCCACGGCCGCCGCTACGACGTCATACATTTCGGCGACGGCCTCCTCGCCTTCCTCCTGCCCTGGGCCAGGTTCTTCACGCGGGCGTCGCTGACGATCACGGTCCACGGCCTCGACCTTACCTACGGGAACCCGATCTACCAGGGCGCGGTGGTCCCGCGGCTGCGAGGGGCGGACAGGATCATCTGCATCAGCCGGAACACGCGTGAGCTCTGCCTATCCAAGGGCCTGCCCGCGGAGAGGCTGGCCCTCGTCCCGAACGGGATCGCCCTGCCTCCAGAGGGCGCGGGCCCGGGGCGGCGGCCGGCTGGGCTGCCTGCCGGGCTGGAGGCGGGAAGGCTCCTGTGCACGGTCGGTCGGCTCATTAAGCGCAAGGGCCACGAATGGTTCATCCGGAACGTCCTGGGGAACTTGGGCGAATCGTATTCCTACGCGATAGCCGGCGACGGCCCCGAGCGCCCCGCTATAGAGAAGGCCATCGCCGAGCGCGGAATGGCGGGCAGGGTCTTCCTCCTCGGGGCGATAACCGACGACGAGAAGGAATGGCTCCTGCGCAACTCGAGGCTCTTCGTGATGCCCAACGTGGCGATCCCGGGCGACGTCGAGGGCTTCGGCCTCGTCCTCGCCGAGGCGGCCGCGCGCGGCCTTATGTCGGTAGCCGCCGATCTCGACGGCATACCCGACGCCGTGGTCGCCGGCGAGACCGCCGTCCTCGCTCGCGCCGGGGATCCCGCGGCCTTCGCGGCGGCTATCGAGGGAGCCTGCGCGGAAGGCGCGCCCGACCGGGCCCGCGTCGCGGCGGCGGCGGCCGCCTTCTCGTGGGACCGCGCGGTGGGACGATACCTGGGAGAGATGGAAAAGTCGATAAAGGGGCGCGGATGAAGCAAGGCTACTTGAATCGGGACGACCGCATCATCATCGGCGCCCTAATGCTCTTCGCGCTCGTATTCAGGCTTTCCACGATCATGATGATCCATACGGGCGTGGACGAGCGCGACTATTGGATGTCGGCCAAGGCCATCGCCCGAGGTCTGCCCTATCCCGAGCTCTCTCACCGCACGACCCGCTACGGCGTCATCCTGCCGGTCGCCTTGGCCCAGCTCGCGCTCGGCAGCGGGCCCAATGTCTATTACGCCATGCCCATCCTCAACTGCATGCTGCAGGCGGGCCTCGCCTACGCCATAGGGAGGAGGCTCCGCGGCCGGATCACGGGCTTCCTAGCCGCCCTCGCCCTGGTCCTGTTCCCGTACATGATACGCGCGGGCAGCCAAGTCAGGCCCGAGGTATTCTCGATCACCTATATGCTCCTCGCGATGCTCTGCTTCATCGAGTACCTGAAGCGCGACAAGGACGATCTCGCCCCTCTCGCATGGACTGTCTTCTGGCTCTTCATCTCCTATGAGGCCAAGATCACCAATCTCTTTTTCGTGCCGGGCATGATGCTCGCCGCGCTTCTATATAAGCGGCGGGCGGGTCATGCCTTCGCCATCGGCGCGGCGCTCCTCGCCCTCTTCCTCGTCGAGACCGCGCTCTATGCCGCATTCACGAAATACAAATTCGGCGAGCTCCAGATCATCATGCAAAATCATTTCCATTCGGATTCCTTCACCGTCCCTACAGTCCTGGACCTCCTGCGGCGCTATTCGCCCCGGTATCTCCAAGCCTACTGGAGCCTGCCCTTCGCCGCCTTCGCCGTCGTTTCCGCCCTCTACTTCCGGCGTGGGATGGACAAGGGCCTGGGCGGCCTGATCCTCGGCAGTCTCTCCTTTTTCTTCTTCCTCACCATAGCCGTGAAAGGCCTGAATCCGGTCACGCCGGCGGAGGCTTTTATCAACCGCTATTTCAGCGCGGCCCTGGGGCCGGTATTCATCGTCCTCGCCTTCGCCGCCGATGGAGCCTGGCGACGCGCTTTCGGCGAGGGCCGGGCCAGCGTCGTCGCGGGCTCCCGCGGCTTCTGCCTCCTCGTCTTGGGCCTGGGGGCGGCGGCCTCCCTTGTCCTTTTCTCGCTTCCGGGCCTGCCCTCGGGAATCAGGGCCTACGCCGCCGATCCCCTCCATCCAGCCAGGCATACTTTCGCGATCAACGAGCGCTATCGCCGGGAGATCAACGCAGCCTACGAAGGCGGGACCCCGATCGTCGCGGGGGCCGGCCTCGCCGGCGCCAACGCCCTCTACACCTGCTCATGGTTCTTCATCGACCTTCCCTCGTATCGCGACGGCCGGCCCCCTGAGTTCTCGCCCTTCGCGCGGGACGGCCGTTCCTACTATGTCCTCTCGTCCTCGGGGCGGCCGGGCGAGGGCGGGGCCTTCCTGGCGGCCCGACGCTCGCCCTTCCGCGTCGCGTCGATCGGCGCGGCCGAGCTGCCCGCCCTCGACCAGGGCGATTCCCCAGAAAGCGAGGAATGAAATGAAGCTCATCATCCAGATACCTTGCTACAACGAGTCCCGGACCCTCGCGATCGCCCTGGCCGAGCTGCCTCGCGAGGTAGCGGGCTTCGACAAGGTCGAGTGGCTGATCGTGAACGACGGCAGCACCGACGACACGGTGGAGGTGGCGCTGCGCAGCGGGGTCGACCACGTCGTGAGCTTCAAGCGCAATCAGGGCCTCGCCCGGGGCTATATGGCCGGCCTCCGGGCCTGCCTCGAGAAGGGCGCCGATGTCATCGTGAACACGGACGCGGATAACCAGTATTGCGCCGCCGACATACCCGCCCTTACGGCTCCCATCCTCGAAGGCCGGGCCGATATTGTCATCGGAGCCCGGCCCATCCATACGATCCAGCACTTCTCGCCCGTGAAGAAGGCGCTCCAGAAGCTCGGCAGCTCGGTCGTGCGGATCGTGAGCAAGACCGACGTGGAGGACGCGCCCTCGGGCTTCAGGGCCGTGAGCCGCGACGCGGCGATGCGCCTCCACGTGTTCAACGACTACACCTATACCCTGGAGACGATCATCCAGGCCGGGCGCAAGAACATGGTGATCCTCTCCGTCCCGATCCGCGTGAACGAGGACCTGCGGCCTTCAAAGCTGGTGAAAAGCATACCCAGCTACATCAAGAAATCGATCCTGACGATGGTCCGCATCTTCGCGGTCTACAGGCCTTTCCGATTCTTTATGAGCATTGGCTCGGTTGTCTTCGGGCTCGGCGTGCTCGTCGGGCTGCGCTACCTCGTCTTCCTGCTCGCGGGCGGGGCGGGCGGCCACGTCCAGTCCCTCATCCTCGCGTCCATACTCCTGGGGATCGGCTTCCAGACGATGATCACGGCCTTCCTGGCCGAGCTCCTGTCCGTAAACCGGACTTTGCTTGAAGAGATCGAGTATCGCGCCATGAAGGATCGGTGAACTCCCGAGGATTCCCGCTAACGCCGCTTGCTCCGCGAGGGTCGGCGCGTGCATATTAGGGGTGATATGAGTCTCGATCAATACTTAGCCTGGTATCGAAAGCGGTTCGGCCAGACGACGGGCGCACTTGTCGTAATAGTCTTCATGCTGGGCGATTTGGCGGCCGCCATGCTGTCTTTCGGGTCGGGATTCTTCCTCGTCAACCTCGTGGACCAGCACCTCATCAACTTCAAGTCCTTCGTCGATTACTGGCCCTTCCTGCCCGCCTTCATCGTCGTGTTCTACGTCGAGCACCTCTATCCCGGGATGAGCATGGCCCCATCCGAGGAGCTCCGGCGCTTCTTCATCGGCTCCCTCCTCGCGCACTCGGGCATCGTCCTTTCCATTTACGTGACGAGCCACCACGCCTTCACCCCGATCTCCTACGCCTTCGCGGTGAGCCTGCTCTGCAGCGCGGTCTTCTTCGTGTCGGGTCGGACCGTCCTCCGCTCCGTCATCTGCCGAAAGAGTTGGTGGGGCATGCCCAGCGTCGTGTTCGGCGGCGGCAAGACGGGGCGCATGGTCGTGGATCGCCTGTTGAACGACCGGCGCCTGGGCTACGTCCCGGTCGCGCTCCTGGACGACGACCCCTCCTTGGAGGGCGAGTACCGAGGGGTTCCCGTCCTGAGCGGCACGGCGCTCGGCCCCGAGCTCGCGACCCGGCTGGGCATCCGCATGGCCATCGTGGCCATGCCGGGCGTGGAGCGGACGAAGCTCGCGCGCATCGTGGACAAGTACGTCTATCCCTATCATTTCTCCATGCTCATACCCGACTTCTTCGGCATGACGAGCATGTGGATGTCCGTCCGGGACCTGGGCGGCGTGATGGGCCTCGTCTCCACCCAGCGCCTCAACTCGCGCTTCAACCTCGCGCAGAAGCGCCTGATGGACCTCTTGCTTACCGCGGTCGGCGGCCTTGTCCTCCTGCCCTTCCTCATCCTCATCGGCCTCGCCGTAAAGCTCGACTCGCGCGGCCCCGCGCTCTACGGGCACCGGCGCCTGGGGCAGGGGGGCGCGCCCTTCAAGGCCTGGAAGTTCCGCTCGATGGTGAAGGACGCCGACCAAAAGCTCGAGCGCTACCTGTCCGAGCATCCCGAGGCGAGGCGCGAATGGGAAGAGACGCGGAAGCTCAAGGACGATCCCCGGGTCACGAGGGTCGGCCGCTTCCTCCGCAGGACGAGCCTCGACGAGTTCCCCCAGATCATCAACGTGCTGAAGGGCGAGATGAGCCTCGTGGGCCCGAGGCCCATCGTCGAGGCGGAGATCGTCAAGTACGGCGACGCCTACGAGCGCTTCTCCCGCATGACGCCCGGCATGACCGGGCTCTGGCAGGTGTCGGGCCGATCCGATACCGGCTATGGGGAGCGCGTGGCCCTGGACTGCTATTACAGCCAAAGCTGGTCGGTATGGCTCGACCTCTTCATCCTGAGCAAGACCATCGGCGTCGTGTTCCATGGCAGGGGCGCGTATTAGGCCTTCGGTCGCGGCCCTCGCCCTAGTCCTCGCCGCGCTCGCCGGCTCCGGAACGGCCTGGGCCGAGCGCTCCCTTTCGGCGGTGTTCCCCAAGCTGGACCCCGCGGCCCTCGCGCAGGCCCGCTCGCAGGACGGCTATTCGGCGACCGGCGACAGCTCGCCCCGCTTCCTCCCTTCCGGCGAGGCTGCGGCGATCATCGCCAAGGCCCTCGAGGGTCGGGAGAGTTCCTTCCTGGTCGAGACCCTGACCATCGTTCCGGGCAAGGCGGCGGCGAGCAAGCTCGACTTGTTCAACGCGATAACGCGCTACCGCGGACTCTCAGGCGTCACCTACTCCTCCAAGTCCAAGGGCGAGGGCTCCGTGCTATTCAACGAAGTGACCCGGATAGCCGACCTGCGCAAGGCGACGCCGCTTCCCGACCTGCCGGCGGCGAGCCTCCCCGCTTCCGCCGAACAGTACATCAGGCTCAAGGACGCGAACTTCGGAACCTCGTATTATCGCGTCCGGCTTGACACGAGCCCGCCGGGCATCGTCTTCGCCATGTCGAACGCCCGCTCCCTCGACTACTTCTTCATCCCGGTCGTTGCCGCGGATCGCCTGTTCTGCATATTCTATGTCGAGCAGGCCAGCGAAGGTCTCTTGATCTACTCGGTCTCCGGCGGCAAGGTCTCGGGTACCGCCGCCAAGCAGGTTAACATCTCCTCGGCAGTGCGTAAGCGGGCTATGGCCATTTCGGGCTGGCTCGTCTCTAGCCTCGAGCGTTGACGCCCCCTCCGCGGGGCCTTCTCGCCTTGTCCATGCGTAAGGAGCATCTCATGAAACGTATCGCCTTCGCCCTCGCCTTTGCCCTCATGGCCGCCCTGGCCTTCGCCGTCGACATCGACCTGGGGGTCCTCGCCGGCGCCTCGACCGAGACGAACAACGCGCTCTGGGCGAATTTCTCGGGCGGCTTCGACGCGAAGATGGGCGGCCTGGAATTCCTCGGCGCCCTGCAGGCCAGGACGGACGGGACTTACGGCGGCTTCATGGACGGAGTCTACGGGACTGGAGGCGTGGCCCTCTACGTGCCCGAGGGCGGGATCAAGTATAAAGGCGAGGGGCTTTCCGCTAGCCTGGGCAAGCTGGCCATCGAGGATATCGTGGACTCCCCCTATTCCCTCTTCGTGTCCGGGCGCAAGAACAAGGCCCTGAGCGCGTCCTTTGGCCTCACGAGCGGTAATTTCTTCTACAACGACCAGTGGGTAGCCCTTAATTACGACAGCTCCGGAACCTATACTTCCTATGATTCGGCGACCAGCAAAACGACGACCTACAATTACCCCGACCGTTCGGCCACGATCAAATCCTGGGGCCTCAAGCTCGGCTCCTTCCGCGTGGCTATGCAGGACGTGGCCATCTATACCAACAAGGTCGATATCGAGGCCGGGAGCGAAAACACACGCGGCCCCATCTTCGACCTCGACTACTTCGCCCTGCCCATCCCCAGCGTGATCGTGCAGTATATCGGCTTCGACGAGGACGGCCCCTGGGCCAAGGTCAAGCGCAACGACAACTCGATTTCGGGCTTCATGGTCGATTATACCGAGGGCGACTGGTACGCCGTCGCCCAGATCCTGGTCGACGACATCAACCTCAAGCGCTTCACCGACCCCGACGGCACGCAGAACCCCGACAAGATAGCCTGGCACCTGGGCGCGAGGCGGAACACCGAATACGGGACCTTCGGCCTGTACCACGCCGGCGCGACCAAGTATACCTTCGAGCCCTACGGCAACACGACGAGCAACGAGATGTACGGCTATACCTTCTACCCCGACGTAGATTACGAAGTCTCCGGGACCCCCATGGCCATCGAGCCCGAGGCCGACTACGTAGGCTACGTCCACGGCGAGAACAACCTCGCCCTCATGGGCACCTGGCGGAAGGCCTTCGGGCCCCTCGACGCCGTGGCCTCCCTCGAGGGGACCATCTCAGGCTCCAAGTCGCCAGCCAATCCCTGGCACGAGTACACTCATTGGAAGGATGCCGGCTCGGGCACCAAGCTCCTGGACGAGAGCGTGCTCGAGAAGAAGCTGCTAGCCTGCGGCTCGGTCAGCATGCCCGCCGGCGCCTTCGAGATCGGCGCCGAGCTCAAGCTCGGCTACGTGTGGAACAGGCTGAAGCTACACTCCGTTGCCGCCGCGGTCGACAGCGTCAATGGCATCAGCCTCTTCAAGCCCTCGGACGAATCCGCGCCCATAGTCGAGTTCGTGCTGGGCGCCAAGTACCATGTCACGCTCTGATAGGGCGCTCCGTTTACTCTGGTCTGCCCTCGCCTGGCTCTTCCTGGGCGCGGCCGTAGCCTTGGCCCAGGGCGCCGGGGACACCATAGCCGCGGGATCCTGGGCCTTCGATGCCCTGGGCCTGGTCTACCGGGACGCCGGGATGGTCCCGGCGCCGATAGTCGCCCCGATGCCTCGATCTGAGCTTCGGACCCTGCTCGACGCCGTGGATAGGCAGTCGCTGTCGCCTAACGCCACCGAGCTGTACGACCGGCTCGAGGCGCTCTGCCCCTCCGCCGGGAGCTCGGCTTCGCCGCGGCTCCGCGCCGGCCTCTCGGCCGGCTTCGACGCGCGCTACCGCAGCGACGAGTCGATCGCCTATTCGGGCGAGGCGGCCGACCGGCCATCGCTGGTGAAGATCCCCCTCGCATTCGACCTCGGCGACTACGCCACCGGCTTCGCCGACCTCGAGCTGCGCGAGGGCTACTGGGCCTCGATCCTGCCCAGCTCCGCGCTGGACGGCGACCGCAACTGGACGAACATCCCCGACCACTATAATTACTTCGACGTGAGCATCCCGCGGCGCGCCGGCCTCTCCGTGGGCGCGGAAGGCTGGAACTTCATCATCGCCCGCGACCGCGTGGACATGGGCGCCGCCGATCTCGGCGCCACGACCGTGTCGCGTTCGCTCGACCGGGTGGACTTCGCGCGCCTGTCCTTCGTCTCAGGCGCCTTCGCCTGGCGCTCCATGATCATCGAGCTCCAGCCCCTCGCGGTTACGCTCGAAACCGATGACGGCACGACGGCCTCCTCGATCCAGCGTTACATCTACCTGCACCGCGCCGACATGAAGCCCTTCAGCTCCCTGACTATCGGCTTCACCGAGGGAGTCATGGTCGCCCAGCCCCTCGAGCTGCGCTTCCTGAATCCCCTGGTCAGCTTCCACGCCCTGTCCTCCTGGAAGAACTACGGCGACGGCGACGATTCCGTGGGCTCCTTGCTGGGCCTCGACCTGGGCTGGACTCCTTTCCGCGGGACGAGGGTCTACGGGCAGTGCGCCGTCAACCAGATCAAGACTCCCTTTCCCAGCGAGGCCGGGTCCCTCCAGCCCGACGCCTATGCCTTCCTGGGCGGGCTCGAATGGTCGGCCCCGATGCGCGAGGGCTTCTTCGGCCTCAAGCTCGAGGGCTATTACGCGGCGCCCTGGTTCGGCAC
Source organism: Spirochaetaceae bacterium UBA1306 (assembly GCA_002307245.1). Lineage (GTDB taxonomy): Bacteria > Spirochaetota > Spirochaetia > Treponematales > Rectinemataceae > UBA1306. The sequence goes on along the minus strand of DBTW01000024.1, from coordinate 598 downwards.
CCTCTACGGGCGCGAGTGGTCCTTCCTGTCGCTCAGGCGCGAGCTTGTCGCCCCCGACGGCTACGTGAACAAGGGCGACCTCCTCGCCTGGGTCGGATCGCCCTACGGCCGCGACGCGGCCGTAGGCAAGCTCGAGGCTTCCTACACCTCGCCCGGGGCCTGGGCCTATGGCCTGGAATACCGCTTCGCCGCCCTGGGCGAGAACAATCTCGACCTCGACTCGGGCCTGAAGTGGGACGGCGACTGGTATTACGAGGATTGGCAGCTGGATAAGGAAAACTCCGAGATCAGCGCGCCGAGCGGGACGGCCATACTCGAGCAGTCTCTGACGCTGAAAGGTGCCTTGACGAGCGGCCGCTGGACCTTCGGCGCCTCGGCCGCGCTGAAGCTACGGCTCAACGAAGATCACGTGAAGGGCCGTACGGCCCAAGGCCTAGAGACGACTCTGTCTGTGCAGAGGGAGATATTCTGACTCTTACCGTATCCCGCTGCGGAGCTTGAGTCGCCTGGCGCGCTCGGCGCCTACCACCTTGTAAAGGCGGGCGAGGCGCTCCGTGGTGGTGTCGATCCGGTATTGCTTGGCCCAGGCGATGGCCTC
>DBTW01000069.1:17935-23600 GCA_002307245.1 Spirochaetaceae bacterium UBA1306 | reverse complement strand
CCGAGCCGCCGCGTGGCAGTGCTCGGCGGCGGCAACGTCGCGATGGACTCGGCCCGCATGGCCCTCCGCCTCGGCGCCGAGGAAGTGCACGTCCTGTACCGCCGCACCCGCGAGGAGATGCCCGCCAGGGCCGAGGAGATCGGCCATGCGATGGAGGAGGGAGTCAAGTTCGACTTCCTCTCGAGCCCGACCAGGGTGATAGGCGACAAGGACGGCCGCGCCGAGGCCCTCGAAGTCCAGGCTTTCGCTCTGGGCGAGGCCGACGCCTCGGGCAGGCGCAGCCCGGTCGCCGTCCCGGGCAGCGAGGCTATCGTTCCCTACGACACGGTGATCGTCGCCATCGGCAACGAGTCCAATCCCCTCCTCGCGCGCACGAGCCCCGACCTCAAGGTCGACCGCAAGGGCCACATCATCGTCGACGATAAGCAGAAGACGAGCATCGACCGGGTCTACGCCGGCGGCGACATAGTCCTCGGCGCCGCGACGGTGATCCTAGCCATGGGCGAAGGGCGGAGGGCGGCAGCGGCGATGAACGAACTATTGTCATAAAACGACGCCCTATAGCGAGCGCCGAAGGCGCGAGCGTTTGGGGCGCCGCGCAGCCGCCGCTACAGCTTGACGCCGGCGACGAAGCGGGGCTCGACCCGGAAGATCGACGAGCGGACGCCATCGTCGGAGGCCGAGAGCGTGGGCATGTAGCCCTCGAGCGCGCAGCCGACAAAGAGCCCGGGCTCGCTCGCGGGGAAGCCCAGGCAGCTCCTGAGCGAGAGCCTTGCGCTCGGGCCCGAGACGCCCGCGATGCCGAAGACCTCGCGCCAGGACAGGTCCAGGTCCCCGTAGAAGCGGCGCACCGTCAGCCGCGCCCCCATGCCGAGGCCTACAGAGGGCCTGATCGCGCCGTCCGGCTCGAGATCGACGCCCGCCTGGGCGAGGTTGTAGAAGATACGCGTGCCGAGCGAATAGCCGAGGCGGACGCTCGTGCCGGACTCGTACCAAGCCTGGGGCATGCTGATGCCGCCCTTCTCTATGTTCACGAGGCCGAGGGGAAAGCCGTACATCCGGTTCGAGACGTTGACGATGCCGATCTGGGTTCCCGCCATGGTGTCCGCGACATTGACGAGGCCCAGCTGGAGGCCGCCGGAAGGGCCGCCGGCGTAATTGAGGAGAGTCGCTATCTGGGCGCCGCCCGAGCCGCCTAATGCGACATTGGCGAGGCCCGAGAGTTGGCCGCCGCCCGAGTGGCCCTGGACCGCGTTACCCAGGAAGGCGAACTGGAAGCCGGCCATGTCTCCTGAGTCGATATTGGCGAGGGAAGCGAGCTGGAGGCCTTTCGCGTCGCGGGCCTGGGCCCAGAGGAGGCCTATGGAGACGCTCCGGTCCGTCTCGGAGGAGAAGAGCCCCTTCGAGAAGTCAGGCAAGAGGGACATATCCACGGCTATGGGATAGCCCGCGACGCCCCTGACCCGCTGCCTGGACCAGGCCGGAGCCTCGATCGCCCCGGACGCGGAGTCGGGCCCCGCGCTCGGCGCCTCGGCGATGCCCGCCGGAGCCTCGGCGATGCCCGCCGGAGCCTCGGCGGGTACCGCCGGCGAAATCTGCACGCCTCGAGCCGCGGCCAGCTGGGGCGCCATAGATCGGAAGTTGGCCGCGACGAGGTAGGCGCGCCCGCCCGCAGGGACGGACACCTCGGCCTGAGAGCGCGCGTCGCCGTCGACCCTCGCCACGGAATAGGCGCCTGGGGGCAAGCCGATCTCCATGCGCTCGCCTGAGGCCTTGTCGAGCTCGACGGCGAGCTTGCCCTTGGCGTCGCGCACGAAGAAGGAGCCGGAAAGCTCCTCGGCGAGGGCGAGGCCCGCTCGGGACGAGCGCAGGTCGGTGAGCACGAGGTCGCCCGAGCCGGTGAGGCTGATCTCGTAGGAAGGATGCTGGGGCCCGTACTGGGTATTCTCGGTGGAGGCCAGGGTTTCACGGAAGGCGTAGGCGTAGGCCTCGTTGATGGTGACCCGGCCCTCGCCATGGGTATCGGCGGCCCCGCGCAGGGCCGACATGAGGTAATGGGTGAAGAACGAGCCGCCGATCCTGTCCGATTCCTGGGCCGCCTCGGCCTCGGAGCTCGAGGTGATGTAGGCGTGCCCCTCCATGTCCGAGGAGGCGTCGAAGAGGAAGGCGGGGCGGGCCTGGCCGCCCTTGGCCCGCGTGAGGGAACCCGAGGAGCAGGAGTCCAGTATCGCGACGCGGACCGCCGCGGGGACCTTTTCGATGGCCGCCCGGAGGTCGGAATAGCCGAGCTTCTCCTTCCCGAGCAGCAGGCCTTCCTCGTCGGAGTGGCCCGAGTAATAGAAGACGAACTCGCACCTCTGCCCGGAAGCCTTGGCCGCGGCCGCCCGCTCGCGCACGCGGTCGGCGGCGCCGCGGAAGGAGGACAGGCCCGGCTCGATGAGGAGGACGAGGTCCTCGTCGCGGACGCCGCCCAGCTCGGTCAGGAGGGAGCCGAAGGAGCGCGCGTCCGAGGCGGCGTAGCGCAGCTTGACTCGGCCCTCGCCCCCGGAGTTGGCGCCTAGGACCAGGGCGAGGCGTCGCAGCGGAGCGTCGGCCGCGGGCGACGCATCGGCCCCCGGCGGGACCGCGAAGGCGGCCCCGCCGAGCGCGGCGAGGACGAGGGCTAGGGCGCGCTGTCTAGTCATCGACCGCCTCCGGACTTGCGTATGATCAAGGACTTGCAGGCGAGGCCCTTCGGCAGCGAAGGCTCGCCGCTCTCGGCCGCGCCCGAGGCCGAGAGGGCGCGTAGCGCCTTCGATACGGCCCCGAGATCGAATCCATCCCTGGAAGATATCATGAAGAAGCGCTCGAAAAAGGGAGCGTCGTCCAATTCGTAGGCCGAGGGCAGGGCCGAGCCCGCCTCCTCGATCCGCGGCGCGGGCGCCTCGCCGCCCCTCAAGTCGTCGAAGCCCGCGGGCAGGTGCCAGGTCAGGTGACCGCGCCCGTCGAGGGAGGCGATGGCCGCGAAGCGGCCGCTGCCGGCCCCGTACTTGAGCTGGAGGACGTCGCCGGCCGCCGCGGAAGATCCGTCGCGGAGCTCTATTGGCCCCGAGGCCGAGGCTCTATATATGAAGAGGGACGGCGCCCCGCCCTTGGGCCGCTCGAGATCGGCGGCGCCCGGGAAGAGCCCGCCCCGGAACATGACGACTCCGACGAGGAGGAGGGCGGCGGCGGCGGCGGGAAAAGCCAGGGCGAGGGCCGGGCGGGCGCGGCGGGGGGTCCCGGCGGCCGTGAGCATCCGGGCGCGGACGGCCCGGGCGATCTCGGCCGGGGGCGAGGAGGAGAGGATCTCCTCGTTCGAGCGCGCGATGGCGTCGAGCCTGGCCCTGGCCGCGTCGTCCACGGCCAGGACGGCCTCCACCCGAGCCTTGCCGGCGTCGGATAATTCGCCTAACGCGTACTGCTCGAGCAGGAGATCCGGAAGTCGCGACGATGCAGCTCTCATTCCCCATCCTCCATGAAGAGCCTGGCCCGCTCCCGCAGGCGGGCGAGGCGCTTCCGCAGCCCCGAGACCGAAAGACCCACGCGCTCGGCCGTCTCCTCCAGCGTGAGTCCGTCGACGTAATGCAGCACGGCCATCGTGCGGGTCGAGGGCTCCTCGCGCTCGAAGATGCCGTCGACGAGGCGGCGGGCGAGCCCCAGGGCCTCCACGTCGTCGCTCCCGGCTATGGCCTCGAGCAGCTCGTCGCCGCCGCCGGCGGACCTGGGCCTCGAGCGCTCGGCGCGCATGGCGTTCAGGCAGACGTTGGTCGCCATGCAGTACAGGAGGCTCGACGGAGCCGCGTCCGAGAGCCTGCTCCCGCTCCGAAGCGCGCGCACGAAGGTCTCCTGCATGGCGTCCTGGGCCTTGTCCTCGTCGCCGAGGAGGCTCCTGCACCTGCGCAAGACCATGGGGCCGTATTTCCTGTAAAGCGCCTCGACATCCAGCACCTATCCCCCGCGCCTTCTCGGATCTTCAACACGGGGCGGCCGAGAATTCGCCACCGGGAAAGCGAGGAATCTCGCAAGATCGCGGTGACGGCGGCCGAGGCGTCTCGTGTTACATAAACCAGGAGTATACAAGATGAAAGCGAAAGCGACTGCGATTCTCCTCGCCTGCCTCATTGCGCCGGCCTTCTCCGAGGCTCGGGTCGATCTCGGCGCGGTCCTGGGAAAAGATTTTATTAGCTCTCCCTCCTTGGATCAAGCCGTCGACGCCATCAGCTCGGACGACCCCTTCGCGGGCCTGGGCTGGGAAGCGATCATAGGCCACACGGGCTTCGGCGCGAGCTACCTGGTGAACTTCTACAAGTGCGGCGATGACGCTTGGTGGCTCGACTGGGACGCCCAGGCCGCCTACCTGAGCTACCATCTCCTCGGCGCCAACGCCTTCCTGGATCCCTTCGTCGACGCGGGCTTAGGCTGCGCGGGGCGGGTCTTCCTCGGCCCCGGCTCCCGCGCGGAGGGAGCGCCTAGGCTGGCGATCAGCCTCTACCCCTTCGTGAGCGCGGGGGCCTCGGTCAGGCTCGGCGGCTCCAGGCTCGGGGCCAAGCTGAGCTACGACCTCGACCGGAGCGCGATCCCGGCGACGAGCATAGCCGACTACCCCCTCGGCCGCTTCCAGGTTTCGGCCTTCGCCTCCCTCAGCTGCGGCTGGGAGGGCCGGCGCGACCGCGACGACTAGCGCTAGCTGGGCTGCCGCCCCCGCGGGTAGTATAGGCGCATGAGCGAGACTACCCGCGGCGTGCTCAAGGAAGTCTTCGGATACGACGAGTTCCGGCCCCACCAGGAATCCATCATCGACGCGGTCCTCGCCGGCGAGGACGTCCTCGCCGTGATGCCCACGGGCGGAGGCAAGTCCCTCTGTTACCAGGTCCCGGCCCTCGCCCTCGGTCCCGGGTCCCTCGTCATCGTGGTTTCGCCCCTCATCGCCCTCATGCGCGAGCAGGTGGCCTTCCTCCGCTCCTTGGGAGTCGAGGCCCGGCTCCTCAACTCGACCCTCTCCGCCGACGAATGGAGGGCGAACGCCGAGGCCGCCGCAGCAGGGCGGGTCAGGCTCCTCTATCTGGCGCCCGAGACCCTCGCCTCCGGCCGGGCGGCCGAGCTGCTCTCGAGGGCCGCGGTGGACCTCCTCGCCGTCGACGAGGCGCACTGCATCTCCGAATGGGGCCACGACTTCCGGCCCGAGTATCGAACCTTAGGCGACATTCGGAGGCGAATCAGGCCCCGGGCCCCCTCGCGGAAGCTGGCGGCCTGCCTGGCCCTGACGGCGACGGCCACGGAGCGGGTACGCGACGACATCGTGGCCGAGCTCGCCCTCGGGGCGGGCGCGCCCGGCGGCGCCCGCGTCCTCGTCGCGGGCTTCGACAGGCCGAACATCTTCCTCGAGGTGAGGCGGCGCGCCAAGGCCGTCGACCAGCTCCTCGAGCTGGCGTCTGACTACCCCGAGGGCTCGGGCATCGTCTATTGCTTCTCCCGCGCCCGGGCGGAAGCCATGGCGGCCGATCTCTCGGAGCGCGGCCTCCCGGCCCTTCCCTACCACGCGGGTCTCGCCGACGAAGCGCGCTCGGCCAACCAGGACGCCTTCATCCGCGACGAGGTCCGCGTCATCTGCGCCACGACGGCCTTCGGCATGGGCATCGACAAG
>DBTW01000069.1:17130-17678 GCA_002307245.1 Spirochaetaceae bacterium UBA1306 | reverse complement strand
GGCATGGGCATCGACAAGCCCGACGTCCGCTTCGTGGCCCACGCCGACCTGCCCAAGAGCCTCGAGCAGTACTACCAGGAGATAGGTCGGGCCGGCCGCGACGGCCTCCCGGCGCGGGCCCTCCTCCTCTTCGGCTATGGCGACGCGGTGAAGATCCGCTCCCTCATGGCCCGCGGCGACGAGGACTACTCCGATCCCGACCAGGAGCTCGCCGCGGAGGAAGCCCTGCGCGGGATGCTCCGCTATGCCGAGTCCTCGGGATGCAGGCGGGCGGCCATCCTCTCCCATTTCGGGGAGGAGTACTCCGGGGGGCGTGAAGGCCAGGTCGGCTGCGGCTCCTGCGACGTCTGCGCCGGGATCACCGACTCGGGCTCCGAGTCCGACGTCACCACCCAAGCCTACAAATTCCTCTCCTGCGTGAAGCGCACGGGAGAGCGCTACGGCGCCGGCCATGTCGCCGACGTCCTCCTCGGATCGAAGAACGAGCGCGTGCTCGCCCTGGGCCATTCCGAGCTCTCGACCTGGGGCATCGGCAAGGAGTGGGCCAG
>DBTW01000069.1:15826-16741 GCA_002307245.1 Spirochaetaceae bacterium UBA1306 | reverse complement strand
CCCATAGCGGCCGTGATCCCGCCCAGGCCCTCGAGCAGGAAGGGCGGGCAGGCCGCCGGGGACCGGGCCGCGCCCGCGCCTAGGGCCGGAGCCTACCCGCCGGGCGGGATCGAAGCCGCGCGCGAGGCCGCGCTGAGGGCCCTTCGCAAGTCCCTGGCCGAGCGAGCCAAAGTGCCCAACTACATGATCTTCGCCGACCGGACCCTCTTCGACCTCGTCGAGAAGGCCCCCACGAGCCGCGAGGAGCTGCTCGAAGTCTTCGGTATGGGGGAGGTCAAGGCCGAGCGCTTCGGAACAGCGATACTCGAGGCCCTGGCCCGATCTTCCGCTGAAGGAAGAACTACGCTATAATTTACCGTCTATGACTTCAAGAAAGCACCTGGTGATCCTGAATCCCACGGCCGGCAAGGGCAAGGCCGCCGAGCGAATCCCGGAAATCGAGGCCCTCTTCAAAAACAGGGGCATCAGCTACGATATCCGCGTAACACAGGGCGTCTGGCACGCCGCCGAGCTCGCCCGCGACGCCGCGCGCGAGGGCTACGGAGTCGTGGTCGCGGCCGGGGGCGACGGCACGGTCAACGAGGTCATCAACGGCCTCATGCTCTCCCGGGACCGCGGCGACGCCATCCCCTCGCTCGCCGTGCTCAGCGTGGGCAGGGGAAACGACTTTTCCTACGGCGCCGACGTCCCCGCGGAGCTCGCCGCCTGCATCGAGGTCATAGCCGCCGGACGCGAGAGGCCGATGGACGTGGGCCGCGTCTCCGGGGGCGACTATCCCCAGGGCCGGTACTTCGGCAACGGCATCGGCATCGGCTTCGATACGATAGTGGGGCTCGAGGCCGCGAAGCTTCGCCACGTGCACGGCTTCATGGCCTACGTCATCGGGGCCCTCAGGACCCTCGCCCTGTTCCCGCT
>DBTW01000069.1:525-15484 GCA_002307245.1 Spirochaetaceae bacterium UBA1306 | reverse complement strand
ATGGGCGGGACCTTCTTCATGGCGCCCCGCTCCTCCAACCACGACGGCCTGCTCGACGTCTGCATGGCCGGCAAGCTCACGCGCCGGGACATGATGGCCCTCATAGTCCGCTACACGAAGGGCACGCAGGAGGGTCATCGCAAGATCGAGACGGGCCGCTCCTCGCGTTACGCGATATCCGCTCCCGAGGGCGGGCTCGTGGTCCACGCCGACGGCGAGACCATCTGCACCAACGGCACGGACATCCTCGCCGAGTGCCTGCCGTCGCGGATCAGCATACTCTGCGGCGAGGAGCGGCCCGTCGCATGAGGCGTTCCTCCTACGTCATCGCCCCCCTGGTCCGGGCCATCCTCTGCGCCGCCTGCAGGGTCGACGCGTCCGAGCTCGCGAAGCTGCCGAGGCGGGGCCCCCTCATCATCGTGTCCAATCACATCAACTTCCTCGAGGTTCCCCTCCTGTACACCCTCGTCTACCCTCGGGACATCTCGGGCTTCGCCAAGATCGAAACCTGGCGCAGCCCCCTGCTCGGCCTCCTCGCGACCGCTTGGGAATGCGTCCCGGTCGACCGCGACGCGAGCGACATGAGCTCCATGCGCCTCGCCCTCGAGGCCCTCGCCCGGGGCAGGATGCTCAACATCATGCCCGAGGGCACCCGTAGCCACGACGGCCGGCTCGGGCGCGGCCACGCCGGCGTCGTGTCCATCGCGATGCGATCGCGCGCCCCCATCCTGCCGGTCGTGCACTACGGCGGCGAGGCCTTCTGGTCGAACCTCAAGAGGGGCAAGCGCACCGCCGTGCGCTTCCGCGTCGGAGAGCCCTACCGGCTCCGCGAGCCCGAGCCGGGCAAGGCCAAGTCCGCGAGGACCGAGGCGACGGACGAGATCATGCGCAGCATCGCCAGGCTGCTCCCCCCGGAATACCGGGGCGCATACCCCGAGGCCGACGCGCCCTTCCGGCAGCTCCTCCCGCTCGGCGCCCCGGCATGAAGCCATTGATCGCCATCTTCGACGTCGACCATACGATAACCGAGGGCTCGACCGGCCGCCGCTTCGCGGAGGCGGCGGCGCGGCGCGGCGTGCTCAAGATCCGCCATCTCGCCCTCATACCCTGGAACTACGCGGCCTACCGGCTCGGCGGCGAGGGCCTCTCCCTGTTCGAGGGCGATTTCCCGATCATCCGCGGCATCGAGAAGTCCCTGCTCGAGGAGATCAGCCGCGACGTCTACGCCCGCCGCACGAGCCGGGCGCTAAGGCCCGGGATGGTCGAGTTGATCGCCGGCATCAAGGCCTCGGGCGGGGAGATCCTCCTCGCGACCTCCTCCCTCGACTTCATCGTCAGGCCCCTCGCCGAGGCCATAGGCGCCGACGCGGTCCTCGCGAGCGAGCTCGAGTACGAGGCCGGGCGCTGCACGGGCCGGATCGCCGGCAAGGCCCTCTTCGGCGCCGCCAAGCTCGAGTCCGTCTCGGCCTACCTCGATCGCCACGGAGTCTCGCTGGCCGACTGCTCCTTCTACAGCGACTCGATCCACGACCTGCCCCTCCTCCTCGCGGTCGGCGAGGCCGTGGCCGTGGCGCCCGATCGCCGCCTGCGCCGGGAGGCCAAGGGGCGCGGTTGGGAGATACTCGACTTTTAGCGTTATATTCAGCGCATGGACAAACGATACCGCCTCGCCGGAGCCTTCGCCCTCGTGGCCGCCGCCAGCCTAGCATCCTGCGCCAGCTCAGGCGGCTCGACCTACTCGAGATCCGAGTCCTCCGAGGCGGCTGCCGCGGCCAGGGCCCGAAAACCGAGCTTGCCCTCCGCTCCCTCGCGGCCCGCGCCCCCGAGGCCGGGCCCAGGCCCCTCCCGCCCCGGAGAGGACGGCCCCTCGGGCTGGGATCGGGGCGAGCATACGCGCGCGGTCATCGTCATCGAGCCCGCCGAGCCCGCGCCGCCGACCGGCACCCTCGAGCTCGAGGGCCTCGAGCCCGATTCCGCCGTCTACGTCGACGGCTCGCCCCGCCACGGCCCCCGGCTCCGGCTCCCCCTTGGTTCGCATAACCTGCTCGTAAGGCGCTTCGGCTACCTGGACTTCGAGGCGACGGTGACCATAGCCTGGGACCAGACGCTGGGTCTCGCCGTCAACTACCTCCCCGCCGACTTCCGGATCCGCAGCCTGTACGCGGTCCCTCGCTCCTTCGACCCCTCGGATCCCGGTTACCTCGGCTCCTGCGAGGCGCGGATCGAGGTATCGGCGAGGGGCGGAGCCTCGGCCTCCCTGCGCGACCCCTCGGGACGCGTGCTCTGCGAGCTCGGCGAGCTGACCTTCGCCGGCCCGAGCGCCAGGCTGCGCTGGAACGGCCGAGACAGTTCGGGGATGCCCTTCCCGCCCGGCGACTACCTCATCCATCTCGAGGGCCCTGGCGCCGGGGACGGCCCCTCCTCCTCGGCCGACGCGAAGGTAAGCCTCGTCTCCGGGACCTACTCCCGTTCGACCGCGCTCTATTCCGGAGTGTCCGGCCTGCTCTTCGCGCCCGACGCGCGCACCATCGCCGCCGGCAGGCTCGAGCTCGCGAGCGGGGCAGAACTCCACCTCGAACCCGCTGGAAGGGCCATGTCGGGGCTGGCGACGGCCCAGGCGGGCCTGCGAATAGGCTTGCCCTCCGCCGGGAGCGCAGCCGCCGGGGGCAATGGCGGCCCGAGCGGCTCGGAGCTGGACTTCAGCTACATGGCCGCCCTATGGCAAGACAGCCCAGGCTCTAATTCCTACTCGCTCACCGCGGCCTGGAAACAGGGTCTCGGGGGCGCGCCCCTCTCCTCCCCGACCGCGGCCGCGATCTTCGTCAAGTATTCGATCGCCCGATTCCTCGACCAGGAAGCCGAGAGCTCGGTCCATACCTCCTGGGACGGCACGACGCGCTTCGGCGGCCTCTCCGCGGGGCTCGCCCTGGAATACGCCTCCGGCGCCCTGCGGGCCTTCGCCGACCCCGAGCTGGAGATCTCGACCTATTACCCCGGCTGGGCCGGATCCGGCGCCCGCTGGGACACGCCCGGCTTATTCTCCTGGGCCTACCTCCGGCTCGGGCTCGAGGCGGCGGCGGGCCCATACACCTTCGGCCTCTCGGGGGCACTGCGCAGCTCGCCCTTTGGCGGCGCCTTCGGGCTCGCGGGCCCCTACCCCCTGGGGCTCGAGCTGCGATGGCACGCGCCCTCCTCGCCCCTCGTCGTCTCGCTCATCGCGACGGGAGAATTCGAAAGTCTCGACAGTTACTACCTCGGGGCCGGCCTGGGAATCGGGCTGCGGTTCTGATTCACCGCGCCCCTCCGGCCTCACTTCTCCAGGTAGAACTCGACGCGGCGGTTCTTCCACCTGTTGACGATGTCGCTGTCGGGCACGACCTGCCTGCTCGCACCCACGCCCTCGATGCTCATCCGCTTGGCGTCGATACCCCTCGCCGCCAGCGCCTTGGCGATCGCGGCCGCCCTCGACTTTGACAGGGGCACCAGGACCTTGGCCTGCTCGGGCTTGCCTAGGTTGGGGTCGTCCCAATTGATCATGACGGCATGCCCGATGAGGCGTATGCGGTAGCCCGGAAACTTGGCGAACTTGGCCGCGAGCCTGTCGAGCGTCAGGCGGTTCTGCGCAGCCTGCTCGGCCGGCAAGTCCTGGTAGTTGTCGGTATAGCCCTTGAACACAATGCTTGCCACGTCGACGCGATAGCGGTCGCCATCCCTCACGACGAGTATGTCGGTCTCGACCTTCCCCTTCGCCAGGGCCGAATTGCCCAGCTCGTCGCGGACGCGCGCGACGATCCCGTAGACCTCAGCGGACTCGACGAGGGCCCCATCGGATCCGATGCCGTCCCAGGAAAGGGGCTCGAGGCCTCCCGACGGGGGCCAGGCGCCGTCGAAGCGCGCGAAGACCCTCTCGCCGGGATCGATGATCTCCACGCTCCAATCGGCGAGGCGGGCGAGCTCGCTCGAGGCCTCCAGGCCGATTGCGAGAGTCGAGCCCTCGCCCTCGCTGCCCGGCGTCGCGCCGGCTGGGCCCGGCGCGAAGAGCGCTGGGGAATAGGAGAGGCGCAGCTCGGGCGGCGTGAGGTCGAGGATGAAGACCGGGCTCCGCGCGACCGCCGGACTGAACGAGGAACCGTAGTCCACGTTGAGGGTGGCGAAATAGCGGCCCTCGGGAGCCGCGGCCCCGGAAGAGCTCGTGCCGTCCCAGGAGATCGAGGAGGGCAGGTCGGGCGCCGCGCCGCGGAACACGCGGACGATGCCCTTCTCGGCCTGGGCTATCTCGAGGCGCCACGATCGCACGGAGGCGCGTTGGCCGAAACCGAGGCTGAAATCCATCCCGTCCATGACCTTGTCGCCGTTCGGCGAGAAGCCGCTCGTCCAGGGCTCGACCGAGCTGCGCTCGGAGGCGTAAGGCAGGTCGGCCACGACCAGCGCGACCTGGGTCGAGGCGGCATGGCCGTAGGCGTCGCGGACGCTCAGCAGGGCCGAGTAGCGCCGGCCGGCCTGGACCGGGGCCCCCGAGGCGGAGAGCCCATCCCAGGAGACGGGCGGCGGCGCGGCGGTAACGGCGCCGGGATCGGTCCAGGGGCCTTCGAACGATCGGAAGAGCTTGCCGTCGGGGCCGACGATGTCCAGCCGCCAGGAGTCCAGGCGGCCCAGGGCGGGCCGCGCGTCGATTCCGAAGGAGACGGGCGCCTTGATCCCCGACGAGGAAGGCTCGAGCCGAGCCGGGTCGGCGACGAGTATGGGCTCGGGCGGGGAAACAGAGAGCGCGAAAGCCCTAGATCGGATCGATACCGGCGGAAGGATATCCTCGGCGTAGGAGGCGGAAAGGAGGGCCTCGTAGCGGCCCTCGGCGGCGAGCTTGCCATCCTGGGCGCGACCGTCCCAGGAGACGGCGGCAGGCGGGTCGCGGTCCGTACCCGCGAAGGAGACAAGCGCCGCGGCGCCCCCTACCGGTGCGATCTCGATCTTCCAGGATCGGAGGAGAGCCGCGTTGCCGAGCTTCGCCGAGATCGCCACTGACTTGACGCGGGATTCCGGGGATGGCCAGAAGCCCTCGACGTCGCTCTCCAGCGAGGAAGGCTCCGTTTTCGGCGCCTGGGGCCTCGCCGCCGCAGCGCTCGTCGCGGCGCCCCGGTCCTCCACGGCCGCGGGCGCGACCTCCGCTCCGGCGCGGGGCTCGGCCCCTCCCGAGTCCGCGGGCGCCGCCTGCTTGGAGGCGCAAGCCCCGAGGGCCAGGGCCGCCCCGAGGGCCAGGACCGAGAGGAGCTTCGACCTGGGGTATCGCATACGGATCACATGCTGCTCCTTCGCGCCTTATGGTCCTCTTTCTCGCGGTACATGAGATCGTCGAGCCGCCCTATAAAAGCGTCCGCGCTCGGATCCAGGGCCGGGTCGTAGACGGCCGCGCCGATGCTGATCGACAAAGGGTAGTTCGATCCCGAGGATCGCTCGTCCTCGAAGCGCCGCCTGATGCCCCCTATCAGGCGCGAGAGCTCGGCCCCGTTCGAGAGCGGGAGCACGGCGACGAATTCGTCGTCGGCATAGCGCGCCAGGAAATCTTCCGAACGCAAGCCCTGCCGCAGCAGCCTGGCCGTCTTGACCAGGGCCTCGTCGCCGGCCGGGCGGCCATAGTTGTCGTTGATGGACTTGAGGTCGTCCACGTCGACCAGCAGGCCCGCGAGGACGCGCTTGCTCGAGAACAGGAGCCGCCCCGAGCGGGGCTCGCAGGCCTCCCTGATCCGCGTCGCGAGGTACTCGTCGAGGCGGCGCCTGTTGGAGGCGCCCGTCAGGTAGTCGCTCGAGAGCTTGCGTTGCTGGATGTTCACGTAGATCTCGAGCATGGAGAGGAGGATCGAGGGCCAGATGAGGATGAGCCCGTAGTGCAGCGCCTGGATGTACCCGGCTATGGCGGGGGGGACGGAGAAGACGAGGAGGCTGACGAAGGTCCGCCGATCGACCGACCTGCGGCGGAGGATCGTGAAGACGAAGGCGAAGGCGAAATAGAAATAGGAAACCGCGGCGAAGATGGGGAACAGCGGCCCGCGGCTGTAAACGTTAGCCGAATCGATCCTGAAGAACCAGCCCGCGAGGGGGGAGACCGCGCTGACCGCGGCCGATCCCAGGGCCGGCAGCAGGAAGAACGGGAGGAGCCGCTTGACGGTCCCGGCGCTGCCGGTCAGCGTATATATCGAATAGAGCGCGAAGCAGAGCGGCGCGATGGGATGGGCGATATAATACACAGTCGAGGCGCCGACGAGCAGGGCGCGATACGCCGGCCCCGCCCGCCCGTCGAGGAGCAGCGTGGCCACGTCCACGCCAATCTGGAACATGGTGGCCCCGAGCATGATCATGAAGAGCCGGTAGTCGAGGAAGGGCTTGCCCTTCCTGTCCCGCGAGCTTACGAAAAGCACTGCCGCGAAGACGAAGCAGAAGACGTTCAGGTCGATGCGGAAGTAGGTTTCCACGCTGCCATCCTCATGCGGCCCAGTATAACCTAGCCCGAGGCCTTAGGAAAGATTGGTTCCTCGAAGCTTGTTGGCGGTTATTGCGGCTTAGGGTCCCCCGAGCTACCCGTTCCCGAAGCTCCGTTATGTTCGAGCAAAATAGAAAGGCATGCTACAATGCGACGAGGAAGGGACAGTATGGTAAACCTGCGATCGTCAACGATTCAGAAAAAAATCCTCTTCACCTTCTTGTGCCTTTGGATCGTCGGCTCTTCTTTCCTCGTCCTCATGTCCTATCGGCAGACAAAAGCCGCCTTGCTGGACGGCATCCGCGCCAGGGAGCGCGACTGCGCCGCCTTGGGCGCTATAGCCATCCCGGCGGAAAGGCACGCGCGGCTCATGCGCCGCGAGGACGAGGGGACCGAAGACTACCGCGACATCGTCGCGATCCTCAGGAAGATCAAGGCCTCCAGCCCCGATATGCGTTTCGTCTACACGGTCCGGAAGGGCCCCGACGGCAAGGTCATGTTCGTCGGCGACGCCGCCGAGGACGAGGCCGAGCTCTCCCACCTCGGGGACGCCTACGACGACGCGGGCCCCCTCCTGGTCAAATCTGTCGAGGGCCTCTCCGCGTCGACCGTGGAGAAGGATTTCTACACGGATAAGTGGGGGACCTTCCTCAGCGCCTACGCGCCGATCTCGCTGCCCGACGGGCGCCTCGAGGCGGTGCTCTGCATCGACATCTCCCTCGAGAGCGTGGTTCGCGTCATGGCGCGCCATTCCCTGCTCTCCCTCATCTTGATGGCCGTCGGCATCGCGGCGATCGTCCCCATCGCCATCCTCCTGTCGCGCGGCATCGCGCTTCCCATCAAGGCCTGCGTCGCCTATACCGAGCTCCTCGCCAGGAACGACTATACCAAGGACGTGCCGGAGGCCTTGCGGAGCCGCCGCGACGAGTTAGGCGAGCTCGCACGGGCCTACGGCAAGATGCTGACGGGCGCGCGCGGCCTCGTGAGGGCGATCAAGGAACAATCGGGCGCCCTGTCCGGCGTCGGGGAGGATCTCGCCTCGAGCATGGACGAGACGGCGGCCTCGATCAACCAGATGAACGCCAATATCCAGAGCATCCAGCGCCAGACCATCGACCAATCGGCGGGCGTCGAGGAGAGCGCCGCCGCGATGCAGCGCATCGCCGGGGGCATCCGGAGGCTCAGCGCGAGCATCGACCAGCAGGCCGCCGGCGTCAGTCAGTCCTCCTCGGCCATCGAGGAGATGCTGGCCAACGTCGCCTCGGTCACCGATACCCTGGCCAAGAACGCGGATGACGTGAAGGACTTGTCCGCCGCGTCCGAGGCGGGGAGGTCCGACCTCGCCTCCGTCTCGGGCAGCATCCGAGAGATAGCGAGGGAGTCGGAGGGCCTCATGGAGATCAGTTCCGTCATCCAGGCGATCGCCAGCCAGACGGACCTCCTCTCAATGAACGCGGCCATCGAGGCCGCCCACGCGGGGGAGGCGGGCCGCGGCTTCGCGGTGGTCGCCGACGAGATCCGCAAGCTGGCCGAATCCTCCGGCGAGCAGTCGAAGGTCGTCTCGTCCTCGCTCCAGAAGATAGGGAACGCCATGGACGGGATAGCGAGCGCCACCGAGACCGTCCTCGGGCAGTTCGAGGCCATCGACCAGAAGATCAAGGCCCTGTCGGAGCGAGAGCAGGGTATCCGGAGCTACATGAGCGAGCAGAACGCGGGCAGCCGCGAGATCCTGGAGGCCATCGGCCAGCTCAGCGACATAACCGTCCAGGTCAAGTCGGGCTTCGCCGAAATGTCGACCGGCAGCGAGGAGGTCATCCGGGAGAGCGAGGAGCTCGGAAGACTGAACGCGGAAGTGGCCGGCAGCATGGGCGAGATGGCCTCGGGCGTCGGGCAGATCGCGGTCGCCATGAACCGGGTCAACGACATCAGCCGGGACAACAAGGAGAGCATCCAGGCCCTCCTGTCCGAAGTGGCCAAGTTCAAGGCCTAGGCGAGGGAGGGGCTCCCCGCCCCTCCCCGCATCGTCCTACTCGGCCTTGAAGCGCCGGCCCTCGGCCTTACACAGCTTCTTCGCGAGCCTCCGCCCGTCCATGCCGCAGGGAGGGAGCCCGCCGCCCGGATTGACCCATTGCCCCACCATCTCGAAGCCCGCCAGGCCCCTGATGGTCCTCGGCAGCTTGGCGCCGACCGAGGTGGAGGTGGGAAGCCAGCCCTCGTAGCTGCCGTGCCAATTGTTCGTATACCTGATGAAGGTCTTGGGCGTCGCCACGTCGACGGTCTCCACCCACGAGGCGAAGCCGGGCAGCTTCCGATCGATGGCGGCGACCAGGGCTGCGGCGGCGGCCTTCTTCTCGGCCGAGTAGGCGGCCGGGTCGCGCTCGGCGAGGCCGGTCCAATACGCGTCGTTGCCGGTCTCGATCATCACGGTCGCCGCCGTCTTGCCGGCGGGCGCGAGGCTCGGGTCGAAGTTGAAGAGCCTGAGCATGATCCTGCCCGCCTTAAGGGCGCCGCCCTCGAGGACGAGGGGCTCCTCGAGCTCGAAGACCTGGGCATGGGGCAGGCCCGAGCAGTCATGATCGAGTCCTAAGCCGAAGAAGACCAGGGAGGGATAGCGCTTCTGGGCCTCGAAGGCTCGGTCCATCGCGCAGCCCGCGTAGGCGCCCTTTAGTAATCGGTCCAGCGCGTCTCGGCCGTCGGCGGCGGAGACGATATAGTCGCCGCGGGCCTCGCCCCAGCTCCCCCGGAGGCCCACCGCCCGCCTCGCGCCCTCCGCGCCCTCGACCAGGATCTCGTCGACCTTGGCGCCGTAGAATATCTTGCCGCCGAGCTCGAGGTACTTCGACTCGATCGCCCGGGCGAAGGCGAGGGATCCCCCAATGGGATAGCCGGCCGATCCCTTGGCCATGAAGCCGAGCATCAGGAACAGGGCCCCCGCGGGGAAATCCCGCAAAGATTCGCCAAAGAGGATTGAAAAGGCCTTCCGCAGCTTCTCGCCTTTTAGCCCGTCGACGAGGCCCTGGAGAGGCGTCCTCATCCACCGCGCGAAGACGCCCAGCATCGCGGGCATCGCGAGGGCGAGCCGCGCGGCCTCGCCGGGCTTGAGCCTGTCGAAGGCGGCCGGCATGTCGGCCTTGGCGACGGCCTTCACCTTCGACGAGAGGAGCTTCGCGAAGGCGCGATCCCCCGGGCTCAGCCTAAGGATTTCGGCCTCGAGCCTGTCGGGATCGGTATAGACGGTGAAGCTGTCCCCGTCCGGCAAGCGGGCGATGATGTATTCCCCGTGCTCGACGTATCGCAGGCTCCCGGCGCCTAGCTCGTCCCAGATCATATGGAGGTTGCTCGAGGCGCCCGAGCCCATGAGCCAGTGGATGCAGCCGTCGATGACGTAGCCGTTGCGCTCCCAGGCCGCGCAGAGCCCGCCCGGCTTGTCGTGGAGCTCGTAGACTTCGGTCTCGAAGCCGTTGCGTTGAAGATAGCTGGCGGAGGACAGGCCGGCGATGCCGGCCCCGATGACGAGGACTCGCTTTTTCATAACCCGCTCCTAGCCGCCCACCCCGAAGGCGTAGGCGGTCTTCTCGCCGGGATCGAGCCCGGCGAAGCGCTGCTCGGCCCGCGTGCGCGGCGCCGAAGGTCGATCCGCCGGAAGTCTAGCGCTTATCCGCCTGCGAGTCAAAGCGCTCGCGCGAAAACACGCTCCGTCCGCCCACCACGGTCTCCTCGACCCGGGTATCGCCGATCGTCTCGAGCGGAACCGAGGCGATGTCCCGCGAGAGGACGGCGAAGTCGGCGAGCATGCCCGGGACGAGGCTGCCCTTCCGGGCCTCGGCGAACTCGGCGTAGGCGCCCCCCCGAGTATAGCAGTCGAGGGCTTCGAGGACGCCGACGCGCTCGGGACCTTCCCGGTTTACCGCCATGTGGATCGATCGCAGCGGATCGCAGTCCGACTCGCCGGGGATGTCGGAGCCGAAGGAGAGATGGACGCCCGCGTCGAGGAGGGATCGATAGGGATAGGCCCTGAGGGCGCGGTCCCGGCCCAGGATGGCGAGGTCCTTCCCGGGATTGTTGAGGGCCGAGGGCTGGGCGCAGACGAGAATGCCCAGGCGGGCGATGCGCTCGATATCGGAGGGCCGGATCAGCTGGGCATGCTCGATCCTGACGCGGAGCTCGCTCAAGCCCGGATGGCGCGCCAGGGCCTCCTCGTAGGCGTCGAGGAAGATCGAGACGCCTTTATCGCCGATGATGTGGAAGGCGCCCTGGCGCCGCCTGAGCGCGAGGAACTCGAGCTCCCGCAGGGGGGCGGCGGGATCGGAGCAAAGGCATCCGCCGGGCGAGTCCAGGAAGGGCTCGAAGAGGCAGGCGTTGCGCGTGGAGAAGGTGCCGTCGAGGAAGAACTTGATCGGCCCAGGCCGGATCCAGTCCCGCGCGCCGAGGCCGAGGGCGAAGGCCGCGTCCATGGCTCTGCGCGAGCGCGGGTTGCGGCCGAGGGGCCAGCAGGAGAAACGCGCGGTCAGCGTCCCCCGGGCCAGTCTGGACCTAAGCTCGAGGAGCTCGGGCCAGAACCAGGCGTTGTCCTGGACCGAGCAGATGCCCAGGCGGGCGAAGGCCGACAGGGCTATCTCCATCCTGGCGCCGCGCTGGGCCGGATCGTAGTAGATCGCGCGGTTCCGCCTGCGCGAGAGGACGGTGTCCCCGAGGTCGCGCACGACGCCCGTCGGCTCTCCGTTCGGGTCGCGAAGCACGGTCCCCTCGACGGGCTCGGGCAGGCCGCGGCCTATGCCGACGGCGCGGAGGGCGGCGCTGTTCATCCAATAGGCGTGGCCGGAGTACTGCGAGAGGGCGACGGGATTGCTCGGGAAGGCCTCGTCGAGGAGCTCCTTGCGAGGCTCGGGGCAGGCCGGGTAGTCCCAATTGAAGGCCCGCAGGATCTCGCCCCTGGCCGGGGAAGGATAGGCCTCTCGCAGGCGCCGAACGATGGCCTGCGCGTCGAGGCCGCCCAAGTCGGGAGCGAGCGCGTGGTCGCCCATGTGGACGGCGTGGACGTGGTTGTCGTTGAAGCCGGGGACGACCGTCCTGCCGCCCAGGTCGACGACTTCGGCCTTCCCCCCGGCGCGCTCTTCCGCGAGAGCGCGCGCCTCCGCGCTGCCGCCGACGAACGCGATCAGCTCGCCCTCCGCCACGATGGCCTCGGCGCGGGGGCGCGAGCCGTCCAGGGTGATGATGTTGCCGTTGACCCAGGCTTTCCTCGACATGGCGACGAGGTTATATCGCGGGCGGCCGCAGGGTCAACGCGCCCCTAGGCGTCCTCCGCGATGGCATCGATATTGGCCCCTCCCGGCGGCACCATGGGCAGGACATTGTCCTCGGGCCGGACCTCGATGGCGAGGAAGCGCGGTCCCCTGCCGCCGACCGCGCGATCGATGGCCGCCGAGGCGAGGGGCCCCGCCTCGACCCTCTCGGCCTCGATCCCGAAGCCGCGGGCGATGGCCGCGAAGTCGATGCGGCTCTCGAAGCGCGAGGCCGAGTAGCGGGCGCCGTAGAAGAGCTCCTGCTGCTGCCGCACGAGGCCGAGGTGCCCGTTGTCGAAGACGATCACCGTCACGTCGAGGCCGAGCTCCGCCAGGGTCGCGAGCTCCTGCACGTTCATGAGCAGGGAGCCGTCGCCCGTGATGCAGACGGCGCGCCTGCCGGGGTTCGCGAGGGCCGCCCCTATCGCGGCGGGCAGGCCGAAGCCCATCGTGCCCAGGCCGCCCGAGCTCAGGAAGGAGCGCGGCCTCGCGACGGGATAGGCCTGGGCCGCCCACATCTGGTGCTGCCCGACGTCGGTGGAGACGATGGCCCCAGCCCCCGCGGCGCGGGCTATCGAGCGCACGAGGGCCCTCGGATGGGCCTCCGAGGGCGGCTGCGCGAGCGAGGAGCTCGCGATAAGCGAGGCCGCGCGGGCGGCCCATCGGGCTCGGGCGGGGGCGGTCGACGCGCCCGGGGCCGACCGCGCCGCGGGCAGGAGATCGAGCAGGGCGGCGAGGGCCAGTCGCGCGTCCGCGCGGATGCCGAGATCGGCGGCCCGGATCTTGTTGATCTCGGCCGCGTCCGCGTCGATGTGCAGGACGCGCGCGCCGCGGGCGAAGCGCCGCACGTCGCCCGTCGCGCGGTCGTCGAAGCGGGCGCCGACGGCGATGATCAGGTCGGCCTCCTCGGCGAGCGCGTTGACCGCGAGGCTCCCGTGCATCCCGATCATGCCGAGGTAGAGCGGATGCTCCGGCGGCATGCAACCGAGGCCCATGAGAGTAGCGGCCGCGGGGATCGACTCCTCGCGCGATAGCCGGGCGAGTTCGGTACCGGCCTCCGAGGCCATGACCCCACCGCCGAAATAGAGGAAGGGCCTCTCGGCGGCGGCGACCATGGCCGCCGCCGCCTCGATCGCAAGCGGATCGGGAACGGCTGGGTCAGCCGCCCTCGAAGGCTCCGGCCAGGACTCGAACTCGATCGCCTCGAGCTGGACGTCCTTCGGGAAGTCTATGAGGACGGGGCCCGGCCTGCCCGAGACCGCGAGATGGAAGGCCTCGGGCACGACCGAAAGGAGATCCCTGGCCGAGCGCACGAGGTAGGAGTGCTTGACGAGGGGCAAGGTCATGCCATAGGTGTCGACCTCCTGGAAGGCGTCGGTGCCGAGCAAGGCGCAGGAAACCTGGCCGGTGATCGCGATGATCGGCACCGAGTCGAGCTTGGCGTCGGCGATTGCCGTCAATAGATTGGTCGCCCCCGGGCCCGAGGTCGCGATGCAGACGCCCGGCTTGCCCGTGCTCCTCGCCATGCCCTGGGCTATGAAGCCCGCTCCTTGCTCATGGCGGGCGAGGACATGCTTGATGCCAGAGCCGTAGAGCGCGTCGTAGAGCGGGAGGTTCGAGCCCCCCGGTATGCCCGAGACGATCCTCACGCCCTCGCGCTCGATGAGTTCCACCATGATTCTCGCTCCGCTGGCTTTCATATTCCCCCCTTGGCGTTCCGGCAAAAAAAAGTCCCCGCGGCTGCTTGCCGCGGGGACTCGATCTCACGATCGTCGATCTTGCGATCGCTTCATAGCCTCATCGCAAGAAAGCCCCCGGGCAAAGCCCGAGTACGCCTACTACTACGACGAGGAGCTTAATTTCCGATTCGATGGCGCCCTGGGCACCGATTGCTTTATTAGCCATAATCTTGATCGTATAATAGCCATTATCCAAGCCCTGGGCAAGTAGGGAGGAAGAGAGGCGGCCCCTCAACGACAGGCCCCTCTCAAACTATCGTCGTACATACTCCGACGTAAGTTAGCCTATGATGAAAATACCATTGTGTAGTTTACAATGAATATGGGATACGCTATGGTTTTATAGTCTTCCAAAGAAACGTCGCTAGAGTCCATATATTCAAGATATTTCACACATTCTCGCCCGTGCAATGACTCCTGGCACAATACTTGCTTTGTTATTTTATCTGAACAAGTTATGCAGCCATGAGGCGTCACAAGGACAACACGATGAAAACATACAAATTTAAACTCCGCATGTCGACCAAGCTTCTCTTGACGGCCTTGGCCTTCTTCGTGCCGGTCGCCGTAATGACATGGTTCATTGCCTCGGGCATCGAGTCGAATATCGCCTTCTCCGCGAGCGAGCTCGACGGTATCCTGTTCGAGCGCCCCCTCGGCGTCGCGCTTGCCGCCCTGGGCCGCGTCGACAAGGCCGGCGCGGCCGCCTCCGGCTCGGCCGAATCGGTCGCGGAGATCGACCGCGCCATGACGGAGATCCTCGCTCTCAAGGACCTCTATCGCACGCTAGCCCTCGACGCCGATGGATCCAAGGCCCATGGCGAAGGCTACGTCGCCCCTGCGGACCTCGCCTCCGAATGGGAGGCGCTCAAGGCTTCCTGGAACGATGATGGCCGCGAGCAGTTCAGCAATCGGCTCCGCTCGCTGATCTACTACGTCGGCAACACGAGCAACCTCATCCTCGATCCGGACCTGGACAGCTATTACGCGATGGACGTCGTGGTGGTCTATATGCCGGCGGCGATGGAGAGGCTCTACTCGATTCATAAGGCGGCCGCCGCCGCGATGGCCGCCGCCCCGGGGGACCTCGCCCCCATGCGCGCCTTGGCCATCGAGGCGGCCTTCCTGGCCAAGGACGATCGCGTCTCCATCATCTCCTCGGTGAGGACCACTCTCGCGGAGGATAGGAACTGCTACGGCGAGAGCGCGAGCCTCCAGGACCGTATTCCCCCCGCCCTCGAGGGCTACCGGAGGGGCACGGACGACCTGATCTCCCTCCTGGACGACTGGGTCGCTCGCACCCGGCCCGAGCGCGCCTCCTTCGAGGCGACCTGGATCGAGGCTTCCAGCGCGGCCGACAAACTCTTCACGCCGCTGTGCGAGGAGCTCGATTCCCTCATCAAGACGAGGATCGCCTCCTACGAGGCGAAGAAGCGCTTCGCCCTGATCGCCTCGGGCCT
>DBTW01000069.1:0-197 GCA_002307245.1 Spirochaetaceae bacterium UBA1306 | reverse complement strand
GCCTCGCTCAGGTCCACCACCTGCCGGATCTCCGAGTCCCTCGATCTCTCCGAGCGGGTCGCCGTCGAGTCGCTCGGGCCGCGGACCGAGTTCGGCCTCCTAGGCGCCGATTTCAACCTGCTCGTCCTGAAGGTGAGGGAGGTCGTCGCGAGCCTCCAGGCCACGCAGGAAAGGCTCTCGGGCATCGGTGGCGAGCT
>DBTW01000011.1:44294-57466 GCA_002307245.1 Spirochaetaceae bacterium UBA1306 | reverse complement strand
TTCCGCTGATTCAGATTTACTTACGTAAATCTGGACCTTACCTCGCTCTATCCCATCCCTATTTACTGTGAAGGACCACTGCAACCTTCTTAGCAATTTCCGTGCCAGAAGGCGCTGTTTTATAGCACCATTCGATATTCACTGTCAATCAGTAACCAGCAACATCTTTTGGAAAAAGATGATTTTGGCTACGGTTCGTTACCATCCGTAAGAACCAATTACACCAACCATACTCGACAAGAGCGACAAGCTACAATCCCGACTCGTTCTGGTCTTCAGAGCACCAGGAACCGGGCATCGCCATAGTCCAAGCACTGTGCTGATTATCGATCCCGAAGCGCTTCCACATAGCCACTTCGTTTTTAGGCGCTCGATCAACTTAGCGTAGTTTGACGCGCAGTGTCAAGCACCCGGCTCGATTACTTTTTTTTATTCACCGAGCGATTCGCAAGAAGATAATCAAGCTAGTCGTTTGGCGCGAAGGGCACTCTACTCAGTTCGGCCAGATACGGTCAAGTACCAGAACTCCGATTTCTCGAAATGATCCAAAAAAACTATCTGCAAGCCAAAATATACTCGCAAGCTTCCGCGAATCCACCGCCATAAGGCTTCTCGGTCACGAAGGCCGGCGGATACCGCAACATCTCGTCGAAGAGCCTAATGTTAGCGACGCCGCAGGAAAGCTCGAAACGCTGGAACATCGGTTCGTCGTTCGGCGAGTCCCCGAAGAAGATCACGGCACGCGAAAACAATATCGGATCACAGCCGAGGATACTTGAGAGGAAAATTTCGGACATCGACAGTTTATCGTAATCGCCGAACCACGCGTTCACATGGATGGAGCTGACTTTCGCGCGCGCGCCCGAGGCCTCGCAAATATCCTTGACCCGGATCGCGTCCTCTAAAGGAAGGAACGGGGACTCCTCCGCGAAGTCCAGGGCGACGTCGAAGAGGCGATAAGGCTGATCCTTGGCGAGGCGCAGACCCGTCACGCGTCGCATAGCCTCTTCCCCGAGGCGCATTAGCCGCTCTCGGGAAGATTTGGGATCGGGGGCCGCGGGATGGAAGAGACGCTCGAGATGGCCGTCCTTCATGTAGAAAGCGAAGGCGCCGTTCTCCCCCACCACGCCGGCCACGGGCCATTGCCTCGCTATGAGGTCGCACCAGCCGGCGGGCCGGCCGGTCACGGGGACGGCCGACAAACCGGCTCGCCTGAGGGACCAGAGAGCGCTATAGGACTCCTCGGGCAGGAGGCCGCCCTCGGTGATAGTGTCGTCGATATCGAAGAGGACATATCGGATACCGGCCGCGGCCTCCCGCCCCAGCTCGCCGATAGGGCGCGGGTGGCTCATGGGCGCGAGGTGATCTTGCGGTACTGCACGACGTAATCCGCGAAGGAGGCGAGGGCCAACAGCGCGGCGAGGGCATAAAGGGCGTAGATAGCGATCGCGAAAGGCGGGAGGAGGCCAGGGAGGAGGCCGAGCTGCGTCAGGCTTACATAGATGAGGGAAGCGGAGCCGGCGGCCATGTAGGTCGCGGACTTCAGCTTTCCGCCCGGCCGGGCACCCATCGCGACGCCGCGTTGGGCGAGCTGCATGCGGAGGAAATTAATGGAAAGTTCGCGATACAAGACGATGATGAAGACCCAGGCCGGCATGATCCCCGCGAGCACGAAGCAGACGAAGTAGGTCATTCGCGCGAAGACGTCGGCATAGGGATCGAAGAGCTTGCCGAAATCGCTCACGGTCCCCGATTTCCGCGCGGCCAGCCCATCGAGGAGATCGGAAACCTCTATCGCGAGGAACAGCAGCCAAAGGATCGCGACGTATGGAACGGTGCCGAGAAACTCGCCCGATCGAAAAGTAAGGAAGAAAACGGGAGCGAGGACAAGCCTGCTCGCCGTGAGTTTGTCAGCCAAAGTCATGGCCGAAGTATGGGTATTTGACAGCGCTGGTGTCAAGTTGTATTATTCGGCGACTCGAATGGCTCTCGGGCGACCATTGGCTGGCCCTGGGGCGGAGGCGGGCGTGATCGACAGACTCGGGAAGAGCATTATCGGCGCGGTCGTCGCATATTTCCTGCTCCAGATCGGGATCTTCGCGGCCTTCGCGGCCCTCGCGGTTCCCGCCGACGCGGAAGCGGCCGCGAGCTTCCTCGCGTCGCAGGGGCCGCGATTCATCACGGTCGCCACGGCTTACCACGCCCTGCTCATGGTCATGCTGCTCTTGTTCAGGCACGACTTCGTGAAGGTGCCGTCGGGCGAGGTTCTCCAGCGCGTAAACCTCGCGAACGCGATCACGCTCTTTCGGCTCACGAGCATGCCGACCCTTCTCTTCCTCGTCCTCGCCGCCAAGGACTATCGAATACGCTGGCCCCTTCTCGGGCTCGTGGTCCTCGTGTTCGCGACCGACTTCGTCGACGGCTACATTTCGCGAAAGGCCGGGGAGGTCACGAAAGTCGGCAAGATGATGGACAGCACCAGCGATTACGTGCTGCTCATTGTCCTTACGATCTTATTTTATTACTTTTCATTGGTACCGCCATGGTTCTTCCTGATCGTCACCGTGAGACTGGGCATGCAGGTGGTCTTCGTTTTCATCCTGATCATCGTGAACAGGAAGATCGAGCCGAAGACGACCTTCATGGGAAAGGCGGCGGTCGCTTCCATAATGGTTCTCTACGCCATGGAAGTGCTGAGACTCCTTTTCGGGATAGGCCGGATCGAGTTCGTGCTCGTCCTGGAATGGGCCACCGCGGCGATCGTGATCCTGAGCATGGTAGATAAAGTTGCGGCCTTCACGCGCGAGCTTCCCAAATCGGCGTAGGCTGCGTTGGAGCGTCAAGAATGGCAATGATCAAGAGCGCGCTCGAGATAGCCCTCGAGCGCTCGAAGGACATCAAGGTAGACGAGGCGGCCCTCGAGGCTAACGCGCTTCGCATCGAGGGGAAGAAGGCGGCCGGCCGCTTCCTCGAGGACCCAGAAGGCGCCCCCCTCGCCGAGGCCTTGGGCAAATACCCGAAGGACAAGCGCGCGGCAGCCCGCGAGGGAGCCTTCGAGGTCATGGCCTCTCAAGTCCAGCTGCCCGTCGACGAATCCTACGTGGAGAAGCTCCGGGCATTGTCGGCCGGCTTCTCGTCCATAGCCGCGAGCTCAAGCTCGGGGCTCCTCGGAGGCGTGGGCGCGGGCATAGCGGACAAGCGGGTCCAGGCCCTGTTCCAGCAGCTCGAGGGCTTCTTCAAGCAGTACATCGACGACATGAAGAACGTCGAGCAGGCCATCCGGAAGCAGTGGGGCCCGAAGATCCGCGAGAAGGAGCGGCAGATGGCCGCCCGCATGGGCCAGGACGTGCGCATCGACCCGATGTCCGATCCCGAGTTCGCGGCCTTCTACAAGCAGAACGTCAGCGCGGCGAGGGCCCAATACCAGACGGCCCTCGACAAGGCCAAGTCCGACCTCGCGGAGATGCTGAGCATCGAACGCAAATAACCTGACACAGGGATCAATAAGGGAAGCGCGAAGACGTGAAGCTCGCGGGGAAGGCTGGAAATGAAGGCAAAGGGATGGACTCGATCCCCCAATCACCTTATCCCTATCGTCCCGCGCGCGTAAGCGCCACGAGGAGAAGCGCCGCGTCCGAGCTCCGTACGCCCGGGACGCGCGCGGCCTGCCCCAGTGTCAGGGGCCTAGCCGTTTCGAGGCGTTGGGTCGCCTCCGCTGAAAGCCCTAGCACAGCCCCGAAATCGAAACCGTCAGGGATCCGCAAGCGATCGGACTTCTCCATGCGCCCAGCGAGCCGCGCCTCCTTCTCGGCGTAGCCCGCGTAGCGAGCGTCGAGTTCGGCCGTCTCTATCCACGAGGGGGGAAAGCGGGCGGCCAGCTCGGGGAGCAGTCGCCCGAGGCAGTCGCGCAGGCCAGGGTCGCGCAGGGCCGAGGCCGCGTTCTCCCCGAGGTGCGGCCCTAGGGCCAGGTCCGGGCTCGCCGCAACGTCGCCTTGACCGATCCGCCTGGCCTCGATCAACGACCGAATCTCGGCTATACCTTCGCGTCTCCGCTCGAACAGCTCGAGCCTGTCGGGATCGGCCAGGCCGAGAGAGCGGGCGATCGGCGTGAGCCGGAGGTCGGCGCTGTCGTGCCGGAGCGAGAGGCGGCGCTCGGCCCGGCTCGTGAACATGCGGTAGGGCTCGTCGATGCCGAGGGTCACGAGGTCGTCGACGAGGACGCCGATGTAGGCCTCGGCCCGCGACAGGACGACAGGCTCCTCTCCCGACAGGAATCGCGCCGCGTTGATGCCCGCGACGATGCCCTGGGCGGCCGCCTCCTCGTAGCCCGAGCTTCCGTTGGTCTGGCCCGCGACGAAGAGGCCCAGGGCGAGCTTGGACTGCAGGGAGGCGAGGAGTAAGGAAGGATCGAGATAGTCGTACTCCACGGCGTAGGCGGGCCGAGCTATCGCCGCGCGCCGCAGGCCGGGGATCGTATGGATGAACTCGGCCTGAAGGTCCTCGGGCAGGGACGAGGAAAGGCCGTTCAGGTACATCTCGTCCGTGTACGCCCCCTCCGGCTCGACGAAGACCTGGTGCCGCTCGCGCTCCGGGAATCGCACGACTTTGTCCTCGATCGAAGGGCAATAGCGCGGCCCCTTGCCCTTGATGATCCCGCGATAGAGGGGCGAGCGCCCCAGCCCCGAGCGGATCGCGGCGTGCGTGGCCTCGTTCGTGTAGGTGATCCAGCAGGGAGAGGAGGGCCGTCCGAGTGCCGAGGGGGAGTCCGGCGCGGCGGCGAAGGAGAAGGGCGCGAGGGATTCCCCTTCCTGCCTCTCCATCTCGCCGTAATCGAGGGATCCCGACTTCACGCGCGCGGGCGTGCCCGTCTTGAGCCGGCCGAGGCGGAAGCCTCGAGCGCGTAACGCGTCGCCAAGCCCAACCGCCGCCCGCTCGCCCAACCTGCCGCCCGAGGCGCTCCAGTCGCCGATGAAGAGCCGGCCCTCCATGAAGGTGCCCGTCGTCAGCACGAGCGCCCGGCAGCCCACGCGATGGCCCCGCTCGGTGACGACCCCCTCGATCCGCCGGCCCGAGGCATCGAGCATCAGGTCGACGACGGTATCCATGAAGAGCGACAGGCCCGGCTGGCCCTCGAGGGCGCGGCGCGCGAGGGCCGCGTAGAGCGCCTTGTCGGCTTGGGCCCGCGGAGCCTGGACGGCCGGCCCCCGGGAGCGGTTGAGTACGCGGTATTGAATCATCGAGGCGTCGATGAGCTTCGCCATCTGGCCGCCCAGGGCGTCGATCTCGCGCACCAGGTTGCCCTTGGAAAGGCCGCCGATCGAGGGATTGCAGGACATGCGACCGATGGCGTCGATGTCCTGCGTGATCATGAGGGTCCTATGGCCCAGCCGGGCGAGGGCGAGGGCCGCCTCTATGCCGGCGTGGCCGCCTCCTACGACGATAGCCTCGTAATCCATTAGGGCCCGATTGTACGCGCCTTCCCCGCGCCTCGCCAAGGAGCCCGGGCGCGAGATCGGCTATTTGCCCAGGCAGAAGCGCGAGAATACCGCCTCGAGCAGCTCGGCCGAGGCGAGTTCGCCCGTGATCTCGCCAATCGCGTCCGCCGCGTCACGCAGGTCGAGGGCGAGGGCGTCGAGCGGGGCCCTGGCCTCGACGCCAGCCAGGGTCGCGTCGAGGGCGGCGACAGCCCGGTCGAGGAGGAGCTTCTGCCGCTCGCTCGCCACGCGCAGCCCGCGCTCGAGCTCCGCCCTCGGGGAAGCGCCGGGTACCTCCCCGAATCGAGGCGCGACGAGGACGCGGAGCGCGGCGGCCAGCTCGGGCAGGCCTTGCCCGGTCGTAGCCGAGACGGCGAGGAAGCCGGCGGGGGGAGGCGCGCAGTGGGGATCGTCGGCCTTGCTCCAGAGGCGGAGGGAGTCAGGCCTCGACTCGAGGAAAGACTCGTCCTCCCGCGCGAGGCCGAGCCTACCGTCGACGAGGTAGAGAACCGCCTCGGCCTCGGCCGCGAGGAGGCGGCTGCGAGCGACGCCCGCGGCCTCGACCTCGCCCGCGGCCTCGCGCAAGCCCGCGGTGTCGATGAGTCGGATCGGCAGGCCGCCGAGCTCGATGCCGGCCTCGATCCAATCGCGGGTGGTGCCCGGCTCGGGCGCCACGATCGACCGATCCTCGCGGGCGAGGAGGTTGAAGAGGCTGGATTTCCCGGCGTTGGGCCTGCCCGCGATGACCGCACGCGCCCCCCGCTCGTAGAGCCTACCCACGGCGTAGCTCGCCGAGAGCCGGGCGAAGAGGTCGCGGACGCCGAGGAGCGATCCGGGATCGAGGCCGCCGGCCGGCGAGTCCTCGTCCTCGGCGTAGTCGAGCCTGGCCTCGGCCTCGGCGAGTTGCTCGACCAGGGCGACGCGGGCGCCGGCGAGGCTCCGGGAGAGCCCGCCCTCGAGGCGCAGGAGAGCCTGGGCGCGCGCGCCCTCGCTGCCCGCACGCACGAGCTCCAGCACGGCCTCGGCCTTGACGAGGTCGGTCTTGCCGCGGAGGAAGGCACGGAAGCTGAATTCGCCCGGCAGGGCAGGCGCGAAGCCGGCCGACTCGAGGACGGCCAGGGCCCGGCGGACGACTGCGGGGGAACCATGGCAATAGAACTCGACCCCGTCCTCGCCGACCGGACCGCGAGGGGCGCGGAATACGGCCGCCAGTACCTCGTCTACGGTTTCGCCATTGGACGGATCCAGAATCTCGCCGTGAACGAGGCTCATCGCAGAGGCGGCGACCAAGACTGTGGGCCGGGAGAAGCAGGAGGAGGCGAGCTCCACGGAGCCCGGGCCCGCAGCCCTTATGATGGCGAGGGCCGATTCCCCCGGCACGGTCGCGAGGGCCGCGATGGGGACGCAGTCGTCGAAATAGGATCTCTGCATGATAGTGGCGCAAACATATCCCTCGCGTCCTCCGCGAGGCAAGTGCGTTCGGGGCATTCTATTGACAGGCGCCCCCTCAGCCCAGGAGAATGGAGCTCCGAGGCCTATTTGACCTCTTTAGCTCATTAGGAGGAATAATGAAATTACTCAAGCTATTAATAATCGGCGCCTTGGCCGCGGCGGTCTTCGCCGCCCCCCTTATGGCTGCCCCCGCGGCCGCTGCGGCGACCACGCCCACTGCAACCAAGCCGGCAGCTACAACCGCTAAGCCGGCTGCAACGACCGCCAAGCCCGCCGCTGCACCCGCCGCCACGGCCCCTGCGCCTTCCGCGCCGGCCGAAGCGCCCAAGGTCAGCGAAAAGCAGGAACTCGCCATCTTCGCCCTCGGCTACTACGGCTGGTCCATACCCAAGGAAGTCCTCGGCAGCATCGACAATCAGATTCAGAAAGTCTTCATCGACCTCGGACGGTTCACCATCACCGGCGTCACCAAGCGCCTATCCTCCGACGGGCTCGAGGCCTTCATCGAGACCTTGAAGAAGGCCAAGGAAAAGAACTTCGTCATGCCGGCCAAGTTCCAGTTCGGCGAAGCCACCCTCACCGAGGCCGAGTTCAACAAGCTCCTCGGCGCCTTCATCGTCGCGGTGCCCGTCGTCTCCGAATTCAACTCCGCCTATAACGGCAAGCTGAACCAGTGGGAGACCGACATCAAGACCCATGTCACCTTCATCGACGTAGGCGACGGCGGCACCGTGATCGGCATGGCCGAGGTGAAGAGCTCGGGCTCCGACCAGCAGAACCAGAACAAGTCCATATCGAGCGCGATCGACGGGATACCGATGCAGCTCCAGTACGAGGTCCGCAAGATCGAGGCCTTCCAGCTCGTCACCCGCGTGCTTACAGTCTCGGGCGACGCTGTCAAGCTCCAGCTCGGCCGCAACATGGGCATAAAGAAGGGCGACGAGTACTCCGTCATAGTCAGCGAGACCGTGGAGGGCTTCAAGAACGACAGCGAGAAGGGCCTCGTCGCCATCAAGGACGTCGGCTCCGAAGTCTCCACCGGCCAGGTCGTCTACTCCTCGATCAAGATAGCGAAGGACGCTCAGCTCAGGGAGATCCCGCGGCTCGGCATGGACGTCGAAGGCTATTACCACCAGCTGATCGGCGAGACCGGCGCTTCCATCCCCGGCCTTAGGATCGTCTATTCCCGCGGCTTCTACGAGTTCAGGCCCTACATCGCCATCCAAGTTCCGATCGGCCAAATTACCTACTGGGACTGGGGCTTCGGCGATTTTATCACAGTCAATGCCATTCTCGGCGGCGAGTACAACCTCCATATGGGCCGCCTCACCGTCACGCCCTTTGGGGGCATCGGCGCCAGCTACCTCCACTATACCGGATCATATGATTACGGCGACACGAACTGGCTCTCGCACATAGGAGCCCAGGTCGATGTCCGCGCCTCCTTCCTCCTCACGCGCGAGCTCAAGGTCTTCGCCGAAGCCGGCTACGAGCAGTGGTTCACCATGGACGACTCCTGGTTCCGCAATTACGGCGGCCTGTCCGTGGGCGCGGGCGTAGCCTACAAGCTGTGATAGATGGAGGACACGGACCTTACCGGCCTTGATTTCGACGCGGCGAGGGAATACATCTTCGCCTTCGCGGTCGACCTCAAGCGCCTGGACAAGGAGATAGCCTCCGCCGAGGCCGAGCTCGCCCTCTGGAAGGGGCGGGCCGCCTTGGCCGAGGGCAAGCTCGCTGGCGGCGATGCCTCCATGTCCGCCCTCGCCGAGGCGGCTCGCGCCCGGGCAGCCGAGCAGGAGACTAAAATCCTGGCCCTCGAGTCCGAGAGGTCCGAGCTGCGCTCCAAGGTCGGGGCCATGCGCGCCGAGCTGCCATTGATCAAGGCGCGCGAGCGCTCGATCGACCCCGACAGGCTCCTCGCCGAGCTGCAGCTCATGACGGGCGAGCTTCTAGGCGAGGCGCCCGCGGCCGCGCCGGCCGACGGGGCGCAGCAAGGCGAAGCCCCGGGAGGCGCCCAGCCCCAGGCGAGAAGCGCCGCGGACACCGAGGCGGACTTCCGCAAGCTCGAAGCCGATCAGAGGGCCGAGAGCGAGCTCGAGGCCCTCAAGCGTCGGGCGGCGTCCGAGGACGCAGGGGCGGGGCGGTGAAGCACCTACCGCTCTTCCCCGGCGCGCCGAGGCCCCTGGTCTTCGCCCATCGAGGGCTATCCTCCCTCGCTCCCGAAAATACGATGTCGTCGTTCAAGCTCGCACGCGAGCTGGGCATCCCGGGCATCGAGCTCGATGTCCACCTCACGAGCGACGGCAAACTCGCGGTATTCCACGACCATAGGGCCAAGCGCGTGGCCGGCAGCGACTTGGAGATCGAGCGCTCGACTTGGAAGGATATCGCCGCCCTCGACGTAGGCTCATGGAAAGGCCCAAAATGGAAGGGAGAGAAGGTCATCGAGCTCCACGCCCTCTTCGAGGAATTCGGCGACGCCTTCTATTACGATGTCGAGCTCAAAAGCAATGTCGCCTCGGACTACGGCCTGGAAGCCGCCGTCGCGGCCTGCCTGCGCGACGCCTTCTCGTCAAAAGGCTCCCTCGCGGGCAGGATCCTCGTTTCGTCCTTCAACCCCATGGCCCTCGGCCGCTTCAAATACCTGGCTCCGGCCATTCCCACGGCCATCATCTGGTCCAGCACGGCCGAGATCCCGGCCTACCTCCGCCATGGCGAGGGAAGGTGGATCGGCAAGGTGGACGTCCTAAAGCCCGAGTCTTCGAAGGTCAAGCGCTTCTCGTCCTTCAGATGGCGCAAATTCGGGCGCTACCCCATCCTGCCCTGGACCGTCGACGAGGCCGCGGAGGCGACTCGCCTCCTGGCCCTGGGTTGCGAGGGCGTGATCTCCAACCAACCCCAGGAACTGGGCATCTTGAAAGCCGGCTCCTAGGGCATTTCCGGCAATGGCCTCGCGCGCAGACGCGATAGAAAAAAACGAGCGGGACGCGGAGAGTGACTCCGCTATCCCGCTCCTTTTTTGTCGCCTGCCATGGCGACTCGAAACTAGGGCAGATTGGCGAGGAGGTCCTTGCCGACGGCGATGGAACCGAGCTCGCGGTAGGCGGCTTGTCGGGCCGACTTCTCGTCCGAGCCGAGGCCCGTCGTAACACGCTCCGCCGAGTAGAGGATATTACCGGTCTTGACCTCGAGCGCCTTGACCGTGGCCTTGGCCGAAGCTAGGTAGCTCGTCCCGTCCTTGCGCACAGAGGTGATGCGGGCGCTGCCGAAGACGACGCGATCGAACTTGGCCCCGGCCGCGATAGCCGCCGACTCGTCCATCGAGTCGAGAGCATCCTTCGCGACCGCGATTCCCTTGACGGAAAATTTCTCGCGAAGCAGGACTTCGATGAGGCCTGCCTGGGCTTGTGCGCCGGGCACGAAGGCGCCGTTTTCGTCGAAATCGGCTATCGCGACGCCGATGGACGAGGAGCGGGCCGCGGAAACGACTTCGTAGGGGACATCGACGTATTTGGCCCTCAGCTCCTCGGCCAGGGAGTCGCGATAGGCGGCGTATTGATCGGGCAGCTTATCCAAGAGGTCTAGGGTCGACTGGAAGTCGAGCTTAAGGCTGAACTTAGCCTTACCCACAAAGTCCGGTGCCGGCGGGGTGAAAGTGATCACGCCCGACCCATCGGTCATCACGCTCTCGGTCTTGGAGACGAGGCGCGTGCCCGACTTGCGCTGGTAGCTCAATTGGACGAGGGCCCCGGGTACGCCGGGCGCCGAGGCCCCCTCGCCCGATACGAGCTTGGCGGAGAACGGCTTCGCGAAATCCCGCCCGACATTGCCCTTATAGCCCGACGAGGCCGAGGAGTCGAAGCGGATCCGCGAGAGAGCCGTGCGGGCGTTGTTGATGTTGCGCTCCATATAGACCTGGGCATTGTCGATCGAGGAGCCCGAGGCCGCCACCGCGGCCTCCACGAACTTCCGCACGGCCTCGTAGCCTCGGTTCTGGGCGAGCAAGGCGTTACCCTCGCGCTCAGGCCCCTCGACGGCCTCGACCCCCTTCTTGATCAGGTCCGCGATGCGGGCCTTCTCCTTCTCGAGGTCGGCGGTCGCATAGGAAGCGAGGACGTAGACCGTGACGCGCTTCGTCTTCTTGTCCTTCTGGACGAATCGCTCCTTGACCGAGAATCCGGAGACCTGGTTCTGCGAGGCGCTCGTGACCGTCGACCTGATGTTGGCCGAATAGGAATCGAGGGTGGCTTGCGCCTCGGCGTTCGTGGCGACGTTGACCTTTACCCCGATGTACTGAGTGATCGAGGACATGAGATTGGCTGCCGCGTCGTTCGTGGCCGCCGCAACGTCGCCGCCGGGATCGGAGGCCGAGCCGACGAAATAGGTGTTGGCCGCGTCGGGCTTCGGCGTGGTAAAGATCCAATCCGGTGTCTTCTCGGCCGGTACCGTGGCGCAGGAAATCAAGGCGAAGGCCGCCGCCGCCAGTCCCGAGAGCGCTCTGCGTTTCATGAGATCTCCTTTGCTGAAGCCCGAAAAGTGAAGGCGCCGGCCTGCCCCTCGGGGCGGGCCGGCGCCCGGCCATGCCGACTAGCTTTATCCGCGGCACGGCCAGCTGCCTCGCGCTATGCGCGGGCAGCGTGTTTAGGCCGAGATCAGAACCCGTCGAAGAAGGACTGCTGGACGAGGTCCATGGCCTTCTGCTTGCCCTCGGTCTTGGGCTCCGCGGCCGCGGCGCCGTTGAGGATCTTATCGATCTGCTTCTTCAGGGAATCCTTGTCGATGCCCCACACCTGGATGACGCGGTAGACCTGCTTGTCGGCTTTACCATCGGAAGTGAAGGTCTGGAGCTTGGCCCACCAGTCGCTCTCCATGGCGAAGCCGGTGAAGGTGGCTTCGGAAACGCTCTTCACGGCGCGCTCCATGTAGGTCTCGATCTTGTCCTTATCCCCGACCTGGGCGCCGGCGAAGGTGTCCTTGACTCGGGTGGAGATGAGCGCCGCGATGGTGGTCTGGGCGTTGAGCCTGCTGGCGGCGAGCTGCGCGCCGGCGAGGTCCTGGCCGTCCTCCTGGACGACGACGATGTACTTATTGGCGAAATCAGCGAGCTTCTCCACGGCCTTGGGCCCGTCGAGGGCGGCGTCCATCCACTTCGGATAATCGCGGCCGAAGGCGGTGCCCTTGTGCTCGATGACCTGGGGCGGATAGGTCTTGACCGTAGGAGCGGCGGGACCGGACGTGGGAGCCGGGCCGCTGCTCGCGCAGCCGAGGACCGCGGCGAGGGAAAGAAGGACGACTAGGATACCAAGGATCTTCTTCACGATGACCTCCTTAGGTCTTGCGCGACCAGCGATGGAAAAGAAGCCCACCGCCGGCGCATTGAACGGGAAGGGCGACGCCCTCCCTTTAGCGAGATGGGCGGTGCTAGGCCAATAAGGCCCGCTCGCCCATCCCGGTTGTTCACAATCCGGAACTGAAGGTATAGGACTTGCCGCGCGAGTACAGCAGGTTGATGTCGTTTAAACCCGCCGCAGAGCCCGCGTCATACACCGAATCCTCGACTTTATCTCCCTTTTGGAAGGTATACAGGAAGAGCTTAGTCTGATCGGGCGCGTAGGAAACCTGTTCGACCTCGCGTATCTTCTTGGCGAGCGCCCGGCGGAGAGCGCTTATCTGCTTGGAATCGGGCGTCTTCTGGATTATCACCTCGTACCGCACGCCACGGGAAAGCGAGTTCTTGAGGAGCTCCTTGGACTGGTCGATCATCTTCGGCATCGCGACCCAAACGGTGCTGGCGATGGCGTTGGTAGCTGCGGCATCGGCGGAATTGGGGCTGAACGCGGTTTGGCTCGAGAGCACGATCGAGCCGAGGAGGGTCGCGGTGGATGTATCGAAGATCTTCATGGAGCCCTGGGCCGAGGCGTAAAACTTGTTGTCGCGCGTCTCGTTCGCGAGGGAGAAGTTGATCTCCACGTAGACATCGGCGTTGAACTTTTGGGCGAGATACTGAATTTTACTGATGGACCCGCCGGTCTCGGTCTCGTAGGCGAGGGCCTGATCCTTCTTGTTCTGCTCGATCTGATCGAAGTCCATGACGGACATGCCGAGCTTCTCGAGCAGATAGCGATTGGCCTGGGATACGGCGACCTTGGCCAGCCCGGTATCTATCTTGGCAGCTTCGTTGTAGTAGACCATATAGTTCAAGCGCGAAAGATAGTTCTGCAGAAAGGCCTGCTCCTCGGGCGT
>DBTW01000011.1:42174-43953 GCA_002307245.1 Spirochaetaceae bacterium UBA1306 | reverse complement strand
GCCCCGCGTCCAAACCGCCTTGGACTATTCCCTTGGCGCGGTCTTTGGCGGCATTGCCCGCTGGAGCGGCCCCCGCGGGTTGGGCGGCGGGATCCGCTTGCGGGGCCGGAGAGCTCGCGCAGGAAGCGGTAAGGGCAAACGCCGCGGCGATCAAAGCGGCGATGGCGATATTTCGCATTTGGGTGCTCCTTAATACTGGCGTTAATCTAACGCGATAAGCCGCCGAAACCAAGCTCTATGGGCCTAAGTGGGCTGAAGAAGCGGATTATCACGATAAAAATAATTATATGCAGCGGGAAAAGAAGATACAAGTCTATCGAATCGAAGAGACAAGCGTGCGTAGCAAGATTTTTTTTACGACGGCGATAGAAGTCCCGCTATCGCGCTTGATAGTCAGCGACATCCTTTTCGCGGATATTGGAAGCGTGACCGTGGTTGAGCCTACGAGAGACAACAGCCCATCCTTCCTCGAGGTAATCGTGAAAGAGAGCTTCTCGTCCTCGGAGGACACGAAGCCGAGCGACTTGCCTGTTGCATCGAGAACCTCGCCGGATCCCCGTACGGAAAAAGCGGACGCGCCGCCGGTAAAGGCGAAATACAGGAAGCAGGACTCCGCATCACCCTCGATATCCGCCTCCACCGCGAGGCCGGAGCCCACGCCGAAGCTCGAAGCGACATTGAGGGCCGAGCCCGCCAACAGGACGAGACTGTCGGCGCCGGCCTTGACGCCGCCGGAGCCTATCGTTCGTGCCGGAAGAACGCCATCCTCGAAGCCGTCGCCGAAGATGAGCGAGTTCTTCCATTGACGCCTAGCCGCCAGACGATAGGTCGGCGAAGGATAGGAAACCTGAGCGCCCGCTACCATAAGGCCGAAACCGTCGTAGACGCCCGGCACAGAGAGCGGTCCGCCGATTACCGCGCTGCCTTGGGGCGGGGCGCTCGGCAGGGTTAACGAAGGCGCCTCGATCCGCGCACCCTCGGCCCGCCACGAGATATCGAGCATGTCGCCCTGCGGCCGGAATACGGCCTCCAGGGTTATCGGCGAGCGGGAGACGGGCGATTCGGCGAGCGAGACTTGGGTCTTGCCCTCGGCGCTGGCCTGGACATAGGGATAGCCCGACCGCAGACCGAGGACGATGGCGTATGAAGCGTCGTCGGAAACGAACTTCGCGAGGATACCATCGGGTTCGTCGTAATCGAGACGGATTAGGACGGCGAAGTCGGCTATGGTCCCGGAGGGAGAGCCCGGCGGCATCAAACCCGGGATGCGCACGCCCGCCTTGGGGCCGAAGCGATAGCCGAAACCACTTGAGTACGTATCGAGGGCGGGAGAGCCGATAGCTTGGGGTTGGGCGCTTCTCGGCCTCGTGCCTACATCATCGAGGGCTCCGTCGAGCCTGAGAAGAGAATAGAACGAAAGGGAATCGACGAAATCATTACCGCTTCCTCCGGGCGGGGCGATGACCATGACCTTCAAGCCCTGGCTCGAGGAAGCATTGAAAGGATAGCTGACGCCCTTCGACGGGGCAGAGGGAAAGACTTCGGCGCTGATCGAATACGCGCCTTCGACGCGAGGAGCCGTCCAGACGACTTTATCGAAACCGTCCGAGAGCTTTCCTTCCGCGAACGATACTCCGTCCTTGCTCCAGCGAATATATGGATCGCGATCAGGGATGCTCGTTTTCGACTCCACGACCGTGGAAGTCACGGCGCTCGTCGCAGCGGCAACGGGAGTCTTACTTGTATCGGTAGCGGTCGTGGTCGCCGCAGCAGCTGTCG
>DBTW01000011.1:32376-41874 GCA_002307245.1 Spirochaetaceae bacterium UBA1306 | reverse complement strand
CAGCGGCTGTCGTGGTCGCCGCAGCAGCCGCGCCCGTCTTCGCTGCACTCGCATCGGTCTTGATTGCCGTTTCATCGCTCGCTTTCGCTAAGGCCTCCGCATCATCGTCTGCGTTGGCCGATACCGAGAGCTTGCTTACGCTCTCGGGTTCACTCGTCGAGTCGGGACTTGGCGCCGCTAGGGGCGCTATGAGGGATACCCAGGATATCGTAAGGCTAAGGAGAACGGAGGTCCCTGGTTCGACCGATGGAGGAAAGGTAGAAACCGAGTTTATTACCGGACGTTCTCGATCGACGAAAATCCTGACCTTCTGAGATTGGAGAATCGCCCCGGAGGACGAAGTCAGGGAAACGCTGAGTTCATATTCGCCAGCGACTAAGTCTGAGGGAATGACGAAAGCTCCGAGCTTCCCCTCGATGCTGGAGACCGTCCTGGAAGTCAGCGCTGACGCGGTTAGGGTATCGGAATCGAGGGATTTGGCCGCCGAGGAAGTCAAGCGGAGCCGGGTGGTCGATGAACCATCCATCTTCGCGAGGGAAAAATCCAGGGCCGAAGGATCGCCAGCCCCTGTTTTCTTCGTGACATAGGCGACGATTCCCGTACCTGGATAGACTATACCGCCATCGAATAGGGCGGGGCCGTCATTTGAGTCGATATCGAGGGTATATAGAGAACTCCGCTCGGAATCGGATAGGAGGCCAGACGAAGCCTCACAGGAGAGGGCCATTGTCAAGACGACGATGGTCAAGGCGAAGCCCCCGGGAATATGGAGGCGTGAACGAATAGTCCTCACGAACATACCTTATTTGATAATATCGCATGAACGCCCGCTCACCAAGGTGATATATCAGACTCACTATATAATTCGTGAGCCTATTCCCAAACGGAATACAAAAGGATTACCCGGAATTCCTTATACTTTCACATTTTCAAGATGCCAATACTATCTATTTCAACATATGAAATGGCCGTAACGATGATAAATTCTAGAAAAATCCAATGATTCAAGCCGATCTTCCCAGCGAGCCAAGGCTGGAATCGGCATTCGTAAAGGTATCATGATAGGGGCCTATCGATGCAGAAGTTCGTCGATGCGAGACAAGGCTTCCGAGGCCCCTAGCTTGATATGCACGTCGGTAATCGAGGCGCTGAACTCGGTATCGCCGGGATCGATCTCGATCACGGCTGCCCCGGATCGCTTCGCGACAATCGGGACCTGGGCAGCGGGGTACACGACACCGGTGGAGCCCACGACGACGCAAGCATCGGCCGAGGCGGCGGCCGAAAAGGCCGCCTCGTAGGCAGCGCTCGGTATGCCTTCGCCGAAGAACACGAAGTCGGGCTTGAGGACCCCGCCGCAATCGGCGCAACGGGGCGGCAACGAGCCAAGGAGGCCGCCCATCAGCGCCTCCTCCGTTACGGGAACCCGGGCACCGCAACGGCGGCAGACGAGTTCGCGGGTCGAGCCGTGGAATTCAGCTACCTTGCGCGAGCCTGCGGCGGAATGCAGTCCGTCGATGTTCTGCGTGACAAGATAGGCGAGCCGGCCCTCGGCCTCCCAGCGCGCGAGCACGCGATGAGCGGCATTGGGCTCGGGCCTGCGCCCTCCCGGGCCGGACCCGTAGAAGAGCTCGC
Source organism: Spirochaetaceae bacterium UBA1306 (assembly GCA_002307245.1). Lineage (GTDB taxonomy): Bacteria > Spirochaetota > Spirochaetia > Treponematales > Rectinemataceae > UBA1306. The sequence continues at coordinate 40,239 of DBTW01000011.1, read as the reverse complement.
GAATGGCGGCCCAGGATGCGGCGGGATCCGCGTTGAAGCGCCCGATCTCGAGGAGGCCCATGTCCGTCTCTTCCCAGATGCCGCCCTCGCCCCGGAAGGGCTTCACTCCGCTCTCCACCGATATGCCGGCTCCGGTAAAGGCGATGAGGCCCTTACTGGCCCGGATTATCGCGGCGGCTCTTTCGATACCGAGTTCGACTGCGGAATCTGTTGATTTGCCCATACTTAGGATTATGCGCTCCTACAGGCGCTGCCGAGGCCCAGGCTCGCATGCCGCCCGGGCCCCCTCGCGATACCCTTACTTGAGCTCTATGTTGTCCGCGGTCACGGTGCCCAGCTTCTGGATGTATGCCATCGTCATCTCGGCGTCGCTCGGGAACTCCTTGTAGGGCTTGCCCTTGAACATCGTGTACTCGTCGCCGCCGTTGAACTCGAAGTTTAGCAGGGCCAGCGTGTAGTCTTTATTGGCCTCGACGGGGATGCCGCCGACCTTGATGTCGGAGGCGCGGTCGCCGACAGGCTTGGATGCGTCGAGCGTATAGCTGAGGTTGGCCCAGTGGGCGAAGCGACCGTCGGCGGCGGGAAGCTTGCCGACCGAATTCTCGAGGATCTTGTCGAACTCCGAGCCCTTGATGACCGTTGTCCAAATGAGGTTGCCGAAGGGCTGGACCGTGAAGATGCTCTTCTTCGTGATGTCGCCGACGGGAATCGAGTCGCGGATGCCGCCGCCGTTGATGAAGGCGACGTCGGCGCCGGTCGCGGCGCGCATGCCGTTGGCGATCAGCTTGCCGAGATTGGTCTCGGAAACGCGGACAATCTCGCGCTTGCCCTCGAGGGCGACGGCCGTGGAGCCTACCTTGACCGCGAGCATCGGGGCCTGGGCGGCCGTGATCTCGTCGGCGAGGGCCTTGACCTTGGGATCGGAGGCGATGACGGGATTGGTGGCGAGGGTGATGGTCCTGGCCGTTCGGCTCGCGACCTTGCGGTCCTTCCCGACGACGAGCTCCACGACGCCCAAGGAAGTGCCGTTGGAGTCGGCCTGGGCGATGAGGGCGCTCGAGTCGTTGGCGAGGGCCTCGGTCGCGAGGCTCGAGTGGCTATGCCCGTCGATGACGAGATCGATCTGGGGCACGGCCTCGGCGACCTTCACGCTCGTGAATTCGCTGGAGGCGTCGACGCCGAGGTGGGCGATGAGGATCAGGACATCGTACTTGCCCTTGAGCTCGCCCAGGACGAGCTTGGACTCGATGATCGGATTATTGAAGACTATGCCCTCGATGCCCTTAGGGTCGGTCTTGTAGGCCGTCTCAGGCGTGGCGAGGCCGAAGATGGCCACGCGGACTCCGCCTAGGTCGCGGACGACGTAGGGAGTGAAGAGGCGCGCCCCGTTCTTGTAGACGTTGGCGGCGAGGATCTTGAAGCTGGCCTGCTTCTCGAGCTCGAGGAGCCGAGCCTGGCCGTAGTTGTAATCATGGTTGCCGGTCGTCATGTAATCGTAGCCGACCGCGTTCATCAGCTTGACGATGCTGGCGCCCTGCTCGAGGTTGGCGAAGGGGAGGCCATGGAATGCGTCGCCCGCGTCGATTATCAGGGTGTTGGGATTGGATTTCTTGAAATCGGCAGCTAGGGTCGCGATCCGCGAATAGCCGATCTCGGTCTTGCTCTCCACTGCGCGAGAGTGCATGTCGTTCGTATGCAGGACGGTAATGCGGACGTCGGCGGTTAGGGCCGGAAGAGCCGGCGCCGCGACTGGAGCCGCCTGAGCGACGGGAGCAGCGCTCGAGGCGCAGGCACCGAGCGAGAGGATAAGGCCAATAATAGGGAAAAAAGAGAAAATGCGTTTCATGCGCGACCTCCTGGAAACGGGACGATAGTCCTGACGCATCGAGTGTAGCCATCTCCTTCTACCAGGGCAAGGATCGAGACGCCTAATGAAAGAACAACACGTTTCTCCCTTGATAAACCGGTTTATTTAGCTATAATTCATTATATCGATGGCCTTACAGGCATTCAGAGGTTTCGCAATGCATATGCAGCGACTGTCCGGCATTCTCCTCCATCCCAGCTCCCTTCCCGGGCCCTTCGGAATGGGAGACCTGGGGCCAGGCGCCTTTCGATTCCTCGACAGTCTAGAAGAAGCTCATCAACGTATCTGGCAGGTGCTGCCCCTAGGTCCGACAGGCTATGGCGATTCCCCCTATGCTCCTTTTTCATCCTTTGCAGGCAATGAATTATTGATCAGTCCCGAGCTCCTCGCCGGCGAGGGGCTAATTGAAAATCGAGAGCTCCAGGCGGGGCAGAACTTCCCAGCCGATAGAGTGGACTATGGTTCAGTTATTCCCTGGAAACGAGGTCTCCTGGATAAAGCGGCCGCTGCCTTCATCGCGGGCGCATCGCCAAGGCGCCGAGCCGCTTTGGCCGATTTCCAGGCTCGAGAGGCTCTCTGGCTCGGGCCTTATTCCCTTTTCCGCGCCATCAAGGACGAGTACGACCTGAAGGCTCGGACGGAAGCGCGGGAGGGAGCCCTTTGGAACAACTACTGGCCCGAAGGCCTCGCCAGGGGCGAGCCCAAGGCCCTGGCCGCTGAACGCGAGCGAATGGCGGGGGCTATCGAGCGTTATGACGTGCTCCAGTTTCTCTTCGCCGAGCAATGGGCGGCCCTCAAGGCGAGGGCCAACGCGGAGCGCATATCCATAGTGGGAGATATCCCGATATTCGTCGCCGAGGACTCGGCCGATGTCTGGGCCGAGCCCTCCCTCTTCGACCTCGATCGCCATGGCCGCCCGAGGGAGGTGGCGGGCGTCCCTCCCGATTACTTCAGCGCGAACGGCCAGCTCTGGGGCAATCCCCTATACGCCTGGGAGGCGCACAAGGCCGAGGGCTTCTCATGGTGGAAAAGGAGATTGCGCGCGGCCCTCTCCCGATACGATTTCGTCCGCGTCGACCATTTCCGGGGCTTCGAGGCCTACTGGGCGGTGCCGGCCGGGCAGACGACAGCGAGGCGGGGAGTCTGGAGAAAGGCTCCCGGGCAGGAGCTCTTCGACGCGGTGAAGGCCGAGCTAGGCGCGGAGATCCCCATCGTGGCCGAGGACCTGGGCTTCATCACCGAAGAGGTGAAGGTCCTCCGCGACAGCCTAGGCCTGCCGGGCATGCGTATCCTCCAGTTCGCCTTCGATGCGTCCGAGAGCGGCTCGGCCTTCGATCCCAGGAACAGCTTCCTCCCCCACAACTATGTCGAGCGCTGCGTGGCCTATACCGGCACCCACGACAACGACACTCTCGCGGGCTGGGTGTCCCATGCGAGCGAAGTCGAGCTCGACTACGTCAGGCGATACCTAGGCCAAGCTCCGAGCGATCTCGCCGCGGCTCTATCGCGTGAACTTATGAAGTCCACGGCCGCCTGGGCCATATTCCCCATGCAGGACATCCTCGGCCTCGGCTCCGAGGCTCGGATGAACCGTCCCTCCACCCTGGGCGGCAACTGGGCCTGGCGCATGCGCGAGGGCGCCTTCACGCCCGGGCGCGCGAGGGAGCTCGCCGAGACCTCGCGGATCTACGGGCGGAACCTGGACTAGAGCCGGCGCGCGAGTTCGGCGATCGGCTTGCGGGGCCGCGCCGTCGGCGCCTCCTTCGGGTAGCCTAAGGGCGTGAAGGCCAGGGGCTCCCAGCCGGCCTCGAGGCCGAGGACCTCGCGGGCGGCGGCGGGATCGAATGCGCCGACCCAGCAGCTGCCCAGGCCGAGGGCGGTCGCGGCGAGGATCATGTGGTCCATGGCGATGGCGGCGTCCACGTCGGCGTAGTTCTTGCCGTCCCCCCGTTTCCAGGCCTCGCCAGGCAAGGTGCAGACGAGGAGCGCTATGGGAGCCTCGACGAACCAGGCCTTGTCGTAGATCCTGCGGAGCTCGGCTTGGCGGCCTGCCGTCGCTATCGCGAGGACGCGGAAGGGCTGGAGGTCGCAGGCCGTGGGCGCCAGCCTCGCGGCCTCGAGGATGCGCTCGAGCTTTTCCGGCTCGACGGCATCGGGCCTATAGGAACGGACGCTGCGGCGGGACGAGATGGAGTCGAAGAGTTCCATGGATGCCTCCGTGACGGATCATTCAAAAATGCAAAGCGACGAAAAAAGCGCAAGCCCCATATTACTGGGGCTTGCGACATTTACGAAGCATCGTTTTTTATACTGGGATCGCTTTACCATGTGGGAGGAGGAGCGGGGCTGCTGTCCATCGTCATGTCGGCAACGTTTCCAAGAAGCAGGAGCGCAGGGCTTTCATAGTGCTTCTTCTCGGAAATACCGAACGATGATAGCTGGTTAGCCTCTTTGTTCATAAGACCTCCTATATAAATACATTGCAAATAAAATAGTCGTTAGGCGGAATAAAATCAACTAGCATGCTCGAATGCCCATGGGCCCGCCCGATAATCCTCGGATATGCCTTATCGTTCGCGGTCATTGAATTCATTGAATGAACTCGAGGACCCGTAGGGATCGATTCGAAACGAGCCCAGAGATAGCCATGCGTGAGCATCGATGGATAGGGCCTCGCCGGATCTTCTGCGCGCTCCGTAACAAATCCACGCCGATATACCATCGGCCCCAAGGCGGGCGCGAAGGGCCAAGGCGAGGCAAAGGCATGGCGATCTGCGGCGCAGCCGATAGCGGGCGGCGATCCGAGAGAGCTCCGCCAATCGACAGGCCTTAGCGATCGTTCGAGGGCCGGGATTAGGCGACACGACACCCGCCCGCCCGAAGAGCCAGCCCCGGTCGCGGCTCAAGGGCAGGAGCGCAAGTCGCGCATCGACGTACGCGATGATCGTCCAGAGCCGGACAATCTCTAGAAGGTCGAGGAAAGGCCGCCTAACGATAGCCCGCGAGTCAATTCGCATGTCTTTCAGCAAAGCCCTTCTCGATCAACAGAGCGACGAAGGCGGCGATATCCGAACGGATCCTTTGCTCCGATACCTCGTATTCCGCGAGGAGCGCCGCGGCCGAGCGCTCCTCGTCGCCCGTCTCCGCAAGCAGGCGAAACATCCTGGATGCTACAGGATTCAGCCCGAAGTACTTCCCCGTTTCGCCATCCAAGAGCACGAGCTCCTCATCGATGACGCTGGTCGACACTGAATCGGCGATCTTTATCATTTATCCACCTTCGCATTCTCGGTTTCGATGAGGTCGAGGAGTTCATCCAGGGCGAAGCGATTCATCGGGCGCGATACCTCGTATGTGGGAACGCGCGCAAGAGCCTCGCCTGTGCGCAATAATCGATCGCCAGGATCGCCGATGCCCCGGGGCGAGAGAAGATGCGGCGAGACTGACGCAAGTTTCGCATAGCCCTTTATTTCCCTTATTTTTACGTTTTCAACCTCGCGGGCGCTCAAAATGAAGACCCTATCGAGGCGCGCATCGGCCCCCATCATGCGAGGATCGTATGCGTACTTCCCGTCGGGACCGGGCTCCTCCGCCGCGTTCGCCGAGCCGCCTGCGATACGGGAGTAGGCGTCCCGGTTTAGCCGCGTTCGGGCCGCGCTAAAGGGCACGAGCCCGCCCGGCCCGACCACGACGGTATCGTCGCAAAGTAGCCCCCATCCTCGATTGACAAGCCCAAGGGCAGTTGTCGACTTCCCGGCTCCGCAGTTACCGAAAAAGGCGATCGTCTTGCCGCCTCGGCTTACTGCGGAACCATGAAAAGCCAGGGCTGACCGCAATTGGAGCAGGAATACCAGGGCCATCCTCACGATGAGATCGCCAAGGACGGATTCTTCCCCTCTTCCCGAAACTAGGATAGACCCTTCAGTCAATGAGAACTCGGCGTAGCGACCGGCGCGTACGAGAATCCCTCCATTGCAGGGGCCATAGGCCGCTCCGCCCGCATCATATGGTAGTGGACGGCGAGGCTCAAGCCGCTCGCATCCCCCAATCCGTATCGAGACGCATGGAAGATCGGAGAGCTCGGATTCGGGCAAGGGCAGGGCGAGCTCCGACTCGATGCCGAGGCCGTAGCAGCGGTAGCAATGCATCTTCTTCTCTCGCTTTGGGGATCGGCACTAGGATCGGCGACCGACTAGTCCCTCGTCGCCGCCGGATGCTCGTTTTATTTGCCTCGAAACCACGAGGAACGGCCTCAAGATATAATATGCGAAAATCGGAAGCCCCACCCCAGGAAGGGAACGCACGTCGTTAATGCTCGGCCTCGCGAAGGCCGCGATGGACTTGAATCTCGCGATGCCGCCGCGATGCGACTTTACGTTGAAGAAAAGTCCCCGTATGAAAACGATGCGACCAAGGATTCTAGGGCCTCCGGTGCAGTACAGCGAGAGCGGATACCGTGAGAGAGCCACAGCGCGCCTCATCCTAGCGCCCATCGGCGGCAAATAGCCATCGAGGCAATGCGCGCCGAAAAGCCGATGGGCGAGGAGGGCGAGGCAGTCCATGGAATATTGAGGATCCTCTCCAGGCCAAGTCCTCATCGAAGTCAGATCTAGGCGAACCGAAGGATCGCGTAACAACGCCATGGAGTCGAGGACCCATTGAAGCGAGCACCACGCATGATGGGCGCCATGAAGGACAACTAGAAGCGCATGATCGCCCTTCGAAAGCGTGGGGAAGAGCGTCCCTTCCCAGGTCAGCGATTCCGAGCGGTCGAAGACCCTGCCGGCGTCTAGGGGTGCGAGGCCGATATCGCGGCCTTTGGCCGCATGCAGCTCGAAGTAGACGGGAAGCCCGTCCCTCTTCAACACGATATGCCTGAGCTTCCGCTGAAGAAAATCGCGCCTTGGTAGATCCTCCTCGAACTCATCATTATTTATTGAGTATCCGATCGAAGCGAAGGCTTGGATACCTCGATCCATTAAATCGGCTTCGATCAACAAATCGATATCGCGATATGCCCTTCTCGAAGGCTCCCCGTAGAGCTGGATCGAAAGGGCCGGCCCCTTCATCATCAGTACCCGAACGCCCGCGGCGCGAAGCGCCTCGGAGGCACGTCGCCATTCCGCTAGCAGTATCGCGCGGACCGTAGCCTGGGCCGCGACCATACGCCTCAATGACGCGAGTACATCCGGGGGCGGGGCAAGCGCGATATCGCAGCAGAAGGCACGATAGACAATCCCCTCCACCCTATGACGGGCAGAGACATCCAGGAAGCGATTCCAGTCGAATCCTTCTTCTACCGCTGGTCGCCTGGACGATAACCCCATGTTAGCAGCGCAAAGATCGATCAGAAACAATGTCTCAGCATCGAACCGGGATAGCGCCATATTTTCTTTTATCATATCGCTGATATATCGGTCAATCTGAGCTAAACCGACGGAAGTTCCGTTAGGCTGGATCGAAATGGATATGCTCCTCCGCCAAGCCCGCTCTTACCAAAGGCCCTGCGCTCCGATACTATAGGGGACTTCCAGTCCCCAATTCGGAGTGCGCATGAAGCTTCGCATCCTCGCCTTCGCCGCGGCGGCGGTCATAATGGTTCCCAAGGCCGCGGCCTCGCCCTCGGCCCTCTTGCCCAAGGAATTCCTCGCCGGATACGACGCGGGCCTGTACCGCATCGAGGACGGCCAGCGAGCCGTACCGCTCTGGCTCGACGGCGAGGTGCGCAAGATCGTCAAGGCGCCGGGCGGCTGGTACCTCCTCAGTTCTCTCGGTATCGTCTTCAGCCAAGACCTCGGGGTCTTCGAGGATCGATCCGCCGGGCTCCCGGTCAAGACGTACAAGCGCGTCGAGGGCGGCAAGAAGAGCTTCGTGACCGAGACGGCCGACCTCAAGGACCTCGAGCTCGATCCCTCCGACCCCCTCTGCCTCGCCACCTGCACGAAGGACTCCGCCTTCGTCTCGCGGGACGGCGGGAAGACCTGGAAATCCTACGG
>DBTW01000011.1:12953-32094 GCA_002307245.1 Spirochaetaceae bacterium UBA1306 | reverse complement strand
ACGCCAGCCGACACGACGGGCTTCAAGGCCGTCGCCATCGGGCCCTACCCGGGGACGGGCGAGAGCGCCCTCTACGCCTCGCACCCGATCAAGGGCCTCTTCGTGCGCAAGCTCGCCTCGGGAGGCTGGGTTCCGGCCAACGCCGGGCTCACCTACATCGACAAGACCAGCGTCGAGGAGATTGCCGACGTCGTGCAGGGGCCGGGCGGTTCCGTCTGGGCATCGGCGAGCTTCCTGCCCCGCATCTACCGCATGGACGCGAAGTCCAAGTCCTTCTCGACAGCCTGGTCGGAAAAGGCCGATTTCGGCGTCGCCGAGTCCCTCGATCCCCTGCCGGACGGCAGCCTGCGCTTCGTCGCCGACGGCTATGTCGCTCGACTCGACGCGGCCACGGGGCGGGTCGAGGCCGACGAGCGAGCGGCCCTGGTAGCCCGCGCCGCGGCCCTCGCGAAGCCCGACTGGCAAAGCCTCTGCGTATCCTGGGCCGAGTCGGGGAGGCAGTCCTCCCTCTCCGAGCTCTGGCTCCTCTCGTTCAAGGACCGCAAGCCCTTCCGCGCCCAGGCCGAGAACCGCCGGGGCATTTACCTGACCACGGGCTTCGTCGTGCACGAGGCCTCCCGGGCCAAGTACGACAAGATCATGGACGCCCGATGCCTGGACTCGGTGGTCGTCGACATGAAGGACGACTTCGGCCGGCTCCGCTTCGAGCCCCGGGACCCCGCGATACTCAAGGTCGGCAAGGTATCGAGCCCGCTGGACGTCGAGTCCTTCGTGAAGGAATGGAAGGCGAAGGGCCGCTATCTCGTCGCGCGCATCCCCGTGTTCAAGGACGAGGTGGCCTACAAGTACTCCGGCGGCAAGTACGCCGTCTGGGACTCGGGTTCGTCGGCCCCCTGGCAGGGCTACAACATCGTAAAAAAGAGCGCCGGCGCCCCGATCGTCGCGGCGGCCCCGGCCGTGGTGGCGGAGGGCCCTTCGCCAGCGGCCGACCCCGCGGCGACCGCGCCCCAGGCCGCGGCGCCCCAGGCCGAGCGCTCGCCCATCAAGGAGTACTGGGTCGACCCTTATTGCGAGGAAGTCTGGTCCTATAACGTCGCCATTGCCAACGAGATCATCGCCCGCGGCTTCGACGAGGTCCAGTTCGACTATATCCGCTTCCCCACCGACGGGGCCAACATCGGCCAGGCGTCCTTCCGCTGGAAGGACGCGGGCATGGACAAGGAGAGCGCCCTCGCCTCCTTCCTCCGCTACGCGCGGGAGAACATCGCCGCGCCGATCGGCATCGACATCTACGGCGCCAATGGCTGGTACCGCTCGGGCGTCCGCACGGGCCAGGACGTCGAGCTCCTCGCGAAGTACGTCGACGTGATCTGCCCCATGCTCTACCCCTCCCACTTCGAGCAGGGCTTCCTAGCCCAGGCCCCGGCCGAGCAGCGTCCCTACCGAATCTACAAGCTGGGCACCCTGCGCAACACGTACATCGCTCGGAAGAAAGTGGTCGTGCGCCCCTACGTGCAGGCCTTCTTTCTCAACGTGAGCTACGACAAGGCCTATTACAATACGGACTACGTGAAGCGCGAGGTCGAGGGCGTGCGCGACTCGGCCAACCTCGGCCTGACCTTCTGGAACAACGCCGGCCGCTACGACGACGTTCCCGTCCTCAGCGTGGGTCCCGACGGCAAGCTCTCGTCGGGGAAGGCGATCACCCTCCCCTCGTCCTCGGTCCTGGATTAATGCCCGACTTCTGCTACAATTGGCGCATGAGCAGCATAAGGACGAGGATACCCCTGATCGCGTCGGCCCTGGCCGCCGCCGCGATCGCGGCCTTCCTGATCTGGGCCTTCTCCCTCGAAAGCACCGCGGGCCTCTACGAGTGGCATCCTCCCTGGCGCAGGAATTTCCTCCTCATCGGGGGGGCGGGGCTCCTGCCCGCCCTCCTTGCCCTTGGCGGACTTGCCCTCCGCTCGCGGGCCCCTGGCGGCAAGGGCCTGGCGGGGAAGTCCCTCTCCGCCGCGTCCTTGGGTTTCTCGGCCATCGCCCTCGCCCTCGCAGGCGGGCTCTTCGGGTATATCGTGTCCTCCACGGCAGCCCCTCGAGATCCGATACCGGCCTTGAGCCTCATCGACCCCGCCGCGGGCATCGAGGGGCGCGAGGGCGTCGTCAGACTGTCCCTATCGTCGGACCCACACTGGGGCAGGGAAGAGTCGGACGCCGAGGCGCGCTCGGCTATCCTGCGCGGCGTCGCCTCCGCGAGCCCGCGTCGCGACGCCTTCATCATCCTCGGAGACAATGTCGAGACCGGCACGGACGCCGGGCCCTGGCGCGAGGAAGCGGCCGACCTTTCCCTCCTCGGCGACGTTCCCCTGAGATCCCTCCTCGGCAACCATGACGGGGTCATCGGGGGCCAGGCGCATTTCCTCCGCTACTTCTTCCCGAACGGAGTCGACACGGATTCGGGCAGTCCCTTCTATTATTCGATGAAGGCGGGCCCGGCGAGGATAATCGTCCTCGATCTCCTTTGGGGGGCCGAGAGCTTCAGTCGGGCCCAGGCCGCCTGGCTCGAGAGAACCCTATCGTCGCTGCCCGCGGGCGCGCAGGCCATCGTCCTATCGCACTGCTTCTTCTACGCGTCCGGCTACGTCGACGAGCATGGCTACGGCTATTACGACCACCCCGGGACCATCGCCAAGGTGGCGCCCATCCTGGAGCGGCACAAGGTCGCCCTCGTCGTATCGGGCCATAACCACGACATGGAGCTCCTGCGCCACGGCGGCGTGACCTACGCGGTGGTCGGCGCGATGGGCGGACTCCTCGACGACCATATCACGTACCGCTCGCCCGCCTCCCTTTGGCTCGCGCAAGGCGTCCACGGCAGGCTCGACCTCGATATAAGCGAGGCGGGCATAGTCATGGCCTTCAAGGACCGGGACGGGAAAACGCTACGAGAAGAACTCGTCGCGAAGGCGCGCTGACCGACCTTCAGTACCCGAGAGGCTCTCCCACCACCACGACCGTGAAGTCGGACAGGAAGGGCTTCCGCCTGAGGATCTGGTAGGCGCGACAGAGCCTCGTCTCCCCATGGCAATCCTCGCAGGTGCCGGTCTTGACGCAGGGATTCGGCCGGTCGAGGCGCTTGTTGTTCATGGGCGAGGCCACGGTCTCGATTCGCGCGAGGGCCTCGTCGAGGTCGCGGACCACCTTGTTGGCGCCCACCACGACGATGGTCTTCTTGGGACCGAAGGTAAGCGCCGCCACGCGGTTGCCGTTGCCGTCGACGTTCACGATGTCGCCTTCCTGGGTTACGGCGTTGGAGCCCGAGAGGAAAAGATCGCAGGTGAGCTGGGCGCGCAGGATCTCGAGTTTCCTGGATTGGTCGAGGCCCGGGGCGTTGTGGTCCAGGATCTCGGCCCCTAGCTCCTTCGCCTTCTCGGGAGCCCCGATGGCGCGCAGGGTCATGGAGCCGCCGAAGCCCACCTTCATCCCGGGCTTGATGTACGAAGCGACGATGGCGAGGGCTTCCTCGCCCTTCCTTACGAAATGCGCATCGAAGCCCGAGCGCTTCAGGGCCTCGCAGGCCGACTTGCCGATCGTCTCGTAGCGCCATTCATCGATTGCCGTCATCGCTCGCCTCCTCGGGACGTAATAGCCGAATGATATGCGCCGATCCCTTCCCTGTAAAGCGCGGTAATCCGCGGGCCCGCTCAAGCCGATCCTAGAAGAGTGAGCACCAGACCCGGGTTCCCCCGCATCCTCGCCCTGGCCCTGATGGCCTTTGGCGCCGCTCCCGCCCTCGCCGCTCCCGCCCTCGCGATAGCTCCCGAGGAGCTGCGCATCGAGGCGCGGGTAGACGGGGGCTACGATCTCTACGTCCGCGCGAAGAACGGCCTATCCTCGATACTCCTCACGGAGAGCACCAAGGACCCGGCCATGAAGGCCGATAATTTCGCCTATAGGGCTGCCGAGCGCAACGAGATCAACGGCGGCGAAACACGGCTCCTCGACGGGAAGCCCCTCCCCGCCTCGAGCAAGCTTTACTCCTTGATATCCTCGACCCCCCTCCCCGACGCGTCTTTCGGCAAGGCCTTCCGCATCCTCATACCCCCTGTGCTCGTGTACGGCTACGCCTGGAGCCGCTCGGGCACGGTAGCCGTGGGCCAGGGAACCTACATCAATATCCGCGCCTTCGCGAAGCCCTACGCGGACTACACGGGAGCCTTCGTCGACAACCCCTACCGAATCGCGATAGCCGCCAAGGAGCCCGAGCCGAGCCCCGCGTCGGAGCCGGTAAAGGCCCAGCCCCAGCTCCCGCCGAAGGAGGCCCCGCCCCCTCCGCCCGACGACCGGACCTCGTCGAAGCTGGGCGAACTCATCGACGACGGGGCGGGCAAGAGCCTCGACCTCGTCGTCTGCCTCGACACGACCGAAAGCATGGGCCCCTACATCGACGACCTCAAGAAGAACCTGGGTCCCATCCTCCGCGCCCGCGTCTCTAGCTATTCGAGCTTCCGAATCGGCGTTGTGCTCTTCAAGGACTATTGGCCCGACGACTACATCACGCGGAAATATCCCTTCACGAGCGACGTCGCGGTCTTCGAGAGGACCCTGCGCGGAGTCTCGGTAGCCGGCGGCAAGGACGTGCCCGAGGCCGAATTCGAGGCCCTCTACGCCGCGGCGACGGAATTCGACTGGAGCGCCGACCGGCGCCAGGTGATACTCGTCACCGACGCCCCGCCGCACCCCGCCCCGCGCGGCAAGATAGCCTTCGTCGACGCCATACGGGAATTCGGTTCCCGGAGCCTGGAGGCCGACGCGATAATCGAGCCTAGGTCCATAAACCCGCCCAAGCCCATGCCCTCCAGCGCGGAGAACCGGGACAAGCGACTCGCTCGCCCCGGGGCCGAGGCCGCGCGCGTCGTCGAGAGCTCGCTTTCGCTCGGCGCCCTCTCAGAGACGGTCTACAGCCTCGTCGACGAGGCGACAGGCAAGGAACTCGCCAGGGACGTCATATGGCGCGCGCTATCCTCGGGCGCGCAGGCGGAATTCGTGAACGGGGTCAGGACGAGATAGCCCGTCGGTCCAGCAGGTCCCGGGCCTGGAAGGGCCCGGCCGCCAGGCGCGCCTCGCGCGAGCGGGCCGCCCGGAAGAGCGTCAGGAACTCGGAGCGGGACACGTTATGCGCACCCAAGGTGGCCTTGTAATCGAGGGGCATGCCCAGGTCCCAAAGCCTCGCGCCGCAGGCCTCGAGGTATCGCCCCGCGGCGGCGAGCTGCACGGTGCCCGCCCCCGATTCCCGACGGAAGCCCGTAAGGCTCGTATAGCAGGCCCCCGCGAAGACGCCGATCTCGCCCGCGACCAGGCGGCCCTCGCGATAGAGCTCCATCGACGCGAACCTCGAACGCCTCGAGTCCCTGGTCGCGAAGAGCTCCTTCCAGCAAGCGAGGAGCGGGGGCCTGAGCCAGTCGTCGCCGTGGGTCTCGAGGCAGGAGTCGAGCACCTCGCCGAAGCGCGAATCGAGGGAGAAGTCGTAACGCGAGCTCTCGCGCCTGACCGTCCGCGTCACCGCGACCTCGGGCGGAGAGAGCACCGACCTCACCGTATGCAACTTGGGGATGAGGAATTCGCCCTGGCCTTCCTCGCCAGTCGCCATCGGGATAAAGCCCGAGGCGCAGAGCTCGTCGACGAAGGAAGGGTCGAAGCTCATGCTCGCGCAGAACTCGTCCGGATACGCCGCCTCGAGCCAATCGGCCAAGGCGTCGCCGTCCTCGGGCGGCCGGATGAAGGGAATGCCGCTTCCGCTATAAGAGAGCATAGGCGCAAGAATAGGCGGGAAAAGGCCGGAATGCAAATGTCCCCGGAAGCCGTCCCGGCGGCGGCAAGAAGAGAAGACTAAGGCGAGTCTTCGTCCACATCGTCGCCTTCGTCGGAATCGTCCGTCTCGACGTACGTGATCAGGTCCTCGATGGCGCCGAAAACCTTGTCCTTGGCGATCTCGATGGCCTCGTCGTAGACGGGATCGTCCCGGTGGAAATCCTTCAGGCCCGGGAGCGCGTCTATCTCCCCCCTCATAAGGTTCAAGACATCGATGACAGCCTCGTTCATTTTCCTATCGCCCATCTTCGCTCCTATCCGGTCATGCCATATAGTATGATGGCGTTACAGCCCTGAGCCAAGCCCTTTCCGGATGCCCTGGCCCGCTCGGAAATTTGGAGGCGCAACTTGGATATTATCTATATTTCCCTGCTTGTGATATTCGCCGCCTTCGGGGCCTTCTGCTTCAACGCCGGTCATAGGCGCGCATACCGAGCCGTCCTCAAGGACCTGTTGAAAGGGCAGCTCGCCCTCGGATGGTACAAGTACTTCGCGCGGGTCGGAGACGACAAGGCGACCAAGGAGCTGAAGCTAGCCCTCGAATCGTACCTTACGACGCTCGAGAAGACGGCCCTTGAGCGGAACCTCGAATTGGGAATATAGCCAAGGGTCCTACCCCTATCGGTCGGGCTCGATCGCCTTACTCGTTCAGTATTTTCAACATCCCGTCCGCGTCTTGCGTCTCTTTAAAGGCGACTTCCATCCGGGCCAGAGACTTGGGCTTCCTGCCCTTATTCTTGCTCGTTATGCCGGATGCCTTTTGGTCGATGAAGTCCTCGACCTCTTTCTTTGTGATGATCTTTTGCGCCGGGGTCTTCTTGATCTTCAGCGTCCGCGCCTTGGGGGCGGGCCCGATAGCCTCGTTGAATAATTCCCGATATTGATCATTTATCTTTTCGGATTCCTTGATCAAATCTTCGTATTGTTTCCGTAAGTCGGCCTTGGCGCCTTTTTTGATTTCCTCGAGCTCCGCCTGCTTCTTGAGCAATTCGGCGAAGCTTCCCTTGCCTTTGCGGGAATAGGCCCGAGGTTTCCTGGCTTTCCCCGCGACTTCGGGAGCTGCGGCCTTGGGGGAAAAGGCCTCGGTAGCGGCCTTGGCGAGCTTCTCCTTGGGCGCGGGCTTCGCGGCAGACTTGGCTTTTCCCTTCGAGACGGCCTTGGCCTTCGGCTTAGCAGGACTTTTCGGCTTGGCTATTTTTTTTGTCTCGGACATGGATACGCTCCTCGCTAAAAGAATAATAAGCTTTGCGTAAGGAACTCCGCCGTGACGCTCCCGAAGGTCGTGCCGCCTATTCGACGTAATCCTTAATAACTAAAGCTAACAGATAATTAGCATGACGCATAGAGTTTAAACCACCATAGCCGCATGGTCCTCTCTCGCGTTCGGTCCAAAAAAAACGCAAGCTCCTACATCGTAGAAGCTTGCGCTTAATTTCGGGCAACCCGGATTCGAACCGGGGACCCCGAGTCCCCCAGACTCGTACGCTAACCACCTGCGCTATTGCCCGTTCGCCTCGTTCGGAAGCGGGTACGACATTAACACGTCGCGCGACGAAGGGTCAAGACGCGAGCGCGTTTATCGCCGCAGGCGAGGCGACGGGCTAAACGCGTTTCGCGATAGCTTCGGCGAGGAAGATCCGCAGGGAGTAGACGATCGGGTCCTGGGCGAAGCCCGGAGCCTCATAGGCGGCGAAGGCACGCTCGGCGAGATCCGAGAGACATTGGGCGGAGGCCTTCCCGTCCGACATGGTCATGAGCAAGGGCGCGGCCGGCCGCTTGGGCAACCTGGTCCCGTCGAAAAGCTCGCAGAGCTCGATATGGCGATCGACGAGCTTCTCGAGCTCGTCGCCCATGATCCTTGATGCGTCCATGACGTCCCTCCTTTCGTCGCCGAAGGCAGAGGCGGAACTTTCCCAATAGCAAGTATAGGCGCTACACGCCGGAATTCCAGCCGAAAGGGCGGCTGAAGGAAGGGGCCCCATCCGAGCCTTCCGAATCAAGCGCATCCAAAGCGCTCGTCGCCCGGCTCGGGGTCTATGCCGGGCCTCGTCAGGGCGAAATCGTACCTCACGGGGTCCTCGGGCGAATAAAGCCTGAAGGCCTCGGTGGCGCGCAGGGCGTTGGATAGGGTCGCGCGCGGGCTCTCTATGAACCCTAGGCGGTCAGCGCACACGCGGGTCATGTGCAGGTCGAGGGGGACCACGAGCCGCGCCCGGTCGACGCGCGCCCATCCTCCCGGGTCCACCGCGTCCTCCCTGACGAGCCAGCGCAGACAGAGCAGGAGCCGCTTGCAGGCGCTGCCCTTCGCGGGGTCGGGAAGGAGGTTCTCGCGGATGCCCGCGCCGCCGCGGTCGACGGCCAGGCGCTTCAGGGCGCGCACGAATTCGCCTAACGCGTCGATGACGTCGGGCCCGCCCAGGTCGCCGGCCAGGAAGAGCCCCTCCAGGGAACCCCGTTCCTCCCGTCCCCGCCGGATGGCCCGCATCAGCGCCATCATGTCCGCGGGAAAGCAGTATCGATACTGGAAGCCCGACCAGGCTTCGCGCAGTTCTGCCGGCCGCATCGCCGCCAGGGCTAGGGCCGGCCTATCGCCGAGGGGCGCGAGGGCCGAGTCGCAGGCGCGGACGATGAGGTCGACCGAGCCGAAGGCGAGGGTGGAGCAGACGAGGGCTGCGAGCTCTCGGTCGTCCGGGTCGGGGTAGCGCTTCACGACGGCCAGGGGATCGCGCTTAAGCCGGCCGGGGAGGTTGCAGGCCGCGTATACGCCCTCGAGGAAATCGGCGATCGAACGATCGAAGACCGGCGGATGGGCCCTCATGGGGCCGTGAGCTCGTCGAGCTTCTTCTGCCGCGCCTCGAGCTCGGGGTCGTCCGGATCGAGGGCTATGGCCTGCTTTAGGTAGAAGCGCGCCTTAGGAAGGTCCTTGCGCCTCAGCTGGATGTCCGAGACGGCGGCGAGAGCCTCGGGGTTGTCGGCGTTCTCGACGAGGGCCGAGCGGAGAAGCGTGAGCGCCGCCTCATCCGATTTCTGGAGCTTGGACTGCAGGAAATAAAGCACGGATCGATAGGGGGCGGATATCGTCCCGGGCAAGAGCCGGGCGATGGCTTCCTGGGCCGCCTTCTCGTCGCCGGTCGCGATGAGGGCGCGCAGATAGGCCTCGGTCGCGGCCTCGGAGGCCGGCTCGGATCGGCGCCAGGCCGCGGCATAGTCGAGGGAGCCGCGCGCGTTGCCCGATTTCAGGAGGATGCGGGCGGCGAGGGCCTTGTCCTCGAAGGCCGCACCCGCGCGCTCGAGGCTGGCCGCGGCATCGGACCACTTGTATCGGGCGGCCGAGTCGAGGGCCAGGATCCGAGACGCCTCCACGCCGGCGGCGGCGCGCGCGGCCTGGATCGAGGACGAGGACTCGGCGTCTGAGTCCGTCGCTGCGACGGAGCCGGCGGCCGTCAGCTCGCAGGCGCGGGAAGCCAGGACCCGCGCCTCCTCGCGCCCGAAGGCCGGGCCGGCGTAGAGCAAGCGGGCCGCGGCGGCCAGGAGCTCGGGATCGTCGGGGTAGGCCGCGAGGCCGCGGCGCGCCCACTTGAGGGCCTCTTCGCGAGTGCGCAGGCCCTCGCACTCTAGGCTTCGCAGGAGGAGGTAGAGCCGGTTCGAGGGGTCGACGGTGCCGTAGGCGTCGAGGAGGGGCAAGGCCTGAGGATAGGCCTTCGACCTGACGAGGAGGCGCGCCCGCATGAGGATGAACCTCGAATCCTGGGGATCGCGCGTGAGGACCCGCGCGACGTAGGGCTCGGCCTCGGCGTAGCGCCCGATCGCGTACAGGGCGAGGGCGAAGGGCCTATCGAAGGATGCGAGGCCCGCGTGGCCCTTCGCGAGGGGCGTGAGGGCGGCGAGGGCGTCGGCGAAGCGCTTCTGGGCGAGCAAGGCCCGAGCCGACCCGAGGGAGGCGCTCCAGGCGTCGGGCGCTATCGCTAGGGCCGAGCGGTAGAGCCCGAGCGCGCCCTGCCAATCGCCGCGGCGCTCGGCGTCGACGCCCCGGAGGAGGCTCGGCATGATCGACGGCGCGCCGAGGCGCGCGAAGCGATCGAGGGCGTCGAAGGCCCTCCTGGAGGAGTCGCTCGAATCGGAGACGAATACGACGAGGGCCGGTATGAGCTCCCCGAGGGAGGTGCCGGCGGCCTCCGGGGGCACGGCGGGGAAGCGGCCGGCCGAGGCGTCGCTCAAGGCCTGCAGCAGGCCGATCGAGAGGGCCGACAGGCCCTCCATCGCCGGCTTCGGCTGCTGGGCCGCGGGTTCCTCGGGGTAGGCGAGGGCGGAGACCCCCGCCGCGATGGCCGCGAGGGCGGCCGATTCATCGGCCTTGAGAGCCGAGGGCTTGGCGGCCAAATCCTTGGCTCGGGCGAGCGCCGAGGGCGAGCCGAAGACGATAGAGGTCTCGATCGCCTCGCGATCCTCGCGGCCGCGAGCGAGCTCTGCGGGGTCGGCGGTCTTGAGGGCCGTGCCTCCCGCCTGCGCGGGCCCGGCGACGGGCGCGTTGCCCGAAACCGTGGCCTCTACTTGGGCCGCGGGCTGGGCCGGGGCCAGGTCCTGAAGCGCAGGGAGGACCGGCGTCGCGGATTGGGCGACGGGCGAGGCCGTGGCAGAGGAAAAGGCCGGGGCGATGGCCGCCTTGGGCTTGGAGGCGCAGGACGCGATCAGCGGGAGGGAGACGAAAATCGTCGCGACGAGGCGTAGCGCGGGGCGCGCCGAGGCGCGGCGCGATCCGGGACTCATGGCCCCGAAGAGGGATCGCGCCCCCGCTCCGACCGCGACGAGGTCCGCCTCGAGACCCCGTACGCGAAAAAGAGGGCTATGCCGCCGGCAATGAGGAGGCAAGGCCACCATACCGCGATGAAGCTGATGAAGCGCACCCGGACCAAACCGAAGGAGAAGAGGGCGAATGCGAGGCCCAAGAATATGAAGCCGAAGGAAGGGACCACGTAGAAGGCCTTGATCCGCTTCTGGGCCATGAGGCCGGAAACGGTGCCCGCGGCGCCGGCGAGCACCATGCAGAGCGGCCAGATCCTGGCGATGGGCCATTCGAGGATGACGGAGACTAGGAGGAAGACCCCCTCGACGGCGAAGAGGAGGCCGATGAAAAGGAAATAGAAGGACGCCTTGCGGACTATGGATACGTAGAGGGAAACCCCGCCGGCGGCGATGATCAGGATGGGCCAGGCGTGGAGTGCGCCGCTAAAAGCCTTGGTCGTATACAGGAGGAAGATCACTCCCAGCAGGATCGCCACTAGGGCCGAGATGAAGAGGATGTCATCGGAACGAGATCGGCGCTGATTCATGCGTACTGTGATTGTACAGAAAGAGTCCGATCTTGCCAATGGAAAAGACCGCGTGTTATCCTTACCGGCATGCCGAGCCGGAGAGGCCTCCGGGCAGCGGCCGCCCTCCTCGCCGCGGCCCTTTTCGCCGCTGGCCTCGCGCTGCAGTCCTGCGCCCCCCGCGGATCCCCCTCGGCCTCGGACCGGCGGGAGCTCGACGAGCTCCTTGGGATGCTTCGAGGGGAATCCGATCCCGCCATGCGCTTCGCCATAGCCCGGCAAGCGGCCTCGAGCCTCGCCAAGCTGCACGAATACGGCCGCCTGTCCTCCCTCCTCTCGAGCATGCCCGAGACGGCCCCGAGGGCGGATGGCGCGTCGGCCGATCCCTATGGCGCCTGGTACCTCTACACCGCGGCCTACGCCTACGAGAAGGCCGGCTCGGCGCCGATAGCGGCCATCTATTACGACCGCATCCTCGGAGAATGGCCGGACGAGTCCGTCGACGGGCGCTCCATGCATCGGGACTGCCTCGACAGGCTCATCGAGATAGTCGATTCGCCGGAGCGCCGCATCGGTTATTACAAGTCCCTCCTCTCGCGTTTCCCCGACGACGGAGACCAGGGCCGCTACCTCTTCCTCCTCGCCAAGGAGTACGAGCGCGAAGGCGACTGGGACCTCGCGATCAAGGCCTATTCGGAATTCCTGCCCTACCTGCGCAGCTCCGTTCCGGGCTATCCCGACGCCTTCCGCTACGCCCGGAGCATGGTCGACCTCTATAACAGCCCGAAGGACTGGACCGACCGCGACCTCCAGGCCCTCGCAACGAGGATCCGCTCGGCCCTCGCGGCCGGCGATTCGAGCAGGCTCCGCGGCTATCGCGCCAAGGTCGGCTTCTTCGCCTCGGCCTGGGGCGGGGCCGAGGAGGATTCCCGTTCCTTCATGGATTTCGGCGAATCGATGTCGGGAGGAAGGATTTCGGCGGCGGAGGCGACGGAAATGGAGCCGGGCGGGCGCGAAGCCTATTTAAAGACCTGGGGTTGGGCCGATAAGATACCTACCTGGTACTTTTGCTTCCGCAAGCTGTTCTTCCCCGCGGATCCCGAACTTCACGGCAGCTGGGAATGGGCGGGAATCTATTTCGGAGAGAGGCCCTGATGCTTTCGCACGATGCGCGATATTCCTCGAGGCGCCGATCCCCGACTCGGGCCGCGCTCC
The DNA here is from genome assembly GCA_002307245.1 of Spirochaetaceae bacterium UBA1306. Taxonomy (GTDB): domain Bacteria; phylum Spirochaetota; class Spirochaetia; order Treponematales; family Rectinemataceae; genus UBA1306. The sequence goes on along the minus strand of DBTW01000011.1, from coordinate 19,702 downwards.
TCGCCTGCCCCCTGGCGGCCTTCCTGTTCGCGACGCCTTCGCCCTCGGGGGCCGATGCCCTGCCCGCCCAGGACGCCTCGGTCCAGGCCATGCCCCGACGCACCGCCCTCTCGTCCGGGGGCGAGAGGGCCCCCTGGGGCGAGGCCGGCCCGCCGGCCAGGAGCCACGCCTCGGAGCCGGACTACGGCATCCCGATGCCTTGGGGCGAGGAACGGTTCGAGTCCCTGAGGACCGCCTACCTCAGCGACGACGGCAGGAAATGGCTCGCGGCCATCATGTCCAGGGCGAAGCCTTACCTGCCCTACGTCGAGGAGCGCATCAGGTACTACGGCCTCCCCGACGAGCTCGCCTTCCTGCCCGTCATCGAGTCCGAGTATTCGTCGCGCAACGTCTCCAGGAGCGGGGCAGCCGGCCTGTGGCAGTTCATGCGCAACTCGATCGCCGGCTACGGCATGAAGATCGACGACTGGGTGGACGAGCGCCGGGACTTCATGAAGAGCACCGACGGGGCCCTCCGAAAGCTGGCCGACAACTACGCCGCTTTCGGCGATTGGGACCTCGCCCTCGCGGCCTACAACTGCGGCGCGGGCGCCGTCTCCCGCGCGCTCGCCGCGGCCAGGAAGGCAGGCGCCGAGGCCCCGGATTACTGGGAGCTTCGCAAGCGAGGCCTCCTCAAGTCCGAGACGGCGGCCTACGTGCCCAAATTCCTCGCCGTAGCCTCGATCCTCCGCTACCCCGGCCGAAACGGCCTGGAGCCGGCCTGGGACGAGCCCGCTGCCTGGGAGGCGGTTTCGCCCGGCCGTCCGGTCGACCTTAAGCTCCTGTCCGAGGAGGCCGGGATCTCCCTCGCCGTCCTCCGGGACGCGAACCCCGAGCTCCGCTACGGCGTGACGCCGCCGGGCAAGGCCTATGCCCTGAAAGTACCGGCGGCCGCCGCAGAGGCGGTCCGCGCCGTCGTGAGCGATACGACGCGGAAGCTTATCCGCTATTACCTCCACACGGTCCGCTCGGGCGATACCATGTCGGGCATCGCTCGCCGCTACGGCACGCCGCTGGCAACCATAATCGACTCGAATCCGGGCCTCAAGGCCGACCGCATCGGCCTCGGCCAGGTCATCGTCGTCCCCGCCCTCAAGGACGCCCCTCCGCCAGAGCCCGAGGCCGAGGCCGGCGAGGCCCCCGAGTTCACCGGCTCCTACGTGGTAGCCAAGGGCGATACGCTTTGGAGCATTTCCCTGCGCTACGAAGTCCAGCCCGAGCTCCTCGCCGAGCGCAACGGACTCAGCCTCTCCTCCGTGATCCGCGAAGGTCGGAGTCTCCGCGTGCCGATACTTAAGGCGACGCCATGAAAACATCGAAAACCACCATCCGACGATCCCTCGCGGCGGCCATCCTCGCTCTCGCCTGCCTCTCCGCGGCCGGCGCGCAGGGCTTCTACGCGACGAGCGCGAAAATCGACTGGAAGGCCAGGACCATCGGGCTCGAGGTCAAGCTCGACCTGGTCGCCGCCGGCCTCCGGCTCCCCCAGGGCAGGCTCGAGGCCGAGCGCATGATGGAGCGGGACGTCGCCGGGCTCGCCAAGGACGCCGTCTTCTCCATCCAAGCCGATTCCTACAGGACCGTCGGGGACGCAGTGGCCGACGGCAGCTTCGATCCCTCCGCCCTGGTGGCCCTGGCGGGCATCGCGCGGGTCGAGGCCTCCACCTTCTCGAAGGACATGCGCTCCTTCACGGCCGTCTACGAGCTGGGCCTAGACGAGGTGGCAGCCCTCTTCCTCTCGGGCGCCCGGCCCTCGCCGATCCGCGCCCCCCTCGAGGAACGGCCGACGCGGGATTACACGGGCATCGTGATCTACGCCAAGGGGAGCCTGCCCGTCCATGGCGAGGCCATCGAAGGCAAGGCCGCGCCCTGCCTCTTCCCGAGGATCTACGATGACGAGATGGGCCTCGTCCTGGACAGGAGCCTCGTCGAGCCGGAGGTCCTCGCCGGCCGGGGCGAGGGCGGCCGGGGCGAGGGCGGGGTACTGGGCTACGCGACCGCGGTCGGCGTGGACGCGGGCAGGCGCGTCGGGGGCGACCCGATGCGCGTCGCCGCCCTCGAGCTCTTCGGGGACGATCGGACCGATTTCGTCATCTCGCGCGACGACGCGCTCCGGATAATGTCGAGCCCCGGCAACAGGGAGCTCCTGCGCCGGGGCAAGGTAGTGGTCGTCCTGGACTTCTGAGGCGAGGGTCCCGGGCTATTCCTCGAGCATGAGCGTCGCGAAAACCTTGGCGTCGCCGATGATATTCTCGATCTTGGCGTTCTCGTTGGGCTGGTGGGCAGTCTCCTCGAGCCTCGCCCAGACGACGCAGTCGAAGCCCTCGTTGCGCAGGTAGGCGCCCACGGTGCCGCCGCCTATGCCGATGGGCTTCGCGTCCACGCCGTAGACTTCCTTCACGGCCCTCGCCAGCTTGGTCACGACGGGCGCGTCCGGCGCGGTCGCCTTGGACTCGTTGCGCTGGGCGATCTCGTAGCTCATCGTCACGCCGTGCTTGGCCTCGACCTCCCTCATGACCTTGGAAACCTCGGCGAGGACCGAGTCGATCGGGTACTGGGGGAGTATGCGCATATCGAAGCAGAAGGCGTCGTCGCCCGGGATCGTGTTGATGTTGGGGACGTTGGCCTCCTTCTTGGTCGGAGACAGGGTCGTGCGGTCGGGCGAGAACAGGGGATCGCGGGCGGTGAAGACCGTGCGCTCGAGGTCGTGCACTCGGAGGGCCAGCTCGCAGGCGGCGAGGAAGGCGTTCGCGCCCTCGTCGGGGGTGGAGCCGTGGCACTGCTTGCCCTTGGTGACGATCTTGATCCAGCACAGGTTCTTCTCGGCCACCTCGATCTCGGTGCCCTGGGCGTTACCCCCGTCGGGGATGATGATCACGTCGTCGGGCCGGAATAGCTTCTGTGTCTTGAGCAGGTACTGGATGCCGTAGGCCGAGCCCACTTCCTCGTCGGCCACGAAGAGGAGCTTCACGGTGTGGAGGGGCATCCCGCCGCCCGCCATGACCGCGAGGGCCGCGAAGATCGAGCCGACCAGGCCCTGCTGGTTGTCCTCTACGCCGCGCCCATAGACGCGCCCGTCCTTGAATACGACTTTGAAGGGATCGGTCTTCCACATCGAGCGGTCGCCCTCGGGCACTACGTCGAGATGGCTCATGATCCAAATCCTGCCCGAGTCGCTGAGGCCCGGGATGGTCGCGACGATATTAGGGCGTCTCCCACCGGGCACGCGCGAGTCGGGCGCGTCGTAGCGCTCGATCTCGTGGATGCCCTTGGCGCCAAGCCAGCCGATCAGGGTCTCGGCCTTCCGCATCTCGCCCTGGCCGCCCGACTCGGGAGCTATGGCGGGTATCGAGGTTAGCGCGGACTCGAGCTCGACGATGCCGCCGACCGAGCCTTCGAGCCATTTGAAGGCCTTGTCCTTGAGGGTCATACGCTATCGTTCCTTTCGTGTCTCACACGTGCTTCTTGTAGGCTGCCCAGGTCGTCTCCAGGAGGACCTCGGCGCTAGAGTCGCGGGCCTCCCAGCCGAGGAGTTCCTTGGCCAGGGCGGAGCTGGCGTAGAGGCAGGCCGGGTCGCCGGGCCGCCGCCCGGACATCTTCACGGGGATGGGCCTGCCCGTGATCCTGCGCGCCGCCTCGATGATCTCGAGCACGGAGAGCCCCTTCCCGGAGCCGAGGTTCGCGACGAGGCTCCTGTCGTTCTTCGCTATCCAGCCGAGGGCGGCCACGTGCCCTCGGGCGAGGTCGTTCACGTGCACGTAATCGCGGATGCAGGTGCCGTCGGGCGTGTCGTAATCGCTCCCGTAGACCTCGAGCTCGCCCTTCATGCCGATCGCGACTTCCATTACGCGGGGGATCAGGTTGCCGGGATTGACCTCGAGGCCCGAGATCCTGCCCTTCGTATCATAGCCGGCCGCGTTGAAATAGCGGAGGGCCGCGTAGCGAAGGCCCTTGAGCTCGTCGTACCAGCCCAGGATCCGCTCGATCTCCAGCTTGGTGAAGCCGTAGTAGTTCTCGGGCTCGGTAGGGTGCTTCTCGTCTATCGGCAGGTACCGGGGCGCCCCGTAGGTGGCCGCCGACGAGGAGAACACGAGCTTCTCGACTCCGGCTTCCACGGCCGCGTTGACCATGTTCACAGCGCCGCAGATGTTCTGGACCGAGTACTTCTCGGGCTTGAGCATGGACTCGCCGGCGGCCTTGGCGGCGGCCAGGTAGATCGTCGCGTCCTGCCCCTCCATCGCCCGGAGCAGGGTCGGGTACTGGTGGAGGTTCCCCTCGACGAACCGCGCCTCGGGGAAGAGGTTTTCCCTCCGCCCCGTGGACAGGTCGTCGAAAACGGTGACTTCATGGCCAGAATCGAGGAATTCCCGCGCGACATGGCTACCGATGTAGCCCGCGCCGCCTACGACGAGTATCTTCATGCTTTCGAGTATATCGACCGCGATGCCGAGCGAAAAGGCGGCCGGAGACGAAAAGGCCGATCCCGCAGGATCGGCCTTGCTGCCGCCGAACAGAATTGAACTGTTGACACATGGATTTTCAGTCCATTGCTCTACCAACTGAGCTACAGCGGCTCGGAACGGGTAGTTTTATACCCGGATCGCATGCCCCTCGTCAAGGCCCGACCGCCCTCCGGGCGATCAACGCGGCCTGGTATCCGGCGCCGAAGCCGTTATCGATGTTCACGACCGACACGCCGGCCGCGCAGCTATTGAGCATCGCGAGGAGGGCCGCCAGGCCCCCGAAGCTCGCGCCGTAGCCCACGCTCGTGGGCACGGCGATTACGGGCGCTGCCACGAGGCCGCCCAGCACGCTCGCGAGGGCTCCCTCCATGCCGGCCACGGCTATTACGGCGTCGGCCTTCCGGATCTCGCCGACCCTCTCCAGCAGGCGATGGATCCCCGCCACGCCGACGTCCACGACGCGGAGGACGCTTGCGCCGCAAGCCTCGGCCGTGACGGCCGCCTCCTCGGCGACGGGGAGGTCCGAAGTGCCGGCGCAGACCACGGCCACGAGGCCCGAGCCCGCCTGGGCCCCGGCTCCGGGGGCGGGCGCGCTGCGGGCCGTCCGCGACACGCGATCGAGCAGCAGCCGCTCCCCGAAGCCGGCGAGCGCGGCGAAGTGCTCCTCGGAGGCCCTCGTCGCGAGGACCGAACAGCCGCGCCCGAGGAGCTCCCCCACGATGCCGCGAACCTGGTCCGGAGTCTTCCCCGCGCAATACACGACCTCGGGAAAACCGACGCGGAGTTCGCGCTGGGTATCTATCTTGGCGTAGCCCAGGTCGGCGGTCGGGAAGCCCTTGAAGGCCTCGAGGGCGGCCTCCATGCCCAGGGCCCCGGACCTATAGCCCTCCAGTATCGACGTTATGCGATCTTTGTTCATGACAGCTCCTTTCCGATGGCCTCGCGCACGGCCAGGACGCTCAGGCCCCGCTCGTCGGCGATCCTGCGCAGGTCCTCGTACTCAGGCTTGGACTTGAGCGCCGATCCGCCCAGGAAAGCCGTCTTCACGCGGACCTCGCCCAGGCTCGTTGCCACGGTCCTCGAGCTCCTCTCCAGGGCGGTCTTCAGGAAGTACGAGCGGCGCAGGCCGAAGCTCGTCGTCTCCCGGAGGATGGCCTCGGCCAGCGGCTCTTCCTTATCGATCGCGCAGATCGCCGATAAGGCGATGGCCGAGCGGTTCTTCTTCATCACGATGGGCGTGATCCAGGCGTCGTCGGCCCCGGCGGCGAAGAGCCGCTCCAGGACATGGCCGTGGGACTCGGGGCTCATGTCGTCGATGTTGCACTCGAGGAGGACGCCCTCGGCGGCGCCTCGCCCCGATCCGCCGCGCGCCGCCTGCGTCCCCGGGACTGCGGCCTCGCGCTCGCCCAGGAACACGCGCAACAGGTTCGGGATCTCGGTATCGCGATGACCCACTCCATAGGCCGTTCGCAGGATCCGGAAGCCCATGTCCTCCGTGAACTCGTCGACCGAGGCCGCGAGTATCGCCGCGCCCGTGGGCGTGGTGGTCTCCTTCTGCACGGCCCCGCTCCTCACGGGAATGCCCCGCAGGAGCTCGGCCACGGCGGGGGCCGGCACGGGGATGAGCCCATGCTGGCACTTCACGAAACCGCCCCCGAGCTCGATCCGTCCGCAGAGCACCCGGTCGGGCCTGAGGTACTCGAGGCAGATCGCCGCCCCGACGATGTCCACGATCGAGTCGACCGCGCCCACTTCGTGGAAGGAGACCTCCTCGACGCTCGTGCCGTGCACATGGGCTTCCGCCTCGGCCAGTCGGCCGAATATCGCCAGCGCCCGCGCCTTGGCCCCCTCGGCGAGGCCGCAGGCTTCGATCATGCCCCGGATGTCGCGCCAGGCTCGATGGCCATGGCCGCCCGAGAGCGAGGCTCCGGCCGCGGGCGGCGAGAGCAGGCTGCCCGGCCTGGCCGGGGTCGGCGCGAGGTCGACGTCAGCCCGAGTCCCCCCGATGCCGTGCTTCGAGTCATGCGCGAAGCGCAGCTTCCATCCGGGCAGGCCCAGCCTTCCCAGCTCCGAGCGAAGATGCTCCTCGGGGACTCCTAGGTCGACTAACGCACCCAAGGTCATGTCGCCGCAGATGCCCGAGAAGCAGTCGAAGTAGAGGATCCTCTCGATTCGCGACATGGGCTATGGCCTCCCCTCGCCGATTTCCTTGTTGAGGCTGCCGCGGCGATAGCCCGCGAGGTCGAG
>DBTW01000011.1:0-12553 GCA_002307245.1 Spirochaetaceae bacterium UBA1306 | reverse complement strand
AGGCCCAGGCCGCGCAGGTAGTCCTCGGCCTTCTCCACGCGGCCGAGCTTGGCGGCGTCGATGCGCTCTCCGTATGGGATGCGCGAGGCGAGGCAGGCGAAGGCGGGCTTCTCCGCCGTGGGTAGGCCGAGGCGGCGAGAGAGCTCGCGGATCTCCTCCTTGCCCAAGCCAGCCTCGCGCAGGGGGCTGGCCACGCCGAGCTCGGCGATAGCCCTCATGCCCGGGCGGTAGTCGCCCTCGTCGTCGACGTTCGTGCCGTCGAGGACGATGGAGACGCCGGACTCCCGTGCGGCGCGGGCTATGGATCCGAACTCGCGCTTCTTGCAGTGATAGCAGCGGTCCTTGGGATTGGCCGCCACCGCCTCCTCGATCTCCGCGGACTGGACCAGGACGTGGCGGATGCCCACCAGGGCGGCCACCCTCCTCGCGTCGCCTAGCTCGCTCGCAGGCAGCATGGGAGAGACGATCGTCACGGCGATGGCGCCGTCGCCGAGCTCTTCGCGAGCCGCCGCGCACAGGAAGGAGCTGTCCACCCCGCCCGAGAAGGCCACGGCGGCCTTGCCGTAGCCCCGCAGTATCTCGCCGAGGCGGGCGCGCTTTTCTTCAATCGTCATGGCTTCTCCTTCATACGATGTTCATCGACTCGAGGAAGGCGCGGTCGGCTATCGTCTCGGCGTAGGGGGCGTCCCGCGCGATGCGACCCTCCTTCGAGAGCACCACGGCGCGGGAGAACATGCCCTCGACGTACTCGAAGTCGTGGGTCGCGCAGATGACCGTCTTACCCGACGCGTTGAGCGACTCGACGAGCTCGCGCAAGGCGCGCTTGGTCTTGGGGTCGAGGCCGCCCATCGGCTCGTCGAGGCAGATCGCGTCCGGGTTGAGGGCCAGGACGCTCGCGAGGGCCACCTTGCGCTTCTCGCCGCCGCTTAGGTGGTAGGGCACGCGCGAGGACAGGCCCTCGAGCTTGAAGAGGGACAAGAGGTCTTCGACCCGCCCGCCCACCTCCTCGTCGGAGAGTCCCATCTGGCGCGGGCCGAAGGCGATCTCGTCGTATACCGAGCCGCAGAAGAGCTGGGCGTCGGAGTCCTGGAAGAGCAGGCCTACGCGCCGATGGAAGGACTTGGCGAAGCGCGCGTCGGAGAGGCTCGACTTCGTGATGGCGGCGCCGTCGAAAAAGTAGGAGCCTCGCGTGGGCGGGAAGAGGCCGCACATGAGCTTGAGCAGGGTCGACTTGCCGGAGCCGTTGGGTCCGATGAGGGCGAGAGACTCTCCGGCACCGATCTCGAGGTCGAGGCCGGAGAGCACGCTCGCCTCGGGATAGTCGAAGCCCAGGCCGCGGAGCTCGATCATGAGGCCCTCCCGAAGAGGACGAAGGCGGCGACCAACGCGAGATCGGCCGCCGCGAGCACGGCGTCGGCCCACGAGGGGCGCGACCGCCGGCCGCCGCAATAGGATCCGGAGAAGCAGCGGCATTCCATCGCCTGGGCCTGGATTTCGACCGCCTCCTTCGACTTGAGGAAGAGCTTGCCCGCGAGAGAGCCCAGGGAGTTCATCCGTCTCTCGTCTCGGCCCACGGAGCGTAACTTGAGAGCCTGGAGCATGTCGCCCAGGAGGCCGCCGAGCAGGTGTATGTATTTGACGGCCATGTCCAGGGTCATCACGAACAGGTCCGGCACGCGGAGCGCGGCGAAGGCCTCGGTGACGGAGGGCCAGGGCGTGGTCGCGGAGAATAGGGCGGCCGCCAGCATGGCCAGAAGGACCTTCGCCAGGAGGATCGGGACCCCCGGGCCGGAGCCCGCGACAAAGGCGGGCAGGAAGATCGCGAGGGCGAAGAGGCCCGCGGCCAGGACCTTCCGGAGGATTCGCGCTACGAGCTCGCCGGGGAGAAGGCAGAGTAACACGAGCTCGCAGGCAGTCGCGGCCTCTATAAAAAGGAGGGACCTCGAGAGGGAGACGAGGAGTATGATGAGGAAGGCCGAGGCGAGCTTGAGCTCGGGCCTGAGGCGCTCGCGGCGCCGCACCGCGCTCGGTCTCTCGCGGAGGGCCGATAGGGCGGACAGGATCGACAGGAGGCTCTCCTCGACGAAGCGCCCCCTGCCTCGGGGCCCTCGCCCTAGGGCCGGCTCGTAGCGATCGCTCGCCGCGAGCCAGGCCGGGACGATTTCGATACTCGAACCCACTAAGCCTCCGCTTTCGCGGCGCCGGGCTTCTTGGCGAGGCCGAGAAGCTTGAAGAGGATGATCACGAGGGCGACGCCGATCAAGGCCGAGAAGATATAGCCCACGATCTCCGGTACGCCGTTTATCGCGTAATCGGGCATGGGGGCCTCGAAGCCGAAACCTTTCTCCATGCCCGCGGGCACGAAGCCGAGGGACGCGCCCCCGTTGACTACGTCCTTGATCTCATCGGCTCCCCATTCGCCCCAGGCGGTCCCCGCTGCGAGGAGGCCAAGCGGCGAGGCGGCAATAAGCCCCACGACGAGGGCGTAGAGCGGCTTGGTCCTCGTCGGCGAGCCCGCGTAAATCGTCCCGGGAGAGGCCTTCGCGACAAAGGCGAAAATGGCCACAGAGAACGCCGCCTCGAGGACGCCGGCTACCGCAAGATGGGGGATCAGCATGGCCGGTATCGCCACCGAGAGCGGATAGGGACAGTAGAGCGGCAGGCCCGCGGCGTCCTTCGCGATCATGGGCTGAAGGCCGAACTCCACGGCGGCGCAAAGGGCCGCGAGGTTGATCGCGATGTACGAGGCGATAGCGAGGCCCGTCAATTCGATCTTCCTCGACTTGGTCCTGTCCTTGATGAACTTGTAAATGGCATAGCCTGCGAATGGAATGACGAAGGCCATGTTGAAGCAGTTGGCGCCGAAGGACAGGATGCCTCCGTCGCCGAAGACGAGGGCCTGAATGAGCAGGGCCACGCTGATCGAGATGCAGGCCGCGTAGGGCCCGAGGAGCGCGCCGAGGAGGGCGCCTCCCACGGCATGCCCCGTCGTTCCTCCCGGAAGCGGGACATTGAGCATCATTATCAGGAAAGAGAAGGCCGCGCCGATACCGAGAAGGGGGATCTTCTCACGAGGAGTGTCCTTGGCGACTTTCTTCACGGACAGCGCCCATATGGGCGCGACGGCGATGGCCATGACGGCGCAGGTGGCCGGGCTTAAGTAGTTATCGGGAATGTGCATACGCTCTCCTTGCGGATTATGAGGGGTTCGACTCCCTATAAGCCCTTCGAGGGCGAATGCCAATGGTCTAGTAACGGCGGACAGGCGCCCGAATTCGTTCGAGCTCGCGAAGCCGGCTTCTAGCCGACGCAGAGTATTATAAGTGCGTCCCCGGGGAGGGTCAACCCGAGTTCATTCCTCGAGGGCGCGGGAGAGCAGGACCATAGCCTCGTCGATGAGCTCGCCCACGTTGCGCATGGCAAGGCCCACGAGGCATACGTGCGATTGAGCGAGGGGCAGGAGTATCTTCTTGGCGCGCGAGGCGAGGACAGCCTCGGCCATGGCCGCCGTGAGCTCGCCCATCATCGAGTTCGGCAGGACTATTCCGATGGGGCCGATCACGACGTCGGCTTCAGGCAAGGAGACGCGGAAGGCGTTCTCGCCCGAGGCGGCGCGCGAGGCCCCTGCCTCCACCATCCGCTGGGCGGCTACCGCGTTCGTCGCGATACCTACGAGGACAAGGTCGGCGCGCGATTCCTTTCGGATGCGCGCCACGATCTGGGAGCCTATCCCGCCGCCCATCCCGTCCACCACGAAAACGGTCTTCGCCATGCCTTATTTAAGCTCCTGTCTCCCATATAATCAAGCCGAGGCGGGATAGCGGACGATGGAAGAGAAAAAAACCGCCTAATTTTGTCTTGACATATAATGCGTCATACAATATATGCATATTACATATGAAAACCAAAACTTCTCCGCCAAGTCGGAGTCCCGGCTCGATCCGCGATTTCCGCCGTGCCTTAAGGTTCCTCGAGCGCGAGGTCGAGCTCTCCCTCGCCTCGCAGACGGAATGCTGCGGGATCACGAGCGCCCAATGCCATATCCTCCTCGAGATGGACTCGCGAGGCGCGGCCAGCGTAGGCGAGCTGGCCGAGGCCATCGAGCTCGATCCCAGCACCATGAGCAGGGCCGTCGACGGCCTAGTAAAGGCGGGACTCGCGACCAGGGCCGAGAATCCGGCCAATAGGCGCAAGTCCGTCCTCTGCCTCACGGCCCTCGGCAAGGGCAAGGTCGACTATATCGACGGCTCTTGCGACGAGTACTACGAGAGCGTGCTTTCGGAAGCCGACGATGATCGGCGGGCGGCCATCGCCGAGAACGTCGCCTTCCTGGCGAAGGCTATCCGGGCGAAGCGCCTCGCCGTCGAGCCCTGCTGCCCGATCCGGGCGAAAGGGAAGGCCTAGGAACATGGAATTCAAGCCGTTGCGAAAGGAAACCAAGGACGGGCTGGTGGGCTATGCGAGGCTCGAGGGCCCGGCGCCGGGATACATCGTCGACTACCGCGAGGCCGCCGGTCGCTTCGTTCCCCTAGTATCGCCCAAGCTATCCATGGGCGACATCCTAGGCGACTGGGCAATGCGCCTGGACATAGGGCGTGACGACTATAAAGTGGCGCCCGGGCTTTACGCGATCGGCTCGCCCATTCGCGAATCGCCCATCCTCGTCACGGCCAATTACAAGCTGAGCTTCAACAAGCTGCGCCACGAACTCGGCGGCATGGATGCCTGGATCGTCGTCTTGGATACGAAGGGCGTCAATGTCTGGTGCGCCGCGGGCAAGGGGGCTTTCGGCACGGCCGAGCTCCTCGACAAGATCGCGAGGCTCAGGCTCGAGGATATCGTCTCGCACAAGCTCCTCATCCTGCCGCAGCTCGGCGCATCCGGCGTATCCGCCCCCGAGATCGCCCGCGTCTCGAGCTTCCGCGTGGTTTGGGGCCCCGTGCGCGCGGCCGACATCCCGGCCTTCGTCGCGGCGCGGATGCGGAAGACCGAGGCCATGCGCCGAGTCGAATTCCGCCTCGCCGATCGAATGGCCGTAGCCCCGGTGGAGCTGGCCCATGGCTGGCCCTTCGCGCTCGGAGCCCTCGCGCTCTCCTTTCTCGGCGCCCTGCCGCTCTCGAGCGAGGCGGACGCGGGCTTCGGCACCCGTTTCGGCTATCTGCTGTGCGCGACCCTCGGCTCCCTGTTCGTCGGCGCCCTGGCCTTCCCCGCCCTGCTGCCGGCCTTGCCTACGAAGGCTTTCTCGATAAAGGGAGCTTTCCTGGGGGCGCTCTGGGGCCTCGCCTCGGGGCTGGCTTGCACCGTCCTTGGAGGAATGGGGCTCGCGATGGGAGCGGCAGTCCTCCTCGCGAGCACGGCCGTAGTGGCCTTCGTCAGCCTCAACTTCACGGGCTCCTCGACCTATACCTGCCAACCCGGCGCCAGCCTGGAGGTCGAGAAGTCCATCATACCCATGGCCGCCTCGCTTCTCGCCGGCATAGTCCTCGGCGGAGCCTCGCGGGTCTTCGGCCTCTGAAACTGGAGGAAAACATGACCGAGTACAAGTACATAAAAAACGGCGAGACCTTGAAACTCGACGCCAGCGCCTGCGAGGGCTGCGGGGAGTGCGTCGAGGTCTGTCCCCATGGGGTCTTCGAGCTCAGCGAGGGAAAGGCGGGTATCCGGGACCGCGAGCTCTGCATGGAATGCGGCGCCTGCGCCCGCAACTGCCCGGCGAGCGCCATAGCCGTTACGACTGGAGTCGGCTGCGCCGCGGCTATCATCATAGGCAAGCTCACCGGCTCTACGCCATCCTGCAGTTGCGGCTCGGGCTCGGGGAAGCCCTGCTGCGGATAGATCGATCCTTCGCCGCGAGCAGTTGGCACGGATCGAAAAAGCGAGGCCCGCCCTTGATTGGCTCCGTATATATTAGTATTAATATATAAAAGGAGCATATATATGAAAAGGAACCTTTTTTTTACCGCTTTCTTGATTGTCTCAGCCTCCGCGCTCGGCGCGCAAAACGCCCTAATCGCCAGCGACAAGATCCCGCTCCTCGACGGTAGCGTAGAGTCGAGCGAATACCAATTCGCGACCGAGGTCTCCGGCATGAGCCTCGGCGCGACATTAGGGACGGACGGTAAGCTTTACCTCTCGATCCAGGCGAAGACGGGCGGCTGGGTAGCCCTCGGCGTCGGCGGTAGCAAGATGGACGGCTCCCGCCTTTTCCTCGCCTACGACAAGGGAACGAAGCAGGTCTTCGACGAGCATCGCGGAGCGGGCCATTCGCACAAGAACACCGCAGACAAAGTCGTGGAGAAATGGGCCGTCAAGGCCGCGGACGGAACCACGGCCCTCGAGCTCGTCCTTCCCGCGAGCGCCGCGCTGGTCGAAGGCAAATTGAGCCTCCTCTTCGCCTACTCGAGTTCAACCGTCTACTTCTTGCCGCATAAGGCCAGGGGCTCCCTCGTCCTGAACGTGACTCAGTGAGCCGCGCGCCATCATCCACCTACGGATTGATTCGAAGGGAGTCATTACATATGCTTAACATCAAGGAGTCAACCATGAAGAGAACCATTCTTGCAGCCATCGCGGCCCTTGCCCTCGCCGGGAGCGCCTCCGCTCAAGCGACGCTGACGAAAAGCGCGACCCTACCACTCGCCGACGGGACAGTCTCGGCCGGAGAATATCAGTATCAAGATACGGTCCGCGGCATGAAAGTGTACGCGACCCTTGGAACCGACGATACGCTTTACATGGCGGTCCAGGCATCTACGGCTGGCTGGGTAGGCATTGGGGTCGGCGGTTTGGTAATGAACGGCTCGCGCCTGTTCATGGCCTCGATCCTCGACGGGAAGCCCTCGTTCATCGAGAAAGCCGGGGTCGGCCATTTCTATGCCGACGCCAAGAGCCTCGTGACCAAGAAATGGGCGGTCAAGACGGCCGACGGGACAACGACCCTCGAGCTTAGCATTCCCTCCAGCTCGGCCGTCTGGAAGGGGCAGGTGAACGCGACCTTCGCCTATGCCAAGTCGGCGAACCTCAGCTCGAAGCACGGACCATACGCTTCCATGACTTTCGCCGTGAAGTAGCATCCAGGCCCGATCGATCGGCATAGCGGCGGGCGGCGCGACAGCGACAGCCCGCCGCTGCTATACTCGGGCGTATGAAGGCCCTCCTCGTCCAGCCTCCCTTCGCACAGCTCAACGCCCCCTATCCGGCCATCCATTATCTGGCGGCCTTCCTTCGCGGGAGGGGCATAGCCTGCCGAGCCGTCGACCATTCCATCGAGCTTTACAGGTCGGTGTTCTCCCGGCGAGGCCTGGTCCCCGCCTTCGCGGCGGCCAGGGAGGCGCTCGCGTCGGGACTCGCGCCCGACGAGGCGACCGAATCCCAGCTCGAGCGCTACCTTTCCTACGAGGATCTCTACCTGGAATGGATCGACGGCCTCGTCGCCTTCCTCGCGGGCGGCGACCCGGCCTTCGCCCATCGCCTGACCCGCGCCTCTGAGCTTCCGCGTGGCATGCGGGCGGAGGCTTTCCTGGACGCCCGCGGCGGGCAGCCGGACGCGACCGAGGCGCGGTCCCTCGCTACAGCGATCCTCGAGGACTTGGGCGATCTCCTGTCCTTCGCCCTCGACCCGGGATTCTCCACGGTGCGCTACGGCGAGCGCATCGCCGCGAGCGCGTCGTCCTTCTCGACCGTACGCGAGGCCCTCGACGCATCCCCTCTCCTCGACTCCGCCTACGCTCCACTCCTCGACGCCGAGTGGCGAAAGGAGGGCGCCGCGCCCGGGCTCCTGCTGATCACCGTGCCCTTCCCGGGCTGCCTCCTCGGCGCCCTCGCCTGCGCCAGGTCGGCGCGAGCGGCCTTCGGCGCCGAGGCGCCCCGGATCGTCCTCGGCGGGGGCTACGTCTCCACCGAGCTTCGGGGCCTCCGCGACCCGGGCATCTTCGACTTCTGCGACTACCTGTCCTTCGACTCCGGATTCGGCTCCCTAGCTTCGATCCTCGAGGTCGAGGGCGGCGCGGGGCAGGAGCGGCTCTTCAGAACCATGCTCAGGGGCGCCAACGGACGCGTCGTGGCCGCGGGCTTCCCCGCCGAGGACGAGGCCGCCTCGGAGCCCGAACTACGTCGCATAACGCATTGCGACCAGGCCGAGCGGCTCGGCCGGGAAGATGTGGAGGCCCTGGCCTCGACCGCCCCCGACTACTCCGACGTCGACTTCGGCCGCTACCTCCGAGTCGCGGACTCCGAGAACCCCATGCATAGGCTCTGGTCCGACTCCCCCTGGCTCAAGTACCGACTCGCCCACGGCTGCTACTGGCATCGCTGCGCCTTCTGCGACACTGAGCTCGACTACGTCTCGGGCTACGCCCCGGCGAGACTTGAGCCCCTGCTGGCGGCCGCGACCGCGGCGGCGGAACGGACGGGGCTCTACGGCATCCATTTCGTGGACGAGGCCATGCCGATGGGCGCCCTCCTCGCCCTCGCCCGGGCAAACCGGGCGCGAGCCCGCGATGGAGCGCGTCCCTTCCATTTCTGGGGCAACGTCCGCTTCGACTCCTCCTGGACTGAAGACCGATGCGAGTACCTCGCGGCCTCGGGCCTCGTCGCCGTGTCGGGCGGCATCGAGATAGCCACCGAAGGGGGGCTCGAGATGACCGACAAGGGTTTCGACCTCGCCGGCCTCGTCGGGACCCTGGTAGCGATGAAGCGCGCCGGCCTCCTCGTGCACGCCTACCTGATCTACGGCTTTCCAGGGCAGGAAGGCTCCGACATCGTCGATTCCGCGGAGGTCTGCCGCCAGCTCTTCGCCGCCGGGCTCGTCGACTCCGCCTTCTGGCACCGCTTCGTCCTCACTCGGCACTCGCGGTTGCGCGCCGACCATCTCGCCGGCCGCGGGCTCCGCCTCGAGCCGCTGGAACGGCCCTGGGACTTCGCGAACAACGACCTGGGCTTCTCGGGCGAGGAGCGCTACGACGAGTTCGACGGCCCCTTGTCCGCGACCCTCGAGGCCTGGATGTCCGGACGGGGCCTCGAGCGCGGAGCCCGTCCCTCGCTCGAAGAGGCGGGGCTCCCCACGATCCGCGGTGGCAGGGGCCGCAGCGCATCCCCTCGGGAAACCCTCGTCGAGGAGCTGGCCGATGCCGCCGACGCGGGCCTGGAGGCTGCGAGGGCCGGTTTGGGCGATAGCGGGCGCGCGCATTGGATAGCGGGCCTCCCCCTCGCCCGCGTCGACGGTTCCGGTTCCGCCCGCCTGGCCTGGGCGTACAGGGGGGAGGCCCGCGAGCTCGTCCTGCCGCCCGGTCGTCCGGCCGACGGCGTCGTCCGCGTCCTGACCGCGCTCGCCCGCGATCCCGAGGGCCGGCCCTTCGCCGAGCTTACAACCGAGCTCGAGCGGGAGATCGGCCGTAAGCTCCTCGTGGAGCTTCGGTCTTCCGGGCTCGTGATCACGTAAACTCCATGCGTAACGACGCATTGCAGTATCCGTCCAGCCGCGCTATTCTATATCGCGTTATTCCACAAAGATATTGGAGAAAACATGCGTTCGAAATCGATGTCCTTTCGTGTGATTCTCGGGGCCGCGAGCCTAGCCTACGTGGGGGCCGTGGCCGCCAGCTGCGTCTTTTACCGAGCTGAGGGCGTTCCCGCGTCCCAACCCCTCCGCCTCGTCCTCGTGACGGGGGCCGTGCTCCTGTTCGCCTGCGTTTTGATCGTCGGACGTAATGCAAAGGAATACTCCATCGACTTCCAGGCCCTGGGGAACGATATTGGGGCGATAGGGAAGGGCCTCGAGAAGGTCGGGGCGACCCCGCTCAAATCCCTCGCCATGAACCTCGTCCTCGCATCCATCTATCTCGCGGTCATCATCTCGATGAACAAAGCCCTGGGCCTGCGGCAGATGAGCATGGCGGCGCTATTCTGCTACCTCCTTTCAATGGGCATGCTCGCCTCGGCCTTCGTCTTCGTCCTGGCGGACAGGCTCGGCACGAGAGTCCTGCTGGCCCAGGGCCTCGCGAACTATCCACACGGGCTTCGGGAGAGGCGCCAGCAGCGCAAGAATTTCATCATCCCGACCTTCATGACCATCATGACCTTCTGCTTCGCCTCCGCCCTCTCGGTGATTATCTATCAGGACATGCAGGCGAAGGGGAGCCTCTCCGTCTTCATCATCGGCGCCGCGGCCGTCGTGGCATGCGCCTTCATGGGCGTGGTGATAACCCTCGTGTCCCTCTGGACCCATAACACGGCCATCGTCTACAGCTCGGTGATCGCTCAGCTGGACCACCTCTCCTCGGCCGAGAAGGACCTCACGAAGCGGATCTCCATCGGCTCGGTCGACGAGCTGGCTTCCATATCCGGCATGGTGAACGACTTCTGCGACGGCCTCGCGCAGAGCATGAAGAACCTGAAGTCAGCCCAAGCCAAGCTCAGCGTCCTCGGCGAATCGCTCAGGAAGAGCGCCGACGACAGCGCGGGGGCCGTCGCGCAGATATCGAGCAACGTCGTGCGCGTGCGCGAGAAGACCCAGGCCCAGGCCTCGAGCGTCTCCGAGTCCTCGAGCGCCGTCGAGGAGATCGCCCAGAACATCCTCTCACTGGAGTCCCTCATCGCGGACCAGGCAGCCAGCGTCACAGAGGCCTCGGCCTCGATCGAGGAGATGGTCGGCAACATCTCCTCGGTGACTTCGTCCATCGATAAGATGGCCGATCAGTTCGCTGCCCTGCTCGGGGCCGCCGAGGAAGGCAAGGCCCTTCAGGCCGCCTCGCGCGAGAGGATCGAGCAGATCTCCGTGCGATCCCAAGCCCTCCTCGAGGCGAACAAGGTCATCTCCACGATTGCCTCCCAGACCAACCTCCTCGCGATGAACGCCGCGATCGAGGCCGCCCACGCGGGCGAGGCGGGCCGGGGCTTCTCGGTGGTCGCCGACGAGATCAGGCGCCTCGCCGAGACCTCCGCCGGCCAGTCGAAGACCATCCGCAACGAGCTGGCCCAGGTCCAGAAAGCCATAGAGGAAGTCGTCGCCTCCTCGAGAGAATCGGAGGGGGCCTTCCAGGGGGTCGCGGAGCGCATCGGCGACACCGACGCCCTGGTCCGGGAAGTGCAGCAGGCCATGCTGGAGCAGAAGGAAGGCTCGACTCAGGTCCTTGAAGCGCTCAAGTCCATGAACGACATCACCACCCAGGTGCGCACCGGCTCCCAGGAGATGAGCGCCGGCAACCACACGGTCCTCGACGAGATCGGCCGCCTCAGGGAGGCGACCGCGGAGATCAAGGGCAGCATGGAGGAGATGGAGATCGGCGCCAAGGGAGTGACCGAGAGCGTCCGGAAGGTATCCCAGATGGCCGAGGACACGATGTCTACGATAAGGCAGATCGACTCCGCCCTGGGATCGTTCAAGACGGAATAGGCCCGCGCCCGCGACGGAAGCTGAACTCGGCTAAAGAAAAAGCCCCATTCAAGAATGGGGCTTCTCTTTGGGCGATACGAGAGTCGCCCTCCAGGCCTCGACATCCTGTCTCGGCCTTCCGGGACGGGGTTCGCGCTCTTGTATCGCCTGCCAATGAAAGAACCCATCCTTACGGATGGGTTCTTCGGGTTATGGGCGATACAAGAGTCGAACTTGTGACCCTCAGCGTGTCATACTGATGCTCTAGCCAACTGAGCTAACCGCCCGTTAACGCGTGCCCGCGACCGACGTCCCGAGCACGGGTAATTTATAGCAACTATGCGCCGCAAATGTCAAGGACGGCTATCAGGCCCGCTCCCGAATGGCGACATTGATCTCGATCTTGCCGTAGCCCGTCTCCATGGGGACGATGAGGGCCTCGACGTCGGCGTTGGAGACCTCCATGTTGTCGCCGGTGAAGATCGCGGGCGGGGTGAGGTCGAAGCGGAAGCCCAGGTCGTGGAGCTTCGTTACCGCCTGGGCCGTGATCATGTTGGCGAGCTCGGTGATCGTCGCCTTCACGAGGTCGTCGAAGTTGGGCAGCTCCTCCTGGTTCATGGCCGAGGCGATCTTCAGGGCGGTAGGCTTATCCATGTCGAAGAGGACGCGCCCCTCGACGTCGCCCGCCAGGCCCACGATCGCCGCGACTCCCATGACGGGCATGGAGGTCGACTTGAGGTAAAGCTCGCCGCGTCGCACGTCCGATTGGAGGACCTCCCGCAGGACGTTGAAGGCGGCCTCGACGAATGGATTGATATATTCGACTCTCATTCAGCGCTCCTTATGGTTCCTTCAGTCCTTGCGGTAGGCCGCGACGGCCCCCGAGCCCAGCGCCGTCCAGCCTTCGCCCAGGCGCTCGTTGGCGCCGCAGAGTACGATGCCGCTCGGCTTCAATTTATCATAAAAATCGCCTAAAAGCCTCTTTTGGTCAATCGCGGTGAGGAAGGACAGGGTGTCCCGACAGAGTATCAGGTCGAGCGGAGGCAGGGCGTTCGCATTCATCACGTCGTGGAACTCGAAGAAGATCGAGTCGCGCACGGCCTGGCTGAAGACGAGCCCGTTGCGGCCCTTCGAGGTGAAGGACTGGTAATAGTCGGGGATGTTCTCGGGGAAGACCATGTT
>DBTW01000202.1:19150-23347 GCA_002307245.1 Spirochaetaceae bacterium UBA1306 | reverse complement strand
TGGAAGAGCAGGCCCATCCAGAAGACGGGCATTGAGACGCCTAATATCGAGAAGCCCATGAAGAGCCGGTCGACGAGGCTGTTCGGCTTGACCGCCGAGACGATGCCAGCGGGGATGCCGATGATCCAGGAGACTACGGCCGCGCAGACGGCGAGCAGCAGGGTATTGGGGAAGGCCTGCAGCAGCAAGTAGGAAACCGGCCTGTTCAGCTTGTACGAGACACCGAAATCGCCCCTGACCGCGCCCCAGAGGAAGCGCAGGAAGCGGACTATGGCCGGGTCGTCGAGGTGCATCTGTGCCCGCACACGGCTCACGACGTCGGCGCTGAAGTGGTCGCGCATCATGAGGACTATAGGATCGCCCGGGACGATGTTGAGTAGGAAGAACGAGACGGCCATCATGCCGATCAGGACGGGTATGGAGACGAGGAGCTTCTTCAGTATGTATCGCTTCACGGCACCCTCGCGAATCGCGGGCCGCCCCCCTTGAGGGGCGGGACGGCCCGACGGAGACTATTTGCCCGAGAGCGAAACGTTATAGAACGGCATGTCGCTCCAGCCGTTCCACGCTACCTTGAAGTTCTTGACCTGAGGCTGCACGACGAACAGGTGCTGAAGCTCGAACATCGGGATCCAGGCGGCGTCGGTCTGGGCGATCTGCCGCTCGATGTCCTGGTAGAGCTTGAGTCTCTTCGCCTGGTCGGTCATCTTCCGGGCGTCCTCGATTTTCGCGAATATGTCGGCGTTGGTGTAGTTGCTTGACCTAACCTTGGTATTGCGCTCCGAGAAGAACGTGTAGATGAAGTTGTCCGGGTCGTTGAAATCGGCGGACCAGTCGGCCATGAACGAGGGGAGCTTGCCTTGCTGGCGGGTCGCGTAATAGGTGGCCGAGTCCAGCTGGGTGATCTTCACCTTCACGCCGATTTCGGCGAGCATTGCTTGGACGGTCTCGTTCACTTTGAGCGAGGTCGGTCTTTCGACCTCCTGCGCGATCTCGAGCTCGAAGCCGTCGGGGTAGCCGGCCTCGGCGAGGAGGGCCTTCGCCTTCTTCTGGTCGAAGGGGATGGCCGGGAGTGCCGAGTTGTAGCCGAGGAGGCCGTGGGGCATGATGCCGTACTCGAGCTTGCCCTGTCCGCCGAAGATCTTGTCCAGGATGAGTTGGCGATTGATGCCGAGCTGGAGCGCTTTCCTGACCCGCGGGTCGTCGAGCGGCTTAAGGCTCTCGTTGAGCGAGTAGAAATACAGGCCGACCTTCGGGCCGGAAACGATCTTGTCCTTCCACTTGGGGCTGGACGCGAAGTAGGACATCTGCGAGGGCGCGAACTCGATGTCGAAGACGTCGAGCTTGCCCGTCTCGAAGAGCATCCGCATGGTGTTCGGGTCGGGGATGATCTTGAATTCGATGCCCGCGAGGGCGCTCTTGCCGCGGAAGTAGTTCGGGTTGGCCTTGAGCTTGATCGTGTCGTTCATGACCCAGCTCTCGAGGATGAAGGGGCCCGTGCCCGTGGTCTTTGACGGGTCGAGGCCGTATTGATTACCGGCGGCCGTCGCGGCCTTGCGGTTGTAGATCGAGCCCGCGGGGGTGGCGAGGTTGGCTATGAAGGGGGCGAAGGGGGTCGAAAGCGAGATCTTGATCGTGCTGTCGTCCACGACCTTGATACCGCTCACCGAGGACGCTTTGCCTTCCATGCGATCGTCGGCGCCGGCGATCATGTCGAGGAAGTCGGTGTTGAGGGCCTTCGTGGCGGGATCGAGCATACGATCGAAGGTGTAAAGGACGTCGTCGGCCTTGAAGGTCTCGCCGTTATGGAATTTGACTCCCTTGCGGAGATGGAAAGTGTAGGTGAGCCCGTCAGGCGACACGTCCCAGCTCTCGGCCAGGCCCGGGACCAATTCGGTGCCCCCGTCGGCCTTGGTGTTGCATTCCACGAGCCTGTCGTAGATGTTGATGGGGATCTGGTAGAATTCCGTGGTCATCTGGACGTCGACGGTACCCGGATCCTGGTTGTAGGGCATCTTGAGGTAATCTTTCGAGCTGGCTCCGAAGAGAGAGGGACCGGCTGCGAGCAGGAAGGCCGCGCCGATGGCGATCGACGTGAGACGCGTTTTCACGGGACACTCCTTAACGATTCGGCGGCGATCTCGCACGACGCAATGAATCGTCGAGGCGCCATTATATCGAGCGGTCGAACTCAGTCAATTGCACCGAGCTGATTTTACGAAATGAAAGCTACGTGCGCGTAATCGAGCGGAGGGGAAGCGACGAAAAGGTAGATACGAGGGGCTCAGCCGGCTATTTCCCTCACTACGCGCAGCCAGTTGCCTCCCATTATCTTGCGTATATCGCCTTCGTCGTAGCCGCGCTCGACGAGCCCTCGGCTGAGCTCGCCCATATGCGAGCAGTCCTCGAGCACGACTCCGTATTCTTCCGAGAAGCCGTCGAAGTCCGAACCGATGCCCACGTGGTCCGCGCCGACTACCGAGCATAGGCGGTCGATGTGGTCGAGGAATCGGCCGAGGCTCACCTTGCGCGGATCCTTATCCACGAAGATGCCGGCGAAGGTGCATGCGACGAGGCCCCCCGTCTCGGCGATCCGCTCGGCCATGCCGTCCGTAATGTTCCGCCTATGGCCGCACAGCTCGCGCGAGTTCGAGTGGGAGGCCACGACCGGACGCTCGACGCGTGAAAGTACCTCGTCGAATGTCTCGTCGGCGAGGTGGGAGACGTCGACTATCATGCCGAGCCTCTCCATCTCCGCGACGACTTTGCGGCCGAACGGGGTAAGGCCGCCCGTCCCGTCGAGCGCGGGGTCGCCCGTTCCCGCCCCGCGCCCGATCGCGTTGCGACGGTTCCAGGTGAGCGTCATGAGGCGCACGCCGCGGTCGTAGAAGGCGCGAAGCTCGTCCAGGCTATCCCCTATGGCTTCGCCTCCCTCTATCGTCAGGAGCCCCGTCGCGTACCCTCCGACGGCCGCTCCCTCGATGTCGACGGCCCTCGTGGCCTTGCGGAAGTCCCGCGTTTCCTCGAACACGCGCTCGAGGGCCTCGAGGAGCCTGTAGGTGTGGCCGCGCGGGTCGGACATGTAACAGTCGTCGACGAACATCGCCATGAACTGGCAGGTGACGCCGCCTTCGACTAGCCGCGGCAGGTCGATATGACCGCGCCCGCGCTCGAGGAAGCTGCGCGGTGGCGCATCGGGGGCGGTGAAGCTCGCGCCTACGAGGTCGTCCACCGTGTCGCAATGCCCGTCAATGATGATCGGGCGGTCTTTTCCGTCGAGCTCTTCCATGCTATGCCTTCTCCTTCGGGGGATTCTCTTTCCCCTCCAGCCTGTTCAGCGTATCTTGCGGTGTATCCGCCCGCCGAGCCTCAGGAAGCGGATCCTGCCGTCCGGCCCGCGGATGAAGTCGCCTATCGCGCCTTCCCGGGGTTCGTCCAGGCAGAGAATGCGGTCGCGCGTAAGCAGGCGTCCCCGCACGGGAGGCTCCGGTGGGCCGGGGGGGCTGTCCGGCTTCGGGAAGCCACCTCGGGGCTCGCTACGGATCGTGACGCCTCCGCCGTCGGCCGAGATAGTGAAGGCGGACATAGGCTGATCATAATAGCCCGATGCCTCGGCCAGCCGGTCAGGCGTGGCCGGGATAGGCTCGGGCTCGGGTGCGCGGCATCCGTAGAAAAGCTCAAGGATCGTATCGCGGAGCTTGTCGGTGATGATGCCGCCCGAGTCGCTGTTCGTCAGCAGGGCGATGGCGAGCTCGTCGCCCGGAACCATGCAGAGATACGACTGTTGCCCGTTCGTGGCGCCGGCATGCCCGACGGTCGTCACGCCGCCGTCCTCGTCGATGAACCAGGACAAGCCCACCGAGCCCCTCGAGCCGGCGTCGATCTGGGGCGCGCGCATGGACTCGACGGCTTCCCGGCCCATCACGCGATCGCCTGAGCCATTGAGTCCGGAGCTGAGGTGGAAGCGCGCGTAGGCTAGGACGTCCCGTATCGAAAGGACCCCTCCTCCCACGCCATTCCCGGCCCGGCCGATGGCCCAGGGCCGGCAGACCCGCACCTCGTCCCCCCATCTATCATGGCCGCAGACGAAGCGCTTCGTAATGAGGACGTCGTCGGGATAGAAATAGCTCGAGGCGAGGCCGAGCGGCGCGAAGACGAGTTCGCGCATCGCGTCCTCGTAGCGCTTGCCGGTGATGA
>DBTW01000202.1:14747-18804 GCA_002307245.1 Spirochaetaceae bacterium UBA1306 | reverse complement strand
TCGTCGAAATAATCGCCGGCCCAGCCGCCCGAATGGGTCAGGAGATGCCGGGTCGTGAGGCGGGAGCGGACTTCCGGGTCCGCCATGGCGAAACCCTCGAGGATGCTCGCGACCGGCGCGTCAAGGTCGAGACGCCCGCGCTCGGCCAGCATGACCAGGGCCGTGGCGGTCATGGTCTTCGTGATGGAGCCGATTTGAAAGAGGGTGTCCGGCGTGACCGGCAGCGGATTCTCCACGCTCGTGACCCCGAAGGTCTCCGTTCGCTCGACGCCTCGGTAGCTGAGGCCGAGCGATGCCCCGGGGATGAGCAGGCGCCGCAGATCGGCCCCGACTCGGGCTTTCAGCTCGTCGAATCCTTCGGTGATCGTTGATTCCGTCATATCTCCCTCGCGATCAGGTCGTCGTAGCTCTCGCGGCGAACCGAGAGCCTGCGCTTCCCAGCGTTCGTCATCACGAGCGCGGGCCGGGGCGTGCGGTTGTAGTTGCTCGCCATCGTGTAGTTGTAGGCGCCGGTCGCGAAGACCGCCAGGATGTCCCCCGGCTCGGGCGCGGGAAGCGCGATGTCCCGGGCGATGATGTCGCCCGTCTCGCAGCATTTTCCGGCGATCGTGTACTTCCCGGCCGCGGGCAGCCCCTGCTTGTTGGCCAGGACGGCCTCGTACTTGGCGCCGTAGAGCGCGGGACGGGGATTGTCGGTCATGCCGCCGTCGACGGCCACGTAGCTGCGGATCCCCGGAATCTCCTTGACCGAGGCCACGCCGTAGAGGGTGATGCCGGCCTCGCCGACTATCCAGCGCCCAGGCTCGATGGCGAGGGAGGGGACCGCGAGGCACTTCTCGCGGCAAAGCGCGTCGACGGCGTCGCACATAGCGTCGGTGTAATAGGCGAGGCCCTTGGGGCGGTCGGCCTCGGTGTAGCGGACGCCGAAGCCTCCGCCCAGGTTGAGCTCGGTCGCCTCGAAGCCGAAGTCGCGCTTGACCTCGGCGATGAAGCCGATCGCAATGGCGACGGCCTTGAGGTGCGAGTCGTTCTCCAGGAGCTGGGAGCCCACGTGGAAGTGGAAGCCCTTGAGCTCCACGCCGCCCATCCCTAGGGCCGCCCCGATGTACTCGCCGCGCACCGACGGGTCGAGCGGTATGCCGAACTTCGAGTCGATCCTGCCCGTGTCTATGTATTGGTGCGTGTGGCTGTCGACCCCTGGCGTTATGCGAAATAGGATGGGCTGCCGCTTCCCGATCCCCAGCGCGATTCCGTTCAGGGCTCGAAGCTCGTCCAGGTTGTCCACCACGACGCGCCCGACGCCGAGCTCCAACGCCATGTGCAGCTCCCGCTCGGTCTTCGCGTTGCCGTGGAAGTACATGCGGGCGGGGTCGAAGCCGGCCCTCAGCGCCGCGTGGATCTCGCCGCCCGACACCACGTCCAGGTACAGGCCCTCGGAGGCGGCGATCCGGCACATGTCGAGGGTCTGGAAGGCCTTGCTCGCGAAGGCGGCACGCGATCCGGGCCGCTTCTCGAGGAAGGCCGACTTGATCTCAGCGATGCGCGCGCGGATCGTCGCCTCGGAGACGACGTAGAGCGGGGTGCCGTACTCCCTCGCGAGCTCCACCGTGTCGCAGCCGTCGAATATGAGGTGCCCTTCGCTCGTCGACATCCTTCGTCCCCCTTATGCTTAGCGCCGGATCTTACCATCGCCGACGAGCGCGCCTCAAGGACTCGCTCGCCGGGTCGGGCCGCTCCCTTTTCCTCCCTGCCCCCGTCCGGATACAATCGCGGCGCGCGGAGGGAACATGAAGCCTGTTATCGGAGTTACCACATTCATCGATAGAAAGCCCCGGGCCGAGTACGCCTCGGTCCAAGAGCACTACGCGCATTCGGTATTCGCCGGAGGCGGCCTGCCCTTCCTGGTCCCGATCATGCGCGGCGAGGACGCGCGCGGGGCCGCCGATTGGCTCGGCCGGCTGGACGGCATCCTCTTCACCGGCGGGCTCGACGTGTCGCCCCTGCGCTACGGCCAAGCAGTGTCGCCCAAGGTCGAGGACCTCTCGAGCGATCGCGACGAGTGGGAGCTGGCCCTCTGCCGCGAGGCCTTCAGGATCGGCCTGCCCATGCTCGGGATCTGCCGCGGCCATCAGCTGATCAACGTCGCCCTCGGCGGCACCTTGATACAGGATATACCCTCGCAGCTGCCCTCGGCCTCGAGCCATTCGTCCGACATGCCGCCCGAGGAGCCCTCGCACTACGTCGAGATCGAGGATGAGGACTCGCGGCTCTACGCCTCGCTCGGCCGCGCCTTCGGCTCCTCGAGGGTGCTGACGAACTCCTTCCATCACCAGGCCGTGGACGCCCTGGCGCCCGGCCTCGTCGTTACCGCGCATACGGCCGACGGCGTCCTCGAGGCCTTCGAGTCGAAAGAAGAAGGGCGCTTCCTCGTGGGCGTGCAGTTCCACCCCGAGTGCCTCACGCGGCGATACCCCGGCTTCGTCGCCCTCTTCGCTGCCTTGGCCGAGGCCGCCGCGAGCTATCGATCGGCCTTGGGCCGCTAGCAGGGGCGCTTTCGGGCCGCCCCTATCCCGCGAAGTGGCAGGCGGCCAGGTGGCCCTCGGCGACCGCCTTCAGCTCGGGTTTCGACTCGGCGCATATGCCCTTCGCCATAGCGCAACGCGTGCGGAAGGGGCAGCCCGAGGGTGGGTCGAGGGGGCTCGGCACGTCGCCCGACAGGGCGATGCGGCTCGCCTCGCGGGCGCGCCGGGGGTCGGCTATCGGCGCGGCCGAGAGCAGGGCTTTCGTGTAGGGGTGCCTCATGCCGGAGAAGAGCTCGTCCACGCCCGCCACCTCCACGAGGTTGCCGAGGTACATCACGCCGACGTCGCGCGAGATGTGCCGCACCATCGAGAGGTCGTGCGAGACGAAGAGGTAGGTCAGGCGGAATTTCTCCTGTAGCTCCTCGAGCATGTTGATGATCTGGGCTTGGATCGAGACGTCGAGGGCCGAGATGGGCTCGTCGCAGATCACGAACTCGGGCTCCACGGCGAGGGCCCGGGCTATGCCGACGCGCTGGCGCTGGCCGCCGGAGAACTCGTGGGGATAGCGGCCGACGTGGTCGGATTTCAGCCCGACGAGGCTGACGAGCTCGCGGATCCTGTCCTCCCGGTCCTTGCCGCGCCGCAGGGCGTGGATGTCGAGGGCCTCGCCGACGATCTCGCCAACTGTCATGCGGGGGTCCAGTGAGGCGTAGGGGTCTTGGAAGATCATCTGCATGCGCTTGCGGTAGGGCAGGAGCTCCTTGCGCCCTAGGCGCGAGATGTCGGCCCCGCCGTAGATCACGGCGCCCTCGGTCGGCTCGTAGATGCGGGCGATCGTCCGCGCGGCCGTGGTCTTCCCGCAGCCCGACTCCCCGACGAGGCTGAAGGTCTCGCCCTTGCCGATCGAGAGACTGACGCCGTCCACCGCCTTGAGGGTCCGGGTCTTGCCGCCGAAGAAGCCGTTGCGAAGCTCGAAGTGCTTCTTCAGGCCCTTGACCTCGATCATAGCCCGGCCTCCTCGGCCGAAGGCCGCTTGGCGACGCGCGGGTCGAGGAGCCAGCACTCGGCCCGGTGCGTGGCCGATAGCCTCGTGACGGGAGGCTGCTCGCGGGCGCAGACGCGCATCGCTTTCGCGCAACGCGCCGCGAAGGCGCAGCCGGCGGGCGGGGCCATCAGGTCGGGCGGGCTGCCCGGTATGGGCACGAGCTTGCGCCTCCTTCCCTCCCCGGGCTCGGGGATGGAGCCCAGGAGTCCCCAGGCGTAGGGATGGGACGCTTCATAGAAGATCTCGTCCACCAGGCCCGACTCGACGACGCGGCCGCCGTACATGATGAAGACCCTGCTGCACATGCTGGCGATGACTCCCAGGTCGTGGCTGATGAGGACGATCGAGGTCTCGAGCTTGTCCTTGAGGCCGCGCAGGAGGTCGAGGATCTGGGCCTGGATGGTCACGTCGAGGGCCGTCGTGGGCTCGTCGGCGATCACGAGCTTGGGCTCGCAGGCTATCGCGATGGCGATCATCACGCGCTGGCGCA
>DBTW01000202.1:13758-14486 GCA_002307245.1 Spirochaetaceae bacterium UBA1306 | reverse complement strand
CTGGCGCATGCCGCCCGAGAACTCGAAGGGGTACTGCCTGAGCCGAGACGCGGGGTCCGGTATCTCCACGAGCCGCAGGATCTCGGCTGCCCTGGCCTTGGCCGCCCTTCCCGAGAGGCCCAGGTGCAGCTTGAGGGACTCGCCGATCTGATCGCCCACGGTGAGCAGCGGGTTGAGGGAGGTCATCGGGTCCTGGAACACGAAGCCGATGTCCTTGCCCGATATCGCGCGCATGGCCCTCGGGCTCGCCGCTAGCAGGTCCTTGCCGTCGAAGCGTATCGCGTCGGCCTCGACGCGGGCCTGGGGTGGCACGAGCCTGAGGGCCGAGAGCATGGACACGGTCTTGCCCGAGCCCGACTCGCCCACCACGCCGATCGATTCGCCTCGGGCTATGGAAAGCGAGACCCCGCGCACGGCACGCACCACCCCGGCGTCGGTATGGAAGGAGGTGCGGAGGTTCTCGATCTCGAGGATGGGGCTCGCGGCGATGGGGTCGGCGACTGGGGCGTCTTTCATCTTTTAAGCCTCGGGTCCAGGGCGTCGCGGAGGCCGTCGCCTATGAAGTTGAGCGAGAAGATCGTGAGGCTGATGGCTATCGCAGGGAAGAGCATCTGGTAGGGCTGGGTGAAGATCGTGGGTATCGCCTCGTTGACGAGGGTGCCCCAGCTGGCCATCGGGATCTGGATGCCGATGCCGAGGAAGCTCAGGAAGGCCTCCGAGAATATGGC
>DBTW01000202.1:6977-13482 GCA_002307245.1 Spirochaetaceae bacterium UBA1306 | reverse complement strand
TGGGGGATGAGGAAGGTGACGGTCACGATGATGGGGCCCATGCTGTTCGGGATGAGGTGCTTGAAGATGATCCTCGCGTCCGAGGCCCCGAGGACCTTGGCCGCGAGGGAGTACTCCTGGCTCTTCAGCGCGAGGACCTGGGTCCGGACCATGCGCGCCGTGTTGGTCCAGTAGGTTAGGCAGAGGGCGAGGATGATGCTCTGGATCGTGTTCCCGAGGAACATCATGATCAGGATGATGTAGAGCAGGGAGGGCAGGCCGATGAGGATGTCGACGATGCGCATCAGCACCATGTCCACGCGGCCGCCGAAGTAGCCCGAGATGCCGCCGTAGACCACGCCGACGACCATGTTGATCGCCGCGGCGACGATGCCCACCGTGAGGCTGATGCGCGCGCCGTAGCAGACGCGCACGAGAATGTCGCGGCCGAACTTGTCCGTGCCGAAAGCGTGCGTGGCCGAGGGCGGCCGGTTCTGCGCGGCGAGGTCCTGCCCGTCGTACTCGTAGCTCGTGAGCATGGGCACGGCGACGGCCGCTATCGCGATCAGGGCGAGGATGACCAGGGCGCCCATCGCCAGCCTGTCGCGGCGGAAGCGGGCCCAGGCGTCCTTCCAATAGGATACCGACGGTCTGGCGATGGAGTCCGACCCGGGGCGCTCGGCCTCGGGAAGGGGGGCGAAGAGCTCGTCGGCCATTGTGATGTCGCTCATCGTGTTGTCATCCCTCCATCTTCATGCGCGGGTCAATGAGGGCGCAGAGAACGTCCACTATAAGGTTGGAAACGATGATGAAGGCGCCGAAGAAGACGGTCATGCCGAGGATGACGGAATAGTCGCGGTCGCCTATCGAGCTTACGTAGTAGCGGCCTATGCCCGGGATCGCGAAGATCCTCTCCACGATGAAGCTGCCCGTGAGGAGGGCCGCGACGAGGGGGCCGAGGTAGGTGAGCACCGGCATGATCGCGTTCTTGAGGGCGTGCTTGAGGATCACCGCCGACTCGGCCAGGCCCTTGGAGCGGGCCGTCACGATGTATTCCTGCCGCATCACCTCGAGCATGCTCGATCTCATCAAGCGGGCTATGTACGATATCGGGGCGACGGCGAGGCCCGTGACGGGCAGGATGTAGTGCTTCCAGCTCGATAGGCCGAAGACCGGCAGCCAGCGCAGCTTGACCGAGAAGAGGTACATAAGGAGGACGGTGAGCACGAAGCTCGGGATCGAGATGCCGATCGTGGCGAGGATCATCGAGGCCCAGTCGGCCCATTTGCCTCGTTTGACCGCCGAGGCTATGCCAAGGGGGATGCCGAAGAGCAGGGCGACTATCACCGCGACGAGGCCGAGCCTGGCGGAGACGGGGAAGCCCTGCTTCACGAGCTCGTTGACCGTCGTGTCTTCCTGCTTGAAGGAAATGCCCAGGTCGCCCGACGCGATGCGGGCGAGGTAGGCGAAGTATTGCTCGGCGATGGGCTTGTCGAGTTCGTACTTGGCCGCGATCTTGTCGAGCACGCTCTGGGGCACGTTACGCTCGTCGGCGGCGCTGAAGGGTCCGCCGGGGATGGCGTGCATGAGGGCGAAGGTCAGGGTAACGAGGACCAGCAGGGTCAGGATGCCCGCGAAGAGGCGCTTCAAGATGTACCGGGGCACGATTCCTCCTCGAGGCGAGGATACTAGCATAGGCGAGCGGGTCCATCAATAAATATGCAGACGCATTTCGCCATTTCCTACGCGAATGAAGAAAAACTTAGGCTATGCCGGGCCATGCGCCTTGTCTGCCTCGATGCCGATATGATATTTATGCAGAAAGATATTTAGGAGGAAGCAATGATTCAGCGAAGTCGTGCAGCTCTCGCCGTCCTCATGGCCTTGTTCTCGCTCGGCGCGATCACCCAGGCCTCGGCCGCGCCCAAGGAAAAGAAGATCGTCTATTCCCTGAGCGGCGAGGCCGAGACCCTCGACCCGACCAAGAATAGCTATTCGCTTTCCAGCATCGTCCTGCAGAATCTCTTCCACGGCCTCTACAAGATGGGCGCCGACGGCTCGACCACCCCCGCCATCGCCTCCGGCTGCACCATCGACGCTACGGGCACCAAGTACGTCTTCACCCTTCGCGACTCGAAGTGGTCCGACGGCAAGGCCCTCACCGCGGCCGACTTCGAGTATTCCTGGAAGCGCGTGCTCAGCCCCGAGACGGCCTCCAAGGCGGCCTTCTACCTCTACTATCTTAAGAACGGCAAGGCCTACAACGACGGCAAGGCGACGGCCGACCAGGTGGGCGTGAAGGCCACGGGCCCGAAGACCCTCGAGGTGACCCTCGAGTCGCCCACGCCCTACTTCCTCGACCTTCTCTGCGTCACGGCCTACTTCCCCGTGCGCAAGGACGTCGTCGAGGCGGCGGAGCCCTGGACCAAGTCGGCCAAGACCTACGTCTGCAACGGGCCCTTCCTCCTCGCGGAGATCAAGCCCAAGGAGATGTACGTCCTCAAGAAGAATCCCAACTACGTGGACGCGGCCAAGGTCAAGCTCGACGCGATCGACATGCTCTTCATCGAGGCGCCCGAGACCGAGCTCGCCGCCTACATGTCCGGCTCCATCGACGTGGCCGACAACCTCAGCGCCGAGGCCCTCGCCGCCTACAAGAACAAGAGCGATTACCACGCCGTCCCCCGCATCGGCGAGCTCTATCTCGACCTCAATGTCGAGAAGGCCCCCTTCGGCGACGCCCGCGTGCGCAAGGCTTTCTCCATCTCCATCAGCCGCGAGCAGCTCACGAAGAACATTCTCCAGATACCCGATCGGCCCGCCTACGGCATCGTGCCCTTCGGCATCCCCTACGCCACCAAGCCCGGCAAGGACTATCGCGACGTGGTCGGCAACGATCTCGTGAAGGAAGACGTGGCCGCTGCCCAGAAGCTCCTCGCAGACGCGGGCTTCCCCGGCGGCAAGGGCCTGCCCCCCATCACCATCACCGTGCGCAATAACCAGAGCGAGCGCGACCTTGCCCAGGGACTGCAGGCCATGTGGAAGAAGAACCTGGGCGCCGAGACCACGATCGTGACCTGGGAGTCCAAGGTCTACTGGGACGAGATCGGGAAGGGCAACTTCATGATCTGCCGCGACGGATGGACCGGGGACTACCCCGACCCGATGACCATGCTCGAGATCTTCACGACTGAAGGAAACCAGGACGACACCCGCTGGGTCAGCCCCGACTACGACAAGCTCATCGCCGACAACAAGGTGATCACCGACAAGCAGAAGCGCCTGGACAACTTCGTCAAGGCCGAGAAGCTCCTGCTAAACGAGGCTTCGGTAATTCCGCTCTATTCTTTCCTCGACACCTTCCTCGCCAAGCCCAACGTCAAGGGCGTGACGAAGAACTTCATCGGCCACACGATCTTCGAGTACGCTTCCGTAGAGTGATCCACGCGGGCCCCGGGCCCGATCTGAACCAAGGGCCGCCCGCGAGGGCGGCCTTTTTCGTCTTCCGCTTTCCTACCAATATGAAGAAAATATTCTCGGGCAAGGCCTTCTATCGCCTCGGGCCGCCATGATATCCATGGGCCATGTCTTCCCTGGATTGAAGGAGCTCACGCATGAAGAGACTCGTTTGCCTCGCCCTGGCCCTTTGCCTCTGCTGCTCGATCGCGGCCGCCCAGGAGAAGGTCTCCGTCGCCGCCGCCGCGAACCTCAGCGCCGTGAAGGACGAGCTGTCGGCCGCCTTCGCGAAGAAGTACCCGCAATACGCGGCGGAATTCACCTTCGGCTCCTCGGGTACCCTCGTGACGCAGATCAAGAACGGCGCCCCATTCCAGGTGTTCATGTCCGCTGACCGGGGCTTCGCCCAGGCCCTCGTCGACGCCAAGCTCGCCTCGGGGGAATCCGCGGTCTACGCCGTGGGCAAGCTCATCCTCCTCACGACCAAGGACCTGGACCTCGGCAAGGGCCTCGCCGTCCTCAAGGACCCTGCGGTCGCGCAATGGGCCAACTGCAATCCCGAGACCGCCCCCTACGGGCGCGCCGCCGTCGAGGCCCTGACGAAGGCGGGGCTTTACGACGCGGTCAAGCCCAAGCTCGTCTCCGCCCAGAACGTGAGCCAGGCCCTCCAGTTCACGCTGACCGGGGCCGACCTAGGCTTCGTCAACAAGTCGGCTCTCTATTCGAAGGAAGTGAAGCCCTACGATAAAGAAGGCAAGTACTGGATCGAGGTCGATCCGAGGCTCTACGCGCCCATCGAGCAGGCCTTCGTGCTGCTCAAGTCAGCCGAAGCCTCCAAGGTCGCGACCGCCTTCTCGTCCTTCCTCGCCTCGGCCGAGGCGCAGGCGGTCTTCGCGGCCTACGGTTACGGGAAGCCTTGAGCCTGGACTTCGCGCCCTTCCTGGTCTCGGCGCGGCTCGCGGCCTGGGTGACCGGGATCCTCCTCTGTCTTTGCTTCCCCCTCGCCTGGCTCTTCTCGCGCTCCAGGGGCCGGTGGGCGATTTGGGTCGAGTCCCTCGTCTGCCTGCCCCTCGTCCTCTCCCCGACCGTGCTGGGCTTCTATCTCCTGGTCTTCATCTCGCCCCGCGGCCCCTTGGGGAGCGCCTTCCAGTCCCTCTTCGGATCGCGCCTCGCTTTCTCCTTCGCGGGCATCGTGCTGGGCGAGTGCGTGTCGAGCCTCCCCTTCATGCTGACGGCGCTGAAGACGGGCATCGCGGGAGTGCCCGAGGCGCTCTTCGAGGCCTCGTATTCCCTGGGCAAGGGGAGGCTCGAGACCGCCTTCCGCGTTGTGCTGCCGAACATGCGCTCTGGCCTGTTCGCGGGCCTGGTCACCACCTTCGCCCACGCGATAGGCGAATTCGGCATCGTGCTCATGATCGGCGGGAGCATCCCTGGGGTCACCAAAACCGTGTCCATCGCCGTCTACGAGCGCGTCGAGGCCCTGGACTTCGCGAATGCCCAGGTATATTCGATCATCCTGGTCGTCGCGAGCTACGTCGGCATCTTCATGCTGAACAACCTGAAGCGGCGCGAGGGAAGGCGATGACATGCTGAGCTTTTGCATCGAGAAGCGGCTCCGAGCCGGCGACCGTCACTTCGACCTCGAGCTCGAGTACGCCCTGCCCCGCGGCGCCTTCCTGGGCGTGCGCGGACCCTCGGGCTCGGGCAAGACGACCCTCGTGCGCTGCCTCGCGGGCCTCGCGCGCCCGGACGGAGGCTACATCGAGTGCGAGGGGCATCGGTGGTTCGACTCTTCGCGCCGCTCCTGCCTGGGCGCGCGCCGGCGACCCATCGGCCTCGTTTTCCAGGACTACGCGCTCTTCCCCAACATGACGGTGCTGGGCAACCTCCTCTACGCGAGGAACGACCCCGAGCGGGCCCGCGAGCTCCTCGAGCTGACGCGCCTGACCGGCGAGGCGCGTCAGTTCCCCTCGGAGCTCTCGGGCGGGCAGCGGCAGCGCGTGGCCCTGGCCCGCGCGCTCGCGCGGGGGCCAGAGCTCCTCCTCCTCGACGAGCCCCTCTCGGCCCTGGACGAGGAGTTGCGCGAGGGGCTGGGGGACGAACTGCGCAGGGTACAGCTCGAGACCGGCATCACCGCGATCATGGTGAGCCACTCGCGGGCCGAGATCAACCGGCTCTGCGACGAAGTCCTCGAGCTGCGCGCGGGCAGGATCGACGGCGCGCAGCGCCCGGTGTTATAGATTTCACCTTTCCCTTAAGTACGTTGCGCGCGCTCAGTTTCATCTGAGCCTCCCTTTCGATGGAATAATACTTAACCCGGCCAGGGAGAAATGCAAGTCTCTATCCAGGAATGAAAGTTACGCGTCCGTGGTTTTTTCGGCGAAGCGACCAAACGGTCGCTTCGCCGACTAGTCATGATTAGCGCGACGCGGCGGCTGCGGCCATGTCGAGCGAAACGCTCCCACGAATTATTCCCTAATGTAATAAGGGATTTTCGCCCCATTCGACGGAGCCATGGGAAAATTAACGCCCTCTTCCCGCGTCTTGGCATGGCGATTGCAATAGATCTTGCATTCTCAGTAGCGAGGAGAGGCGCGATGCGGAAGATAGCGATTTACGGCAAGGGCGGCATCGGGAAGTCCACGACGACCCAGAACACAGTGGCGGGGCTCGCGGAGGCCGGTAAGAAGATCATGGTCGTGGGCTGCGATCCCAAGGCGGACTCGACGCGCCTCCTCCTCGGGGGACTGTCGCAGAACACGGTCCTCGACACCCTGCGCACCGAGGGCGAGGACCTCGAGCTCGAGGACATCGTCAAGGTCGGCTTCATGAACACCACCTGCGTGGAATCGGGCGGGCCGGAGCCCGGGGTCGGCTGCGCCGGCCGCGGCATCATCACCTCGATCAACATGCTCGAGCAGCTCGGCGCTTACTCGGAGGCTAAAACCCTCGACTACGTCTTCTACGACGTGCTCGGCGACGTTGTCTGCGGGGGCTTCGCGATGCCCATTCGCGAGGGCAAGGCCGAGGAGATCTACATCGTAGTGTCGGGCGAGATGATGGCCATGTA
>DBTW01000202.1:0-6730 GCA_002307245.1 Spirochaetaceae bacterium UBA1306 | reverse complement strand
GCGAGATGATGGCCATGTACGCCGCGAACAACATCTGCAAGGGCATCGTGAAGTTCGCCGAGGCCGGCGTGGTGCGCCTGGGCGGGATCATCTGCAACAGCCGCAAGGTCGACAACGAGCAGGCCATGATCGAGGCCTTCGCGATCAAGCTCGGCACGAAGATGATCCACTTCGTCCCGAGGGACAACGAGGTCCAGCGCGCCGAGATCAACCGCAAGACCGTGATCGAGCATGATCCCAAGCACCCGCAGGCCGACGAGTACCGGGCGCTGTCCAGGAAGATCGATCAGAACACGAACTTCGTGATCCCGACGCCCCTCACGACGGATGAGCTTGAGGGGCTCCTCATGGAATACGGCATCGCCAATTAAGCGCCCGGCGCTTATATCCGCGGTCCCTCGCGGGGCCGCACGACGACCGAATGGAGAGAAGACATGGTAATGGTGCGTGCGATCGTCAGGCCCGAGAAGACCGACGCTGTCCTCGAGGCGCTCATGGACGCCGGCTTCCCGGCCGTGACGAAGGTATCCGTCGTGGGGCGAGGCAAGCAGCGGGGCATCAAGATCGGCGAGATCACCTACGACGAGCTGCCCAAGGAGCTGCTCATCACGGTGGTGAAGTCGAAGGACAAGGACTACGTGATCAAGACCATCATGCAGGCGGCCCGCTCGGGTTCGAGCGGCAGCTTCGGCGACGGCAAGATATTCGTCTCCCCCGTGGAGGAGGTCTATACGGTCTCGAGCGGCGTGAAGGACGAGGACGACCTGGTCGCCCAGGCCGGCGCCGCGGACGCGGGAGGGGAGGGATGAAGGAGGTCATGGCCATCATCCGCATCAATATGATCAACAAGACCAAGAAGGCCCTGGCCGACGCCGGCATCCCGAGCTTCATGGCGCGCGAGTGCCTGGGCAGGGGCAAGGGTGTCGTCGATTTCTCCGTCCTTCGCGGGGCGGAGAAGGGCTACGAGGAGGCGATCTCCCAGCTCGGGCAGACGCAGCGCCTCATACCCAAGCGCTGGCTAACCATCGTGGTGCCGGACAAGCTCGTGAGGAGGACCGTGGAGACGATCATCTCCGCGAACCAGACGGGCAAGGCGGGTGACGGGAAGATCTTCGTGCTCCCGATCGCCGAAGTCTACCGCGTCAGGACCGGCGAGGCGGGCGACCGCGCGCTGGACGAGGCATAGGAGGATCCGCATGGGCGATATCGCGAAGGCAATCGACGCGGAAGCCGTCAGGCGGGAGATCCTGGCCGGCCTTCCCGCCAAGGTCGCGCGGAGGCGCGAGAAGCAGATCGTGGTCAACAAGGCGGACGGGAGCGGCGTATCGCCCGAGATCCTGGCCAACACGAGGACGCTGCCGGGCATCATCACGCAGCGCGGCTGCACCTACGCCGGCTGCAAGGGCGTCGTCGTCGGCCCTACGCGCGACATTCTGCAGATCACGCACGGCCCCATCGGCTGCGGCTTCTACAGCTGGCTCACCAGGCGCAACCAGACGAGGGCTGGGGCCGACGAGGACAACTTCATGCCCTACGCCCTGTCCACGGACCTGCAGGACAACGACATCGTCTTCGGCGGCGAGAAGAAGCTGCGCAAGGCGATCAAGGAGGCCTACGAGCTCTTCAAGCCCAAGGCCATCGCGATCTTCGCGACCTGCCCCGTCGGGCTCATCGGCGACGACATACACGCGGCGGCCCGGGACCTCTCCGAGGAGCTGGGCATCACGGTCTTCGCCATGAGCTGCGAGGGCTACAAGGGCGTCTCCCAGTCGGCGGGGCACCACATCGCCAACAATGCCGTGTTCACGAAGGTCGTGGGCAGGAACGAGACGGCGCCCGAGGGCGAGTTCAAGGTGAACCTGCTCGGCGAGTACAACATCGGCGGCGACTCCTTCGAGCTCGAGCGCCTGTTCGGGGACCTGGGCATAACCTTGGTCACGACCTTCTCGGGCAACTCGACCTTCGTCTCGATGGGCCAGGCGCCCTTCGCCGACGTCGATCTCGTGATGTGCCATCGCTCGATCAACTACATGGCCGAGATGCTCGAGACGAAGTACGGCATCCCCTGGTTCAAGGTCAACTTCATCGGCGCGAAGGCCACCGCCAAGAGCCTGCGTCACGTCGCTGAGTACTTCGGCGACCCGGCCCTGGCCGCGAGGACCGAGGCGCTCATCGAGAAGGAGAGCGCCGAGGCCGAGGCCGCGCTCAAGTCGATCCGGCCCCGCCTCGAGGGCAAGACCGTCATCATGTACGTCGGCGGCAGCCGCGCTCACCACTACCAGGACCTCTTCAAGGAGCTCGGGATGAAGGTCATCTCGGCCGGATACGAGTTCGCGCATCGCGACGACTACGAGGGGCGAAAGGTGATCCCGGGGATAAAGGTCGACGCGGACAGCCGGAACATCGAGCAGCTCGAGGTCGCGGTCGACGAGACCCGATACCGCGAGCGCAGGACCGAGGAACAGCTCGAGGCCCTCAAGGCGAGCGGCATCCCCGTGGGCGACTACGACGGCATGATGGGCGAGATGGAGGACGGGTCGCTGGTGATCGACGACGTAAGCCACTACGAGACCGAGAAGCTCCTCGAGATCCTGAAGCCCGACCTGGTCTGCGCCGGCATCAAGGAGAAGTACGTCGTGCAGAAGCACGGCATTCCCCTCAAGCAGCTGCATAACTACGACGTCGGCGGGCCCTACGCCGGCTTCCAGGGAGCCATCAACTTCTATCGCGAGATAGACCGCCTCGTGAACGGCTCCGTCTGGAAGAAGATACGGGCGCCTTGGGACTTGAGCCCGGAGCTCCTGGGCTCCTACGGATCCGACTAGGATAAGGAGAGACCGATGCCGAGCTCAAAGCTCTTGAAGCACACGGAAGCAGCGATCGTCCCGCGCGAGGCGCTCACCGTCAATCCCGCGAAGACCTGCCAGCCCATCGGGGCGATGTACGCCGCCCTCGGCGTCCACCGATGCCTGCCCCACAGCCACGGCTCCCAGGGCTGCTGCTCCTATCACCGCAGCGCCCTTACGAGGCACTACAAGGAGCCGGTGATGGCCGCGACCTCGTCCTTCACCGAGGGGGCCTCGGTCTTCGGCGGGCAGAGCAATCTCCTGCAGGCCATCACGACCGAATTCTCGCTCTACGACCCCGAGATCATCGCGGTCCATACGACCTGCCTCTCCGAGACGATCGGCGACGACATCCCGCAGATCATCGGGAAGGCGAAGGCCGAGGGCAAGATCCCGGCCGGGCGCTACGTCATCCACGCCAACACGCCGAGCTATATCGGCAGCCACGTCACGGGCTATTCGGCCATGGTGCGAGCCTTCGTCGACTATTTCGCGGAGAGCACCGGGCGCAGGCACGGCAAGCTGTCGATACTCGCGGGCTGGGTCGAGCCCTCCGACATGGCCGAGCTCAAGCGGATGCTCGCCGAGCTGGGCGCGCCCTTCATCCTCCTCCCCGACACGAGCGGAGTGCTCGACGCGCCCCTGACCGGTCGCTTCGAGATGTACCCGGAGGGCGGCACGAGGCTCGACGACATCCGCCTCATGGGCGATTCCTACGCGGCGATCGGCCTGGGGCCCTTCGCGACCGGGGCGGCCGCCAAGCTCCTCGACACGAAGTGCAAGGTGCCAATGAACATACTCGACCTGCCGATAGGCCTGTCCGCCACGGACCGCTTCATCGACAAGGTCCGCAAGCTCGCCAAGGTCGGCGTACCCGACTCCATAGCCAAGGAACGGGGTCGGCTCCTCGACATGATGTCGGACATGCACCAGTACACCTATGGCAAGACCGTCGCGCTCGCAGGCGACCCGGACCAGCTCGCCCCGCTCGCCGAGTTCCTCACGGACCTCGACATGAAGGTCAAGTACCTGGTGACGGGCACGCCCGGGAAGTCCTTCGAGCCGCGGCTCGAGGAGCTGATCGGGAAGGCCGAGCCGGGCGACTACCGCGGCGCGCCGGCCGACCTCTTCGCCCTCCACCAGCGGCTGAAGTCCCAGGGTACCGACCTCCTCATCGCCAACACCTACGGGAAGCTCATCGCCCACGACGAGGACATCCCCTTCGTGCGCTTCGGCTTCCCCATCCTCGACCGCGTCGGCCACTCGGACTTCCCCTATGTCGGCTATCGCGGCGGGATGAGGCTCCTCGAGAAGATCCTGTCGGTCCTCATGGACCGGATCGAACGCGACGCTCCGAACGAGAAGTTCGAGCTCGTCATGTAGTGGAGGCGTCGATGGAAGCCGCGATCGCAGTGCTCGAGGGAAGGCGGGACCAGGTCAAGGCCGTCGGCCCGGGCGCGCTCGAGCTCGAATGCGGGAAGCCGAGCCTCGCGGGCAGCGTCAGCCAACGCGCCTGCGTGTTCTGCGGATCGCGCGTCGTGCTCTACCCGATCGCGGACGCCATCCACCTCGTGCACGGGCCGGTGGGCTGCGCCGCCTTCACCTGGGACATCCGCGGTTCGGTGTCCTCGGGCCCGCAGCTCCACAGGCTCTCCTTCTCGACGGACCTGCGCGAGGGCGAGGTCATCTTCGGCGGGGAGAAGAAGCTCTACGCGGCGCTCTCGGCCCTCATCGAGGAGCACGCCCCCAAGGCGGCCTTCGTCTACTCGACCTGCATCGTGGGGCTCATCGGCGACGACGTCTCGGCCGTCTGCCGGCGCGTCGCCTCCGAGCGCGGGATACCCGTCATACCGGTCCAGTCCGAGGGCTTCAAGGGGACGAAGAAGGACGGCTATCGCGCGGCCTGCGACGCGCTCTTCGAGCTCGTCGGCACGGGGGAGGGCGAGGCTCCGTACCGCGGCGACCCCGAGCTCGCGGACAGCCCCTACTCGATCAACATCATGGGCGAGTTCAACCTAGCCGGCGAGGCCTGGATCATACGCAAGTACTACGAGGAGATGGGCGTGCGGGTCCAGTCCATCGTCACCGGAGACGGTCGCGTCGAAGAGATCCGCCGGGCGCACCGGGCCAGGCTCGACGTGGTCCAATGCTCCGGCTCGATGAACTACCTCGCCCGGTCGATGGAGGAGCGCTACGGGATACCCAGGCGGCAAGTCTCCTACTTCGGCCTGGATGACGCGGCGGAGGCGCTCTACGAGGTGGCCGACTTCTTCAAGGAAGAACCCTCGATCATGGCCAGGGCGACCGCCATCGTCGCGCGCGAGACTCAAGCGGTCCAGGCGGCCATCGAGCCCTTCAGGCGCGACCTCGAGGGCAAGCGGGCGGCGGTCTACGTCGGCGGGGCCTTCAAGGCGAGATCCCTCGTGAAGGCCCTGCGCCTCCTCGGGATATCGACCGTTCTCGTGGGCTCCCAGACCGGCAACAGGGAGGATTACGAGGCCCTAGCCGCGATATGCGATCCCGATACCGTCATCGTCGACGACTCGAACCCGGCCGAGCTCTCGCGCATTGTGCGGAAGACGGGGGCCGAGCTGTTCATCGGCGGGGTCAAGGAGCGGCCGATAGCCTACAAGCTGGGCCTCGGCTTCTGCGACCACAACCACGAGCGCAAGATCCCCCTCGCGGGCTTCGAGGGCATGGTGAATTTCGCGCGCGAGGTGCATGCCTCCGCCTTAAGCCCGATCTGGAGCCTCGTCCGTGCTTAAGGCCGAGGACTTCGTCGTGACGCGCAACTCCTGCGTCGTCTGCGCCCCCCTGGGCGCCACCCTCGCCTTCGCCGGAGTGCGCAAGGGCATGACCATCCTCCACGGCTCGCAGGGCTGCGCGACCTATATCCGCCGCTACACGATCTCGCATTTCCGCGAGCCCCTGGACGCCGCCAGCTCCAGCTTCACCGAGGAAGCGGCGGTCTTCGGCGGCAGGATCAACCTGCGCAAGGCCTACGAGAACGTGGTCCGCGAATACCGGCCGGAGCTCGTCGGGGTGGCGACCACCTGCCTCGCGGAGACCATCGGCGAGGGAGCCTCGAGCGTCAAGGGCGCCTTGCGCGACCTCCTTACGGAAGGCTCTCCCCTCCTCGCGGCCGTCTCGACCCCGAGCTATCGGGGTGATCAGGCCGAGGGCTTCAAGCTCGCCCTCCGGGCCATAATCGAGGCGGCCTGCCCGACGCCGGAGGGCGGCGCGCCGAGCGCGGTTCCCGAAGGGGGGCATAATCCCGGCGAGGGCCCCGTCGCCGTCTTCCCCTCAATGCTCTCGCCAGCCGACCTGCGCTGCCTGAAGGAGGCCTTCGACGCCTTCGGCCTCGACGCGGTGCTCGTCTCCGATTATTCGGACACCATGGACGGCGGGCCGTGGCGCGAAGAGCGCCTCCTGCCCGAGGGCGGGACCCCGGTGAGCGAGCTCTCGAGGTTGAGTCGAGCGCGTTGCGCGATAGAGTTGGGCGCCGGATCGGACGGCCAGGCCGACGCCTCCGGGCCGGCCTATCTCGAAAAGGCCTTCGGCTGCCGAAGGGCCCGCCTCGGCCTGCCCATCGGCGTCCGGGCCAGCGACGACCTGATGGCCCTGCTCTCCGAGCTTTCGGGCCGGCCCGTCCCCGGGGCCATCGCCGCGGAGCGGGAGCGCCTCCTCGACTCCTACGTCGACGCCCACAAGCTGCTCTTCGGGAAGCGAGTCCTCCTCTACGGCGACCGGGACATCCGACTGGCCCTCGTCCGCTTCTGCAGCGAGGTCGGCATGGTCGCCGTGGTCGCCGAGGGGGAGGGCCGCGACTTCGCGGCTGCCGAGGCCGTGGCCGCCCGATCCGCCTCCGAGGGGCATCCGATCGA
>DBTW01000221.1:1455-8437 GCA_002307245.1 Spirochaetaceae bacterium UBA1306 | reverse complement strand
GGGCTGCGGGAGGGCTCGCCACGCCCTGGCGAGGTCGAAGTCGGGCGAGCTCGCGAACGTGATGATCTCTATGACCCCCATCGGCCTCGAGGGCAAGTCTTGCCTCATCTCCGCGCTGATCGACGTGACCGACCGGCTTCGGGCCGAGGCCGAGGTTCGCGCCCTCAATACCGAGCTCGAGGAGCGCGTCAGGCGCCGCACTGCCCAGCTCGAGGAGGCCAACGCCGAGCTCGAGTCCTTCTCCTACTCGGTCTCGCACGACCTCCGCTCGCCCCTGCGGGGCATAGACGGCTGGAGCTCGGCCCTCGAGGAGGACTACGGGCCATCCCTCGACCGCCAGGCCCTGGGATATCTCTCCCGCGTCCGGGCCGAGACCCGGCGCATGGCCACGCTCATCGACAGTCTCCTGCAGCTCGCCAAGGTCGGGCGCGCCGAGATGGCCAGCGAGGAGCTCGATCTGAGCGAGCTCGCGGAATCCGTGGCCGCGGGGATGCGCGAGTCCAACGCCGGCCGGGACATCGAGTTCCGCGTCGAGCCCTCACTGCGGGCGCGGGGCGATCGCAGGCTCCTCGAGATAGTCCTCGTCAACCTCTTCGACAACGCCTGCAAGTTCACCGCCCGCAAGGAGCGGTGCCTGATCGAATTCGGCCGCCTCGCCGCGCCCGCCGGCGACCCCGGCGAGGGCGCTTCGCCCTTCTACGTGCGCGACAACGGGGCCGGCTTCGACATGGCCTACGCCCAGAAGCTCTTCGCGCCCTTCCAGCGCATGCACAAGTCTTCCGAATACCCCGGCACGGGCATCGGCCTCGCCACCGTCCACAGGATAATCGCCAAGCACGGCGGGCGCATCTGGGCCGAGGCCAAGGCCGGCGAGGGCGCCGCCTTCTATTTCACCTTGGAGGAGCGATCATGAACCCAGGCTACATACTGCTCGTCGAGGACAACCTCTCGGACATCGACCTCACCAAACGGGCCTTCGAGAAGGCCCGCATCACCAACGAGCTGCGCGTCGCGGAGGACGGGCAGGAGGCCCTGGATTGCCTCCTCGGCTCCCCCGGCGCGGAGCAGGCGCCGGAGCTGCCCGCCCTCGTCCTCCTCGACCTCAAGCTGCCCGTCATCGAGGGCCTCGAGGTCCTGCGCCGCATCCGGGGGAACCCCCGCACGCGGCGCCTCCCCGTCGTCATCCTCACCTCCTCGAAGGAGGAGCAGGACGTCGCCGCGAGCTACGACCTCGGCGTGAACAGCTACATCCGCAAGCCCATCGACTTCGGGCAGTTCGCCGAGGCCGTCAAGCAGCTGGGGCTCTATTGGCTCGTCATCAACGAGTCCCCGCCGCCGGCCAAGGCCTAGGCCGCGCCGCGCGCTTTGCGGCCGGCGGGCCGAAGCGGTATATTATCCGCATGGAAAGAAGAGAAGATAAAAACGAGCGCATCGAGATCCGCCTACCCGTGCGCCACAACCCCATCCTCCAGAAGGTCGTCGACCGGGTCAACGCCGACGAGGAGCTCTACGCCCTCTGGACTGCGATAAACGTCAACGCCCTCGAGCGCCTGGGCATGACCGACCACGGACCCGTGCACTTCCAGATCGTGTCGAACATCGCCCTGCGCATGCTCCGCCTGCTGGGCGATCGCGGCGTCGAATCGAGCGTCGTCAAGGACCACGGCATGACGGCCGCCGAGGCCGAGCTCATAGTCGTCCTCGCCTCCCTGCTGCACGACCTCGGCATGTCCATCCAGAGGCCCGATCACGAGCTCCTGAGCCTCATCGTGGCCCAGCCCATCATCGACCGCTTCCTCGAGGGCCTCTATCCCGTGCGCGAGCGCGCTATCCTGCGCTCCGAGATCCTGCACGCCATCATCTCGCACCGCTCCGACGGCCGCCCCATGACCCTCGAGGCCGGCATCGTGCGCGTCGCCGACGCCTTGGACATGACCAAGGGCCGCTCGCGCATCGGCTTCGAGGCGGGCGTCGTCAACATTCACTCGATCTCCGCCGCCTCCATCGAGCAGGTCGAGATCCTAGAGGGCGCCGACAAGCCCATGCACATCCACGTGCGCATGAGCAACTCGGCCGGGATCTTCCAGCTCGACGAGCTCCTCAAGGACAAGCTTCGCGGCTCGGGCCTCGAGAAGTACGTCGAGGTGGCGGCGGAGGTAGAGGGCGAGACCGAAAAGAGCCTGTTCAAGGAATTCAAGTTATAGAGAGCTCGCCGTGACGCGGGCCTCGAGCGACATCGGCGTAGCTAATCCGGCCTGAAGGCACCTTGGCGTAGCGAGACCTTGAGCTATACCATCAGCCCAGGCTCGCCGGAGCGGTCGTGTCGCGCGTTGATTTCAATATCCTATCATCAAGGCTATTTTGCTTTTTCATTATGAGTTAGGCGAAATACACTCTTCCGGCTCCAGCATCTTCGCCCCGAGGGATAGAGCGATTGGCATCCTTCTTGCTGTCTCCATTGCAAGCATCCCACCGCGAAGCAGTAAGGAGAGAGCCACGATGAACATGAAAATGACCAAGGCTCAGTCGAACGAAAAGCTCCTCGCAGAAGACCGTAAACGCCTGCACGATCTCGGCTACGCGCAGGAGCTGTTCCGCGCGATGGGCGGCTTCTCCAATTTCGCCATCTCCTTCACGGTGATATCAGTGCTGAGCGGTTGCCTCACCCTGTTCTACCTGATCCCTTCGAACGGCGGATTCCCCGTGGCGACCATCGGCTGGCCTATCGTCACGGTCTTCGTTCTGATAGTCGCCCTCGGCATGGCCGAGCTCGCCTCGGCCTATCCGACCGCTGGCGGCCTGTATTACTGGTCCTCTAAGCTGGGCGGCCCGGTCCATGGCTGGTTTACCGGCTGGTTCAACCTGATCGGCCAGGTGGCGGTGACCGCCGGCATCGACTACGGCCTCGCGGTCTCCATAGACGTCGTGCTCAACGCCTGGTTCCCCTCGGTGCCGGCCAAGCTGGCCTCGGTCCTCGCGATCGACCCCGCGACGCAGTGGTTCACCCTCGGCATCTACGCCCTCGTCCTCGCGATCCACGCCTTCCTCAACATCCACAGCGTGAAGATCGTGGCCTTCCTGAACGACGTGAGCGTGTGGTGGCACATCATCGGCGTCGCCCTCATCGTCGCCGCCGTCGTGGTGGCCGGCGCCCTCGGCGCCCAGTTCTCCGCCGACTCGGGCTTCAAGGCCATAGGATCCGCGGCGCCGCTCAACCCGCTGTCTTCGCTCTTC
This sequence comes from Spirochaetaceae bacterium UBA1306, assembly GCA_002307245.1. Classification (GTDB taxonomy): domain Bacteria; phylum Spirochaetota; class Spirochaetia; order Treponematales; family Rectinemataceae; genus UBA1306. The sequence goes on along the minus strand of DBTW01000221.1, from coordinate 5,203 downwards.
GCCATCGATCCCAAGTTCAACGCCACGGGCTTCCCGCTCCTGTACGCGGTCATGCTCGGCCTCCTCCTCGCGCAGTACACCTACACGGGCTACGACGCCTCGGCGCACATGAGCGAAGAGACGATCGGCGCCGCCACGAAGGCCCCCTGGGGAGTCGTCATGGCCGTCGTCGTGTCCGCCGTCGCGGGCTACGCCCTGCTCCTCGGGCTGTGCGCCGCCGTCCCCGACCTGGGCGCCGCGGCCGGCTACATCAACCCCGTGCTCTACATCCTCGAGAGCCGCCTGGGCTTCGTGCTCGGCACGCTCTTCTTCCTCATCGCGGTGGGCGCCCAGTTCTTCTGCGGCATGTCCTCGATCACGACCAACTCGCGCATGATCTACGCCTTCTCCCGCGACGGCGCGGTCCCCGGCTCGAAGGCCTGGCACAAGCTCGACGCCAACAAGGTCCCGAGGAACGCGATCCTCTTCTCCGCGGTCGGCGCCTTCCTCCTCGCCGTACCCTCCGTCTTCAGCCAGGTCGCCTATATCGCGGTCACCTCGATCGCGGTCATCGGCCTGTACATCTCCTACATCATCCCCATCATCCTTAGGCTCAAGGCGAAGGACTTCAAGCCGGGCCCCTGGAACCTCGGGAAATGGAGCAAGCCCATCGGCATCGTCGCGACGATCTGGGTCGTCTTCATCGCCGTCCTCTTCATGCTGCCGACGGCGAATCCAATCAGCTCGAAGAACTTCAACTACACGCCGCTCGTCGTCCTCGGCGCGACGATCCTGATCGCGGCCTCCTGGGGCCTCGGCGCCCGCAAGTGGTTCAAGGGCCCCGTGGCCCAGGGCACCGCCGCCGAGCTCGCGGCCATCGAGAAAGGCAAGGCGTGAGCTATTCCGCGACCGTCGGGTCGGTCACCTACCGATTCGACGATCTCAAGGCCCTCCTGGCCGCCGCGACGCCGGAGAGGTCGGGCGACCTCCTCGCCGGCGTCGCAGCGGGCTCGGCCGAGGAGCGCGCTGCGGCCCAGTACGCCCTCGCCGACCTACCGCTCAAGGCCTTTCTGGACGACCTGGTCATCCCCTACGAGGAGGACGAGGTCACCCGCGTCATCGTGGACGGCCTCGACTACATGGCCTTCGCCGAAGTCTCCTCGCTCACGGTCGGGGACTTTCGCGAATGGCTGCTCTCCGACTCGACCTCGGGCGCGGACATAGCTCGCATATCGCCGGGCCTCATGCCGGAGATGGCGGCCGCGGTCTCGAAGATCATGCGCGCCCAGGACCTCATCACGGCCGCGCGCAAGGTCCGGGTCAGGACGGCCTTCCGCGACAGCATCGGGCTGCCCGGCCGCCTCTCGATCCGACTCCAGCCGAACCATCCGACGGACGATCCCCGGGGCGTGGCCGCGTCCATCGTCGACGGCCTCCTCTACGGCGCGGGCGACGCGGTGATCGGCATCAACCCCGCCGGGGATAACATCGATTCCGTGACGCGGCTCCTGCGCATGCTGGACGACATCATCTCCGGCCACGGCATCCCGACCCAGTCCTGCGTCCTCACGCACGTGACGACGACGATCGAGGCGATCGAGCGCGGCGCCCCCGTCGACCTCGTGTTCCAGTCCATCGCGGGCACCCAGAAGGCGAACGAGAGCTTCGGCGTCAGCGCCTCGATCCTCGAGGAGGGCCGCGCTGCCGCCCTCTCCCTCGGGCGCGGCACGGTGGGGCGCAACGTGATGTACTTCGAGACGGGGCAGGGGAGCGCCCTCTCGGCCGGCGCCAACCATGGCGTGGACCAGCAGACCGTCGAGGCGCGCTGCTACGGCTTCGCGCGCGCCTTCGAGCCCCTGCTCGTCAATACCGTCGTGGGCTTCATCGGGCCCGAGTACCTCTACGACGGGAAGCAGATCATCCGCGCCGGGCTCGAGGACCACTTCTGCGGCAAGCTCCTCGGCCTGCCCATGGGCGTCGACATCTGCTACACCAACCACGCGAACGCCGACCAGGACGACATGGACATCCTCCTCGCCTCGCTCGCGGCGGCCGGGGTCACCTACATCATGGGCGTGCCTGGCGCCGACGACATCATGCTGAACTACCAGAGCACCTCCTTCCACGACGGGCTCAACGCGCGCAGGCTCTTCGGCCTCCGGCCCGCGCCCGAATTCGAGGCCTGGCTCCGTGACCTGGGCCTGGTCGACGAGGACCTGACGCCCCGGCCCCTCGCCGGCGCCGAGCGCCTCCTCTCGGGAGCCCTGGCCCTATGAGCCCCACCGAGCTCCGCGTCGAGGACTCCTGGGCCTCGCTCAGGCGCTATACCGACGCGAGGATCGCCCTCGGCCGGGCGGGGGCGAGCCTCCCGACCCGCGAGCTGCTCGGCTTCCGGCTCGCCCACGCGGCGGCCCGCGACGCCGTCCTCGCCGAGCTCGACGCCGACTCCCTGGCCCAGGGCATGGCGGAGCCGGGGCTCGGCCTCGCGCGCCTACGCAGCCGCTGCGGGAGCAAGGCGGAATACCTGCAGCGCCCCGACCTCGGGCGCCGTCTCTGCGACCAGTCGCGCTCGACGCTCGAGGCCCTCGCTCCGAGCTCGGGATGCGATCTGGCGATCGTCGTCGCCGACGGCCTCTCGAGCGCGGCCGTCGAGCGGCAGGCCCTGCCCCTCCTCTCGGCCCTCCTGCCCCTCGCGGCGGGGCTTAAGCTAGGGCCGCTCTGTCTCGCGACCCGCGCCCGCGTCGCCTTGAGCGACGAGATCGGCTCCCTGCTCGGGGCCAAGGCCGTCCTGATCCTGATCGGCGAGCGCCCGGGCCTCAGCTCGCCCGACAGCCTCGGCGCCTACCTCACCTTCGAGCCCAGCCCGGGCACGACGGACGAACGCAGGAATTGCGTCTCGAACATCAGGCCAGCCGGCCTGCCGATCGCCAGCGCCGCCTCCAAGCTCGACTACCTCGTGCGCGAGTCCCTCCGCCGCGGCCTCTCCGGCGTCGGCCTCAAGGACGAGCAGGGCGCCTTGGGGACTTCCTCGACACTTGTTGTGGAAGAGCGCGTATAGCGTAAAAAGAGGATCAACAAGCATCGAGGCACTAGGAAAAAGTGCTAGTTCCCCGGAAAATGGCAGTCGCTAGAGGGGGAATGAATGCAGTGTAGTGTTACGAAGATTGTTGGTACCGCGGTTTTATTGACGAGCCTCGCCTATTCCTCGACCTATGCCCAGAGGGCCGAGCCCATCCTAATCGGAGTGAGCGGCCCCCTGACCGGCAGCTACGCCCAGTATGGCCTCGCCTGGAAGAAGGGCTTCGACCTCGCCCTGGAGGAGATCAACGGCGCCGGCGGGATCAAGGGCCGCCAGCTCCAGTACCTCTTCTCCGACACGCAGAACGATCCCAAGCAGACGGTCGCCGTGGCTCAGAAGTACGTCGCGGACAAGCGCATAGTCCTGGCTACGGGCGACTTCAGCTCGAGCTCCTCGATGGCCGCGAGCGCCATCTACCAGCGCGCCGGCCTCGTGCAGCTCGGCTTCAACAACTCGAATCCGGCCTTTCCCTCCGGCGGGGACTATTGCTGGAGCAATTCGCCCTCGGACGCCAACGAGGCGCCAGCCCACGCGGCCTACGCGCGCGAGCTCGGCCTCAAGAACGTCGCGCTTTTCCAGCTCAACACCGACTGGGGCAAGACCGCCGGCGAGCTCACCGCGGCGGCGCTGCAAAAAGCCGGCCTGCGTATCGCGCTCCGCGAGGCCTACCTCCCCGACGAGAAGGACTTC
>DBTW01000221.1:0-1143 GCA_002307245.1 Spirochaetaceae bacterium UBA1306 | reverse complement strand
CTCCTCGTGCAGCAGATCCGCGGCCAGGGCCTCGAGGCGCCCATCGTGGCGAACGGCGCGAACGCGACCGCTGACTTTCCCCGCCTGGCCGGGGCGGCGGCCGAGGGCGTCTACGTGGCGGGGGACTTCTCCGCCGACGATCCCAGGCCCGAGGTCGCGGCCTTCGTGAAGAAGTGGCGGGCCAGGTACGGCGGCGAGGAGATCGACTTCTTCGCGGTCCATGCCTACGACTCGATGAAGCTCATGGCGGCGGCGATCGAGCTCGGAATGGGCGAGCTCCTAACGACCGCCAAGGACCGCCAGACGATCGCCGATGACCGTGCCGCGGTCCGCGAGGCCCTCGGCAAGCTCAAGGATGTCCCGAGCGTGCTCTACGGCACGGTGGCCTTCAATCCCGCGACGAGGAAGGTGGACAGCTTCCTCGGGGCGAGGCTCGTCGTGAAGGGCGGTAAACTCGTGTCCTGGGATGGCAAGCGCTGATTAGTGTTACGAAGATTAGTAGTTTGGATTAAATAAGCGAGAGAGACACCTTTGTAGAAAGGTTTCTCTCTCGCGCTCTCTCTTTTAAATGAAGTAAATACATATACAAATTACAATTAGTGCATTTTTTCGATAATTTTTGTAACACTGAGTAGAAAAATCCAACTAATACTAGACATAAGCGGCCAGAATAGTCTTATATATTCTTAAACACAGGAGGCAATCATGTTGATACTCGCGAAGCGCTCTGGTTTAGCCGCTGCCCTGTCCTTCGGCCTTATCGTCGCCCTCGGCGCGCAGAAGGCCGAGCCCATCCTCGTCGGGGTCTCCGGTCCCCTGACCGGCGGGAATGCCCAGTACGGCCTCGCCTGGAAGAAGGGCTTCGACCTCGCTTTGGAGGAGATCAACGGCGCCGGCGGGATCAAGGGCCGCCAGCTCCAGTACCTCTTCACCGACACGCAGAACGACCCCAAGCAGACGGTGGCGACGGCTCAGAAGTACATCGCCGACAAGCGCATCGTGTTGGCCACGGGCGATTTCAGCTCGACTTCCTCGAAGGCGGCGAGCGCCATCTACCAGCGCGCGGGCCTCGTGCAATTCGGCTTCAACAACTCGGCCCCCGACTTCACGAACGGCGGGGACTTCATCTGGAGCAACTCGCCC
>DBTW01000193.1:14168-18902 GCA_002307245.1 Spirochaetaceae bacterium UBA1306 | reverse complement strand
CGCTGCACGGCCTCGATGACCTTGGCCATCGTGAAGGTCTTGCCCGAGCCCGTGACGCCCTTGAGGGTCTGCCACTTCAATCCCTGTTCGATGCCGCTAGCGAGGAGGTCTATGGCCTGGGCCTGGTCGCCGGCGGGGCCGTAGGGAGCTTCTACCCTGAATGGTCTCATAAGCCGGATTTTATCCTATACGGATGTGTTGGTAAAGCTTCTAGCCCGGCAGGCTGCCGGGGACCGCCTCGTGCACGAGAACCTCGGGATTGCCGGCGCGGAGCAGGATCCGATTGCCCAGGAGGAAGAAACCGAGGAGGAAAATGCCGGCGCCCGTCCCGACGAGGAGGGCCTCGATCGGCAGCCTGTCAGCCATCGGCCCGAAGACCAGCATCCCGAGCGGCATCATGACGCTCGAGATCATGCCCATGACGCCGAAGACCCTCCCGATGAACTCGCCCTCGACCTTCTCCTGCAAGAGGACGTTGGCGGGCGTATTGAAAAGGGGCATGGCGATGCCGCAGAGGGCCATCGCGGCCAGATAGGGGACAAACGAGGGCAGGAGGCCGAGGGCGGCCGTCGTCGCGCCCACGATGAAGCTCGACAGGGCCATGGTCCGCACCCGATTGCGAAAGCCTCCCCAGGCCCCGACGAGCACTCCGCCCGCGGTCATGCCGAGGGAGAACACGATCTCGATGGCTGTGAGTCGCCAGACGTCGTTGCCGAAGCTGCGGGTCACCTGTAGGGGAGTGAGAAAGGCGACGGGCGCGGCGAGGAAGAAGAAGGCGGCGCAGAAGACGAAGAAGCGCTTCACGTAGGCATGGCCGGCTATATACGAGAAGCCCGCGCGCAGGTCCTTCCAGTAGCCGATCTCGACCTTGGAGAGGGCCCTCTCGTGTGGGGGCACTCGGAGAAAGCCGAGCACGATCGCGATCGCGAAGGCAGCGGTGCCCACGTCGACGAAGAAGAGCGCCTCCACGGAGGCGAAGGACATCAGGGCGCCGGCCGCCATGGGCGCGCCGAGCATAATGATCGATTGGATCGTCGCGAAGGCGGCGTTCGCCTTCATCAGCTCGTCCTTGGGGACGATCTGCGGCAGGAAGGCGCCGACCGCCGGGGTCTGGATGCCCGCGCCGACCGCGCGCAGTGCCTGGGCGAGGAAGAGGAGCCAGATCGCGCGATAGCCGGCGAAAAAAGCAAGAGCCAGGCCGAGGGTCACGAGGGCTATCGACGCATCCGCGGCCACGATGAGCTTGCGCCGATCGAAGCGGTCGGCGAGCACTCCGCCGAATGGCGAGACGAAAAAGCTCGGCAGGATGCCGCAGACAATGGAAATCGTCATCAGCGAACCCGACTGCGTCTTCATCGTGATGTACCAGCTAATCGCGTACTGGACGAGCATGGAGCCGAAGAGCGAGATAGCCTGGCTGCCGATGAAGAGGCCGAAGTCCCTTTTCCACGCGTTTTTCACTGTTTGCGGCTCCTTACAAAGGTATGCAAGGCGACATGCCTCGGTTCGAGTTCCCTAACGAGAAGGTTAAAGATACTAAGGCAAGCATACGGATGGAAATAAAACTAAGTTCCTCGAAGCTTGTTGGAAGAGCAGCATAGATAAGCGTAACGAACCTTCGTGGTCTATTTTTTATCGGTAAGCAGAATAGCTACATATAAAAAGCCGTGATTTTCCAAGGATCACCATCTTCCACAATCTAATTTTATTTTCACTAATTACTATACTATATATACTTATTATCCATCTTTTTATAATCTTCGTAACACAAGAGAAATAAAGCAAGCTTTGGCAGCCTATTAAGGGCATCTCCCTCGGAAAGTCAGCTATCTCCCTTCGCTTTATGCCTCCACCAAGTTTTATGGATATTGATTTCCTAACGAATGTTAGTTAGTATGCAACATTAGTGATATAACCAAGAACAGGAAGCAATGCGGCAATGCAGGAAACGACCAAAGAAAAGATCCTCCGCGAGAGCCTCAGGCTTTTCGGCGACAAGGGATACGACTCGACCACGATGAAGGACATCGCGGTAGCGGTGGAGATCAAGGCGGCGTCCCTGTATGCGCATTTCCACGGGAAGGCCGAGATATTCAAAGCGGTGTTCGAGTCGGCGCTATCGACCTGGGTCGGGATGATAAACGGGATCTTCGACCACGCGGGGGCCTGCGAGGGTTTGGAAGAGGGGCTCGACCTCATCCTCTGTGACTTCGTCCGCGCGATGATGGGCTCGGTCGCCTATCGCTTCTGGGCGAGAGTCTACGTCTTCCCGCCTAATCCCGTCGGCGGGGACGAACTGGGCCGCATCGTCGAGATGGACAGAAGCTTCACGGAAAGGCTCAAGGCTTATTGCGTCGCCCGCCTGCCGGCGTCGGTGGCCCCGCGCGACGCGGAGACTCTCGCCTGCTCCCTATCGTATTTCGCCATGGGAATCATGATGTACGCTGAGCTGCGCGGCGGTGATGCCCTGATGGGGGAGATCCGCCGCGGCGTCGCTTTCCATATGAAGGCTATCGCAACTGGTGAAAGGAGCGTTCCATGAAGAACTTGATCGTCTCGTTCTCGGCGACCGGGAATACGGCCCGTTGCGCCGCCATCGTCGCGGAGGAGCTGCGCGCCTCGGGGCAGGAAGTCTTCGAGCGTCCCCTGGGCGCCGCCCGGCCCGCCCCGGGCGACTTCTCCGCCTACGACCGGATCATCGTCGCCTATCCCGCGCTCGCCATGGCGCCGCCGAGCTTCGTCCGCCGCTTTATCGCCGCGATGCCGAAGGCCGCGTCCGCGAACGGCCGCGCGCAACGAGCGGCGGTGATCGCGACCGACGGCGGAGGCGGCGGGCCGGCAGCCTTCCGCGGCGCGAGAGCGCTCGAGCGGAAGGGTTATGCGGTCGAGCTCTGCGCCCTCGTCAGCTATCCCGAGAACTGGGTCCAGGTCGGGGCCGTGCTGAGCGACGAGGCCCGCATAGCCGAACGGACGGCGAAGGGCGACGCGCGCTCCCGCGCCATCGCGGCCAATCTCGCCGCGGGAGAGAGGCTCGTGGAGCGCCCCTCGCTCGGCTCGAAGCTGGTCGGCTACCCCTTGGGCTTCGTCTTCGGCTTCTTCGGCCGCCGCTTCCTCGGCAAGCTCTTCGTGGCCGACGATGGCTGCACGGGCTGCGGCCTCTGCGAGCGGAGCTGCCCCGTGAAGACGATAGCCATGGGGAAGGGCCCGAAGGCGCGGCCCTACTGGCGGATGAACTGCGAAAACTGCAACCGCTGCATCAACGCCTGCCCGAGCGCGGCGATCAACGCCTCGATCCTCGGCGTAGTCCTGCAGTTCGCCTCGATCGGCGCCCTCCTTGCCCTGGGAATCACGCTGGTGAATAGCTTCGCCTGGCCTCTCCTGGAGCCGACTCTCGGCTGGGGCTATCTCGGGGCGGCTGTCCACGCCCTACTTCTCGCTGCCGCGGTGGTGGGCGCGCACTTCGCCTCGATAGGCCCGATGGACTATTTCGTCTACCGTTGGATCAGGCGCATCCCCGGCCTGCGCCAGGCCTTCGCCTGGAGCTTCTCGAAGGGCTTCAGGCGCTACCTCGCCCCGGGCTTCAAGCCTGAGGCGAGGCGCGACGCCTAGTTAGCCGTCTTGGCGCTGTCGGAGAGCTGGACCTGGGCGGTGATCTTCTTGTTGCCGCGATAGTAGACGAGCTCGACGCTGTCGCCGGGCTTGGTGGTCTCGAGGGCGACGTGGAGCTGGGCGTCGGACTCGGTCTTGACGCCGTTGACCGAAACGATGATGTCGCCGCCGACGAAGAAGGATGAGCTGCGGGTGCGCACCTGGGTGCTGCCGCCGCGGATGCCGGCGCGATCGGCGTTGCCGCCCTTCTTGGCCTGGGAGACGAGGAGCCCGGCCTCGACGGGGGTGGCGATGCCGTTCTGCTTCATGTAGTCGACGAGGTCCGAGAAGAGGGCGACGGTCGAGACCTCGATGCCGCCGCGGGCGACGCGGCCCGACTTGATGAGCTCGGGCACGACTCGCTTGGCGGTGGCGACCGGCACGGCGAAGCCTATGCCGACCGAGCCGCCCGAGGGACTGTAGATCATCGTGTTGACGCCGAGGAGCTCCCCCCGGGAGTTGAGTAGGGGGCCGCCCGAGTTGCCGGGGTTGATGGAGGCGTCGGTCTGAATCATGTTCTGGATGACGACGGTGCTGGAGCTGCCGTTCGAGGCGCGCTCGGTCTGCGAGACGGGCCTGCCTATCCCCGAGACGATGCCCTGCGTGAGAGTGCGCTCGAGGCCGAATGGGTTGCCGATCGCGAGCACCTTCTGGCCAACGCGGAGGCGGCTCGAGTCCCCATAGGGGATGACGGTGAGCTTGACGCCCTTGGACGGCGAGAACTTGATGACGGCGAGGTCGTTTTCGGGGTCGATGCCGACGACCTTAGCCTCGAAGCGACTGCCGTCGGCGAGGCCGACGTAGACCTTGTAGGCGTCCTTTACGACGTGCTTGTTGGTGAGGACGTAGCCCTGGGCGTCGATGATGGAGCCCGAGCCCGAATCGCCCTCCTGGGGCACGGCCTCGGAGAACCAGTTGTAGTAGAGCTGCTCGGTGGTGATATTGACGACGCCCTCGTTGAGGCGCTCATAGACGTCGATGTTCTCCTTCTCGTCCACCGTGTACTCGCCCGAGACCTCGGCGTCCGAGAGCCCGACCCCGGCCAAGGCCTTGACCTCCCGCGCCGAGCCGGCGACCGCCGAGCCG
>DBTW01000193.1:0-13885 GCA_002307245.1 Spirochaetaceae bacterium UBA1306 | reverse complement strand
CGAGCCGGCGACCGCCGAGCCGGCGGGCTGGGCCTGGACGACGGAGGAGCGGGACGTTGCGGGCAGGCGGAGGAAGCTGACCCCGAGGCCCACGGCAAGGGCGAGGACCGCTCCGCATATGCCGGCGATAAAGAGATGGCCGCGACTATAAAGCTTCATGATGACGACTCCTTAGCAGGCTGCATAAACCCCGATGCTTTCCAACGGCCTGTTAGAATATGCGCTAAATATAACGTGCCGCCTCGGCCCGAGTGAAGAGCGCGGGGCGATATTATGCGACGCCTCCGTCGGCCGCGAGACCCTCGCTCGAGCGGGGCCGGACTCGCGTTGACCTTTCGGCCCGCTGCGGCTAGGATGCCCTTCATGAGCATGAAGGATAGGGTAGACAAGGCCTACGGCTCCGCTTCCCGCGCGGCGCCCGCCGTCGGCGGCAAGTCGGATGATAAGGGCGCCAGGAAGCGCCCAATAGTCCCCGCCGAGGAAGCCTTTCCTCCCGACCCACCCCGCCTTCGCGGCGCCGCGAAGGCGGCTTCGCATCCCCGCAAGGGCGAGGCGAAGCCGCGGACCCTAGCCCTGGGCGCGGCCCTGGCCGCGGCCGGGGAGGAAGCGGCCGTCCTGCTCAAGACTGGCTCGGAGAGCGGCATATCCAAGGCGGCCAAATTCCTCCTCCTCCTGGGCACGGACGAGGCCTCCAAGGTCATCGCCCACCTGACGCCGGAGGAAGTCGAGGCGGTCTCCCGCGAAATCCTGAAGGTCAAGAACATCGACGCCCCGGAGGCGAACGAGATCCTGGCCGAATTCGGCTGGCTGATCAAGACCAAGGGCTGGTCGGTCGAGGGCGGCCCCGAGACGGCCGAAAAGATGCTCAGCACGGCCTTCGGGCCGGAGAAGGCCCGCGCCCTGATGCGCAAGGCCTCGCCCGAGAGCCAGAGGCCCTTCAGGTTCCTCAAGGACTACGACGCAAAGGAACTCGGCCTCATCCTGAAGGACGAATCGCCCCAGGTCCTCTCCGTCATCCTGCCCTATCTCGACCCCAAGAAGGCCTCGGGGCTCATCGAGCGGCTCCCCGAGGACGAGCGGGTCGAGCTCGTGAAGCGGGTCGCCCGCCTCGACAAGATCAACCCCGAGGCGCTGCGCAGCGTAGAGGATGGCATCAAGGAGAGGATCCGCAAGATCGGGACGGTGAGCCACGAGGAGATCGACGGTCGGGCGGCGCTCGCCGGGATTCTCAAGCACGTCGACCCGGGCATGGAGGAAAGGGTGCTGGACGCCCTGGGCGAGGAGAGCCCCGAGCTCTCCAAAAACGTGCGCGACCGGCTCTTCACCCTCGACGACGTCCTGCGCGTCCCCGACAAGACCCTGCAAAAGGCGCTCAGGGATTTCCAAGACCGGGATATAGCCCTTGTCCTCAAGGGACGAGAGGACTCTTTCAAGAAGAAGCTCCTGTCCAACATGTCCGCCAATCGGCGCAATCTGATCCTCGACGAGTACTCGATGCTCGGCCCGGTGCGCAGGGAGGACGCGGACGCGGCGGCCAAGGAATTCCTCGGCTACCTGAAGCGCGCCTGGGAGGCGGGGGAGATAGCCCTCGACGGGGACGACGAGCTGGTAGAGTAGGCGCTCGGGTCCCGCCGGCGCGGCCAATCGCCGCCCGAGGGCAAGGACTATTGCGCCGGCGCGGGCAGTTCGGCGGGCGGCCGCAGCTTCAGGCGAGCGCGGACGGCGGGGTCCAGCGCGAGCGGCGTCGCCAGGGCTTCCGGCTTCTCGACGAAGCCGCGCATCATCTCCAGGCTCCGGCCCATGTAGGTGCCGTCGGCGACGCGGTCGTCGAAGGAATAGCGCAGGCAGAGGTATTTCCGCTCGGTCACGCTGCCGTCCGCGTCGAGGACGTTCCGAACCCGAACCTTGCCCACGGCGACGAAGATCGGGCAGTTGCCGCGCTCATAAAGGTGGTGGAAGGGCGTATCGAGGCCGAAGGAGCCCACGTTCGTGAGGAAGACCGAGCAGAAGCAGGGATCGCTCTCGATCATGTCGGAGGGCATCATGTTGTGGGCGTCGAGCCACTCGAGGCCCCTGGCGACCATGTTCATCACGAAGTGCGGGAATTTGACGAGGGTCTTCACGACATCGTCGTTGGCCATGCCCTCATCGGACACGGCCACGCGCAGGTAGCGCCTGACCTTCTCGGCCACCGTGACGAGGCTGTCCTCGGGCTCGAAGGGGATCTTGACGTTGACTTCCTCGCCCTCGTCGGAGAGCTCCTTCTTGGCGACGAAATTGAAGACTATCTGGTTGCGCTGGTAAAAGCGCTTGCCGGAGATGAAGCGGTTGACCTTGGGCCGCAGGGCGACGGTGCGGACGGCCGCGCAGATGACGAGCTCGAAGAGTGTGAGCACCTCGCGCCGCTTGATGAGCTCGCGGTTGAGGGTCTTGATGTAGGCGAGGGTGTCGGTGACGTCGAGCTCCTGCTCGTAGAAGATCACGGAGTTGGTCCGTAAGGGCATGACATAGGGCATGAGGATCGTAAAGGGGGGCAGCCCCTCGATCAGGGTCCCGTCGCAGCGGGTCTTCTTAAGCATCCTTCCCTCCAGGGTCTTTCGCGTATCGAAGCTTCCCCTCGGCCGCCTCCTCGCTCCTCGCGAGCATGAAGAGATAGTCGGAGAGGCCGTTAAGGTACCGGAGCAGGGAGTCGGGGCGCGGCGGGCCGCAGCCCGGGCCATCGACGAGGGAGACGACCCGCCGTTCGAGTCGCCGCGCGGCGGCCCGGGCGAGGTCTATCCGCGCGGAAGCCTCGGTGCGTCCCGGCAGGACGAAGCCTCGGAGGGGCACGCGGGCCTCGAGGCCGCGGATGGCCTCGAGGATCGCCTCGCAATCGCCCGGGCCGATCGGCTCGGGCGGGGCGCGGCCGAGGGAGGCGAGCTCGGCCGCTGCGCGGGCGAGCGGTCGCTGGAGCGCGTCGAGGGCCCGGCCAGCCTCATCGAGGCGGCAGGCGTGGCGCGCGAAGGCGAGGAGGGAGGAGAGTTCGTCGAGCTCGCCCAAGGCTTCGATGCGGGGATGGTCCTTGGGCACGCGCTCCCCCGTCCAAAGGCTCGTGGAGCCGCCGTCGCCCGTGCCCGTCGTGATGCTCATTGGGGGGACACTATACCATAGCGATCGCGGGAGGCGACAGCCTTCCCTCCGCTATCGGCTTGACCTTATCCCCCATCCTGGCCATCTTCTTCCCATGCCCATGAACCACCCGGCCTACGAGCTGATCAGCGAGCGAGAGCTCCCAGAATACCGATGCAAGAGCCTTTTCCTCCGCCACAGGAAGACGGGCTGCGAGATCTACCGCCTCGTCTCCGAAGACGAGGAGAACGTCTTCGCCTTCGCCTTCAGGACCCGGCCCTCGGACGGCACGGGCGTGGCCCACATCGTCGAGCATTCCGTGCTCTGCGGCTCCGAGCGCTTTCCGGTCAAGGACTCCTTCCTCGTCATGGCCAGGCGGAGCCTGGCCACCTTCATGAACGCCTTCACCTACCCCGACAAGACGGTCTACCCGGCCGCCAGCGCGGTCGAGGCCGACTACTTCAACCTGATGAGGGTCTACGGCGACTCGGTCTTCTTCCCGCGACTGACGGAGGATACCTTCTTCCAGGAGGCCCATCGCCTGGAATTGGACGACTCGGGCGGCCTCGACATCAAAGGGGTCGTCTATAACGAGATGCGGGGCGACTACTCATCATCGGACTCCCTCGCCACGACCGCCTCCTATACGAGCCTCTTCTCACCCGGCCACCCCTACTCCTTCGACTCGGGCGGGGACCCCGAGGAGATTCCCAACTTGAGCTATGAGGGCTTCAAGGCCTTCTGGAAGAGCCACTACCATCCCGCCAACTGCCGGATCTTCCTCTACGGCGACATCGACACCGAGCGCCAGCTGGATTTCCTGGACCGGGAATTCCTCTCGCGATTCGGCGCCCCGCTGTCCTCGGGGGAGGGGAGCGCCGCCGATACCGAGATCCCCCTCCAGGGGCCGCTGGCCGGCCCGAAGCGCGTCGAGGTCCCCTACCCCCTCGCCGAGGGCGCCGATTCCGCCACCTCGATCATCGTGAATTGGCTCACGGTGCCCGTGACCGACGGCGCCGGGGCCCTCGCGATGGAGCTCCTGTCCGAGCTCCTCATCGGCCACGACGGCGCTCCCCTGGCCGCGGCCCTGCGCGAATCGGGGCTCGGCGAGGACCTGTCGCCACAGTGCGGCCTCGACACGAGCTTCCGCCAGATCATCTTCTCGGCCGGCCTACGCGGCTGCCGCCGAGGCGACGAGGGCAAGGTCGAGGCCCTCATCCTCGAAACGGTGGCGCGCTCCGCCCGCGATGGCTTCTCGCCGGAGGCCCTGGACGGAGCCCTGCATTCGATAGCCTTCGCCAACCGCGAGATCCGCCGAGGCTCGGGGGCCTACGGGCTCCGGCTCTTCAACCGTGCGGCGCGGGGCTGGCTCCATGGCGCCGGGCCGGAGGCCACGCTCTCGTTCGAGGGCCCCCTGGCCGAGCTGAAGGCGCGCATGGCGGCCGATCCCCGCTATATCGAGGGCCTGGCCGAGTCCCTCGTCCTAAGGAACCAGCACCGGAGCACGGTCACGGTCTATCCGGAGGCGGGGCTCCTCGAAGCCCGCCGCGCCGCCCGCGACGCTGCCCTGGCGGCCAAGGCGGCCGCGCTGTCGGCGCCCGAGCGCGAGGCGATCCGCGCGAGGGGCCTCGCCCTGGCCGCGGCGATGGAGCGACCCGACTCGAGCGAGGACATAGCCAAGTTGCCGCGCCTCGCGCGGTCCGAGCTGCCCCGCAAGGTCGAGTCGATCGCCCGCGAGCATGCGAGAGTCGCCGGCGCCGAGGCCATGCTCCATCCCCTGTTCACGAACGGCATAGTCTACCTCGACCTGGCCTTTCCCCTAGGCGGCCTGCCCCGCGAGGCCCTGCCCTGGCTGCCCCTCGCCTCGCGCTTCGTCACGGGGGCGGGCCTTCCCGGCGAGGGCTACGAGCTCGTCGCCGCCCGCCTCGCCCGGAACGCGGGCGGCTTCAGCGGAATACTCGAGTCGGGGACGCCAGTCGACGGCGAAGGCCCTTCCGGCAAGGCGCGCTCCTACTCCGTATTCAGGCTCAAAGCCCTGTCCGAGCGATTCCCCGCCGCCCTCGAGCTGGCCCTCCGCCTCATCGCCGAAGCCGACTGCGGCGACGAAAAGCGCATCGAGGACCTCTATGCCGAGTTGCGGAACGACGTCATCTCGGCCATCGTGCCAGCCGGCAATTCCTTCGCCCAGACGAGGGCCTCTTCCGGCTTCAGCGAGGCTTCGGCCATCGAAGATTTATGGAGGGGCACGAGCCAGATCCAATTCCTGCTATCCCTGAGGGACGGAGCCGTCGAGGGCGGGAACAGGGCCGCGGAGGGCGCGCGGCTGGCCGCGGCCCTCGCGCGGCTCGCCAAAGCGACCTTCTCTAGGGAGGGTTTGCGCATCAACCTGACGGCGGAGAAAGGGGCCATGGCGAGCGCCCTAGGGGCCCTCGAGGCGACCCTGGGCCTCCTGCCGGCGCTTCCTGCGAGCCTCGACCCCTCGGCGATGCCCTCAGCATCCTACCCTCCCGCCTCCCTCCCCGAAGCCTACGCCATCTCGTCGCAGGTCGGCTTCGCCGCCGCAGCCTGCCGCGCCGCCCGCATCGGGAGCCCCGAATTCGGGCACGAGACCATCCTCGGCCATTTCCTCGGGACCGGCCCGCTCTGGGAGGAGCTCCGGGTCAAGCGCGGGGCCTACGGCGCCTCGGCCTGGACCGATGGGCTCGAGGGATACGCCTGCTTCTCTTCCTATCGGGACCCTCGGCCCCTGGATTCCCTTGCCTTCTTCGGCGAAGCCCTCGAGGAGGCGGAACGACGCTTCCGGACGGATGGCCCCGCCGCCGAAGCCGCGGTCGAGGAGCTAGCCATCGGCGCCGTCGGCCGGGAGCTCAGGCCCCTCCTGCCCGAGGAGAGGGGCTTCGTGGACTTCCGCCGCTCCCTCTACGGCATATCGGACGTGCTCAGGCAGGCCAAGCGCGACGCCATGCTGTCCGCCCGTGCTCCCGAGCTCTCCCGGGCCGCGGGCAGGCTGGCTGCCGCCTATCGCGGGGCCGAGTCAGTCTTGATTTCCCGCACGGAGGATGTACAATCGATGATCCGCGCAAAGCCCGATACTCTCGCGCGGGAGCTGCCGATATAGGGGGGCGGATGGACGAGCAAGGCATCGCGTTTCTCCGGCAGCTCATGAGCGAAATAGAGGGAGCCCCCTCTCCCGGAGTAATCAAGGACAAGCTATACTCCATATGGTACGAGCATGCGCAGAAGGTCGCCCAGGAAACGCTCGAGTACCTAAACACGACCATCCCCGACCACGGCCGGGAGGACGACGGGCCGATAGACTTCGAGTAAAAGGACGAGATGAATCCCTCCGCGGAAAAGATCGACGAACTCAACCACGAAGCCTGGGGGCTCACGCTCTCGGACCCGGGAGCCGCCCTTTCCCTGGCGGAGGGCAACCTGTCCTCGGCCGCCGACATCGGCTACGCCCGGGGCCAGGCCGAGGCCCGGCTCAACGTGGGCTGGTGCGAGTATTACCTCACGCGCCTCGGCCCCGCCGTGGAGTCCTTCCAGAAGTCCCTGGCCGAATACGGCGCCCTCTCCGACGCGCTCGGCGTCATCAAGTCGCTGCACGCCCTCGGCGTATGCTACCAGGACCAGGGTCGCTACGAGCGCGCGATGGACTACTACACGCGCAGCCTGGAGGAAGCCCGGAAGGCGGGGAACCGCCTGCGCGAGGCGGTGACCCTGGACGGCATCGGCGAGGTCTGCCTCGAGCTCGGGGAGATCAAGGAAGCGCTCGACTACTTCCTGCGCGCCTACGAGACCGTGCCCGACGACGAGGACTCCGAGCTCATCGCGAACGTGCTGCTCGACGTCGGATCGGCCTATTTCCGCATGGGCAACTGGTCCCTGGCCCGCGAATTCGTGGACAAGTCCATGGACGTGGCCCGAGCCAGCGGCAATCGCCAGGCCCAGGGCCAGTGCTGGCACCTCCTCGGCCAGATATCGCTGGCCACCGACCGGCTCGAGCTCGCTCGATCCCAATATGAAAAGGCTCTCGCCACATGCGCCGAGCTCAGGAACGAACGTGAGAGGGCCTCGGTCCTCCTCGACCTGGGCTCGATCCACGTCATGACCAGCGAGGTGGACATAGGCCTCGAACGCTTCAAGGAGGCCCTGGAGAGCGCCGAGGGCATCGGGGCCAAGCGCCTCATCAACGCGGCCTACGAGCGGCTCTCCGAGGCCTACGAGATCCTCGGGGACTTCCGCAAGGCCCTCGACTACTACAAGAGATTCTCCCGCTTCGAGCACGAGGCCCTGAGCGAGGACGCGAGCCGCAAGATCAAGAACGTGACCGTGCAGTACGAGGTCGAGAAGAGCCGGCAGGAAGCCGAGATCTACCGGCTCAAGAACATCGAGCTCAAGGAGAAGACCGAGGAGCTGGAGGCCGCGAACCGGCAGATCCTGGCCATCGCCGAGACCGGGCGGCTCATGACCGCGAGCCTCGACCTCGACACCATCATCAACACCCTCTACGACACGCTCCGGCGCTATATCCCCTTCGACCTCTTCGGCCTCGCCCTCTACGACGAGGAGGAGAAGTCCTTCGACTATCGCGCCTACATGCTCCAGGGCAAGCGGCTCCAGCGCTCCAGGGTCAGCCCCGACCCGAAGCGCAGCTACGCCTCCGCCTGCGTGCGCCGGAAGGCGCCGATCTTCGTCGCAGACACGGGCCACGTGCCGCCGGGCATCATCGAGGGCGAGCCCATCCACTACGGCCCCCCCGCCGGCTCCCTGATGTTCCTGCCCCTCGTCATCGACGACCGCGCGATGGGGGTGCTCAACATCCAGAGCCAGTCGCGCGGCGCCTTGACCCCGCGCCACCTCGCCCTCGTCGAGGCACTCGCGCCCTACGTCGCCATCGCGGTCGAGAACAGCCTCATCCACGACCGGCTCGAGACCATGAACCGCGCGATACGCGGCGAGAAGGAGGAGCTCGAGAAGGCCGCGGTCACGATCACGCACCTGGCCAACCACGATCCCCTCACGGGCCTGCCCAATCGCCGGCTCCTCTTCGAGCTCCTGCAAAAGACCTTCGACATCGCCACGCGCAACGGCGCCAAGGTCGGCGTGATCTACATCGACCTCGACGACTTCAAGCCCATCAACGACAAGCTGGGGCACGCCGCGGGCGACCGCGCCCTCGTCGCCGTGGCGGACCGCCTCAGGGTCATGCTGCGCGCCTCGGATACCGTCGCCCGGGTCGGCGGGGACGAATTCGTCGCCGTGCTCGCCACGGTCAAGGACCGGGATGACATAACCCAAGCCGCCGCCAAGATCCTCGAGGAGGGAGGCATGCCCTTCACGATCGACGGGACGCCCTGCAAGGTCGGCTTCTCCATGGGGATCGCCGTCTTCCCCGACGACGGGGCGAGCATTGAGCGCATCGTAAGCGCCGCCGACGCGGCCATGTACGGAGTGAAGCGGGGGCGGAAGAACGGCTTCGCCTTCGCGAGCGCCGAGGCCGACGAGGCCTCTCCCGCGGCCAGCGCCCCTCCCCGGGAGCCTCGCGAGGGACCGCGCCCCGAATCCTCCAAACGTTGACAGGCCCGCGAACCGCGTGGTATCCTGCGACCCCTTAGCGATCATGGCGGAGACTAGAGCCCGACCGCTACGCGATCCAAAGCGATCGCGCGCGATCCGGATGGATCGCGGCATCTAGGTAGTCCAGAAGGAATAGCATGGCATCCCAGACACCTAAGGCCCCCGAGAAAACCGAGTCCAAGAAACAGCCGAAGGGCGCCAACAACCCCTTCATCAAGGTGGGGGGGATCGTCGTCCTCGTCATCGTCGTCATAGCCTTCATATTCGTGCCTATGGGCGGCGGCAGTTCCGCTGCTATCTCCGGCAACGGAAGGACCCTGGATTTCGGCAAGTACGCCGGGAAGCCCATCCAGTACGCCCAAGGCTCCTACATGTATACCCAGGTGCGCAGCCTCAACGAACAGCTACAACAGAAGGGCCTCAACGAGCAGAACTATCAGCTCTACACCTACCAGGTCTATCGCGGGGCCTTCGAGCGCAGCGCCATCCGCCTCGCGGCCCTCGACGCCGTCAAGAAGGCCGGGGCCTCGGTGACCGAGCCTTGGCTTGATAAGAAGGTAGCCGAGAGCGCCACCTTCCAGGAGAACGGCAAGTTCTCGGCCCAGAAGTACCACGACGCCACCCTCTCGGAAAAGCTGGCCATCCGCGATCAGATTCGCGACGACACCCTCTACCAGGCCTATTTCTCCGACCTCCTCGGCGTCGGGCCCAGTTCTAAGGAAATCGCCTTCGTCAAGGATATGGCCAAGGACACGAGGACCGTCCAGTACGCGGCCTTCCCCCTCTCCAAATTCCCCGACTCCGAGGTCGAGGCCTGGGGCAAGGCCCATGCCGATCTTTTCCGCAGCCTCAGCCTTTCCCGCGTCACCATCCAGTCGAGCGAGGCCGATGCCAAGAAGCTCCTCAAGAACATCCAGGACAAGAAGACCAGCTTCGAGGACGTCGCGAAGGCCAGCTCCAAGGACTCCTACGCCGCCAAGGGCGGGGTCTCCGGCCCCAAGTACTTCTACGAGATATCCTCCGAGCTCGCCAACAAGGCCGACGCTGACAAGCTCGCCGCCCTCAAGGCCGGAGAGCTCTCCGACGTCCTCAAGACCGCCAATGGCTCATGGGCCTTCTTCCGAGCCGACTCAGGTGTCGCCGCCGTCGATTTCGCCCAGGGCGTCGTCGTCGCGGCCGCGCGCGACTACATAAACGGCCGCGAGCGCGGCGTCATCGAGGACTGGGCCATCGCCCAGGCCAAAACCCTCGCGGCTGCCGGCGCGGGCTTCGAGGCCGCCGCCAAAAAGGCTGGCCTCGCGATCAAGTCCGCCGGCCCCTTCCCCCTCAACTACGGGGACCTTACCGTCTCCCTCTACGGCCAGACCGCGCCCATGCTCAAGGCGGTCTCCTCCGAATCCGAGCCCGAGCTCGCCGGGGCCTCGACGAGCGAGAAATTCCTCACCCAGGCCTTCTCCCTCGCCCCCGGCGCCGTGTCCGAGCCCTTCGTGCTCGGCGACAACGTCATAGTCCTCAAGGTCAAGGAAGCCTCTTCCGCCAAGGACGACGAGACCAGCTCCCTCGGCTTCTACTACCCCTACTTCATCCAGAGCGGTGCCTCCGCCGAGATCCGCGACCTCGTCATGAAGAGCAAGCTCCTCTCGGACGACTTCAGCAAGGTCTTCTTCAAGTACTTCCAGACCTCTACCGCGAGCGCCGCGAAGAAAGGCTAGCGCCTCTCGATGAGCGACGAAGAGGCCCCCCTCGTCGTAAGGACGGAAGGGGGCCTTTCCGTTAGCTACAAGGGGCGACTCCTCTATTCGGGCCGGGAGCCAGAGCGCCTTCCCCGGCGCATAGCCGCAGCCTGCGACAAAGGCCCCGCGAGGCTCCATCTCCTGCCCTCGCCCCTGCTCTGGCACGGGGTCGCCGAGCTCTTGGGCGGGATCGGGCCGGGCAGCGCCGTGCTCTGCATCGAGGCCGAGCCCGCGCTGGCCCGCCTCGCGCGGGAGAGCCTACCGCCTGAGCTCGCCGCGGACGGCCGCCTCGGCTTCATCGAGTCAGCCTCGGCCGAGGCGGCGGCCGCCGCCGCCCTCGGCCTGGGAGACTTCCGCTTCTGCTCCTACGCCGCGCTGTCGGGCGGGGAGGCCCTCCACGCCGAGCTCTACCGATCCATCGCCAAGGCCCTGGGCGCGGGGCTCGAAGCCGAGTGGCGCAATCGCGCGGCACTCATGGTGCTGGGCCCCAGGTGGGCGAGGAACATCTTCGACAATATAGCCGCCCTCCCCGACCTGGACCTCGAAAGCCCGCCCCGCTTTCCGGCCGCGGTAGCCGTCTGCGGCGCCGGGCCCTCCCTCGAGGCGGCCCTACCCTTCCTCCGACGCGAGCGACACGCCCTATCCGTCGTCGCCTGCGACACCGCGCTCGGCAGCCTCCTCGCGGCTGGGATACGGCCCGACCTCGTCGTCTGCCTCGAGGGGCAGGCCCACAACCTCGCGGACTTCACCTGCCTGGGCTCGCGCTCCGTCTCCCTCCTGGCCGACCTGTCCTCCCACCCGGCGAGCTTCAGGGCCGTAAGGGGAGCTAAGCACCTGAGCCTCGTCCGCATAACCGCGAGTCCCTTCCTGGACAGGGTGGCCGCCGCCCTCGGGGCGGCTGGCGTCCCCTACCTCGATTCTCCTCCCCTGGGCTCGGTGGGCGTGCACGCCTACTACGCGTCCCGGGCCCTGTCCGGTGGGCCTATACTGGCCTGCGGCCTCGACTTCAGCTTCAAGGCGGGCAAGAGCCACGCCCGAGGCTGCCCCGCCCTCCTCGCCGAGGAGCGGCGCTTAAGCCGCCTAACGCGCTGGCCGGGACAGTTCGCCTCGAGCTTCCGGGACAGAACCCTTCGGCTCGACGCCGAACGTTCCGGAGGCGAGCCCGGGCTCCTCTCCGACCCCATACTCCTGTCCTACGCCGAGCTCCTCGAGGAACGGGCCCTCGCGGCCGCGCGCGGGGGCGATGCGGGGCTCTACGACATCCGAGGCCTGGGCCCGGGCATCGGGGGACAGAGGATCACCCTGGACCAAGCCGCCGAATTGTTGCGCGGCGCGAGCGCCTCACCGGCGCCAAAGCTCGAAGAGCCGGACGGGGCCGCGTCCCGGGACTCGGCGCGGACGGCGGCCCGCGACGCGGCGCTAGCCATTATCCGTGGCGAGATCGGCCGGCTCGCGAGGCTGCGCGCCGCCATGCACGGCGAGAGCCCCATCGGATCGGGCGAATTCCGGCGCTTGGTCGAGGAATCGGACTATCTGTGCTGGGGTTTCCCCGACCAGGGCAGGATCGCCAGGAGGGCGAGAGCCCGAGGCGACGAATGGCCGCAGGACTTCCTCAACCGACTCGTGCCCCAGGCCGAGTGGTGGGCCCTGCGCCTGGAGTCCCTCGAGGCTAGGCTCTCGTAACGCTCGCGCTGGATAGGCCGACAGCGCTCGCTATATCTGCGATTCGTCCGTCCGCAGGAGTGGGTGGCTGCGCGCCTTCGGCGCGAGAGCCTTCCTTGCAGTCCCGCTTAGCCCTTCTTGTTATCCTCATCTAAACGCTCGCGCTGGATAGGCCGACGGCGCTCGCAATATCTTCGATTCGTCCGTCCGCAGGACCGGGTGGCTACGCGCCTTCGGCGCGAGAGCCTTCCTTGCAGTCCCGCCTAGCCCTTCTTGTTATCCTCATCTTCGTCCGTCCGCAGGACCGGGTGGCTACGCGCCTTCGGCGCGAGAGCCTTCTTAGCGCTCCTTGTGATCTTCATCCTCATCGGTTCGTAGGACCGCTAAGAAGGCTTCCTGGGGGAGCTCGACGTCGCCTACCATCTTCATGCGCTTCTTGCCCTCTTTCTGCTTCTCGAGAAGCTTGCGCTTGCGCGAGATATCGCCGCCGTAGCACTTGGCGAGGACGTCCTTGCGCAGGGGGTTGATGGTCTCGCGCGCGATGACCTTGGAGCCTATGGAGCCCTGGATGGGCACCTTGAACTGCTGCCGCGGTATGTGCTTGGAGAGCCGCTCGCAGACCTTGCGCGCCCGCTCGTAGGAGGTGGGCTCGTAGACGAGTTGGGAGAAGGCGTCCACGGGCTTCCCGTTGATGAGTATGTCGAGCTTGGCGAGCTTGGTGGGCCGGTAGCCGATCACGTCGTAGTCGAAGCTCGCGTAGCCCCGGCTCGTCGACTTGAGCTTGTCGTAGAACTCGAAGAGGACCTCGGCGAGGGGCATCTCGAAGCAGAGCTCGACGCGCTTCTCGTCGAGGTGCGTGAAGGAAGTCTGGACGCCCCGCTTGTCCATGCAGAGGGTGATGAGGTTGCCGATATAGGCGAGGGGCGTGATGATCTGGGCCTTGATGTAGGGCTCCTCCGCGCTCTCGATGCGCGCGGGATCGGGATAGTCGGCGGGGTTGTCGATGAAGACGGTCTCGCCCGACTGGAGCTTGACCTTGTAGCGCACGCTCGGCGCGGTGAGGACGATGGCCTGGTCGTACTCGCGCTCGAGCCGCTCCTGCACGACCTCAAGGTGGAGGAGGCCGAGGAAGCCGCAGCGGAAGCCGAAGCCCAGGGCCAGGGAGTTGTCCTTCTCGTAGATGAGGGAGGCGTCGTTGAGCTTGAGCTTCTCCACGGCGACCTTGAACTCGTCGTAGTCGGCGGCGTCCATCGGATAGATGGACGAGAAGACCACGGGCTTGACCTCCCGGAAGCCCGGCAGAGGGGCGGCGCAGGGCTTGGCGGCGTCCGTCACCGTGTCGCCGACCCGGACGTCCGAGATGGTCTTGATGCCGGCGATGATGTAGCCGACCGCGCCCGAGTTGAGGCCCTCGGTCTTGGCGAGCGTTATGCGAAACTGCCCCGTCTCCTCGACGACGTACTCGGAGTTGTTGTGCATGAGCCTGATCCGCTGGCCCGGCACGATGGAGCCGCCGAAGACCCGCAGGTGGACCACGACGCCGCGGTAGGGATCGTAGTGGGAGTCGAAGATCAGGGCCTGCAGGTCGTCGGCGGCCGTAGCCTTGGGGGCCGGGATCCGCTGGACGATGGCCTCGAAGAGCTCGTCGACGCCGGTGCCGTAGCGACCCGAGACCTGGAGCGCCCCATCTGGGTCGAGGCCGAGGTCGTGCTCGATCTGCCGCTTGATCTCCTCTGGGTCGGCCGAGGGCATGTCGATCTTATTTATGACGGGGATGATCTCGAGGTCGTGCTCGAGGG
>DBTW01000200.1:36570-40621 GCA_002307245.1 Spirochaetaceae bacterium UBA1306 | reverse complement strand
TGGCCATCGCCGCCTCGGGCACGAGGATAGAGCTCAGGCTCTCCCGCGACGGCGGCAGGAGCTTCGAGGCGGCAGGCAGCCTCGATACGGGCACGACCACCGTCGCGCCGCGCATCTACCCGAGCGCCTCCGGGGGCTGGATCATCTTCGCGACGCAGGGCCGGGCCTCCACGAGCCTCGACGCAGGCACCGACGCCGCGACCGCGACTAATGTCGCGACCGCGACTAGCGTCGCGAATGCCCAGCCCAGCAGTGTCAGCATTTATGCGGCTAAAAGCGCCGACGGCGCCGCGTGGAGCCGCCTCGAGCCCCTCGTCTCCGAGAGCGACGGCCTCCTCATGAACTTCGCCCCCAGCTGCGCGTCCTTAGGCGGGCGGGACATCGTGCTCTTCCAGACCTTCATCCTCGGCGAGGGGAACGAGAGCTCGCGCTACGCCCTCGTGTCCAAGACCTCCTCCGACGGCGGGGCGAGCTGGGGCTCGCCCAAGGTCGTGACCGACTTCGGCTCCGACGCGAAGGCCTGGGACAACCAAGGCCCCCAGCTCGCCATCTCGGGCGGCCAGCTCTACGCGGCCTGGGAGCGCAGGAAGTCCAAGAGCTCGCAGACCCAAGTCTGGGCCGCGCGCGTCGACGAGTCGGGCTCCTTCGCCGCGGGGAGCCCCGCGGCGGCCCAAGACTCGGGCTCCTTCATGCTCTCGCAGCTCGCCGACTCGGGCGGCGCGCCGGCCCTCGTCCTCCGCGAGGATAAGCTCAAGGATAACCGAGTCCTCCTGTCCACCCTGCGGAAGGGCCGATGGGAGAGCGAGGACCTGGACCTATCCGGGCGGAGCGGCGCGACCGGGGCGCTCGTCACCTTCGCCCGAGCCCTCGACTTAGGGGGACGCGGCTTCCTCGCCTGGCAGCTCGACTTGGGTGAGCGGAGCCGCATCCTCGCGATGCGCCCCGATACGAGCGTGGCCGCGCCTTCCCTCGTCCCCTTGAACTTCGTCGCGGGCAAGCGCTCGAGGGCAGAGAACGCCGAGCTGCGCCTGGACGTTCCTTCCGACGCCTCGGGCATCAAGGACTTCGCCTATATATGGAAAAGGACGCAGGCCAAGGCCCCCGAGGCGCCCGGCCTAACCGAGCTCTGGAAATCCGGGACGACGCGCGCGGCTGACCAGACGGGCCTGAGCCTCCCAGCCCTCCAGGACGGGGAATGGACCCTGTGGGCCTCGGTCGAGGACAAGGCCGGCAACCGCTCCGCCCCGGCATCCATCTCCTTCTTCCGCAAGCGCACGCCCCCGTCAGCGCCCATCCTGCTATCGCCCGACCTCGACGAACGCGGGTTCCTCGCCTCGAACAGCTTCATGATCCGCTGGATCCCGCCCGAGGACGACGACCTGGCGGGCTATACCTGGGACCTGGCCTACGCCGGCCCCCTCGAGGGCGCGGTCCCCGCGAGCGCCACCGCCGCCCTGCCCGGGCTCAGCTCCTACGAGAGCGAGCTCGTCCGATCCTCGGCCGGCCGCCTTCCCCCGCCCATGGTCAGGGGAAGCACGCCCGCCTACTCGGCCGCCAATATCGACAACGGCTACTATATCTTCTCCGTCTCGGCCATCGACGGGACGGGCAACGTCAGCGGCGTCTCCTCGCTCCTCCTCCGCGCGGACAAGTTCAAGCCCTACACCTATATCGCCTCCGTGGAGGGCTCGCGGGACGACCTGGGCCGGAGCGTCCTCGCCCTGACCGGCCGCGGCTTCCTGGCCGAGGGCAGGATCGAGCGCGTGGTCCTCGACCGCAACGGCCGCGAGCCCTACGACATCGACCGCTCCCTCGCGAGCGGGGACTATCGGATAGGCTCCGACCGCGAGCTCTCGGGCCTGACCTTCGAGGACGTCCCCGCCGGGACCTACAGGATAGGCCTCTACCATTCCGCCCGCGGATGGTACTGGAGCGCCCCGACCGTCGCCATCGACTCCGCGGGCACGGTCAAGTACGGCCTCGCCGCCGAGTACGCGCCCTCGCTCCGGTTCCTCTCGGGGCTGGCGCACGGCATCTCGATATACGACGCCATCGTCTTCATGGCCATTCTCTTCGCGATCGTCGGCATCATACTGTCCTCGAGGCAGGTGTTCGCCGTCGCCCGCGAGGGCGAGCTCGTGCGCCGAGAGGCGATCGCCCTCATCACCGGAGGACCTATGCCGCAGGCAGGGACCAAGCAGGCCGAGCGCGCCATCAAGCGGCGCGGAGCGGGCCTCAGGACCAAATTCACGCTCACCATCGCCAGTCTCGTCCTCTTCGTCGTCCTGCTGCTAGCCGCCTTCCTCGGCTACTACATGATACGGCGCACGAGCGAGGACCTGGCCAAGGGCCTCGACCAGCGCGCGCGCGTCCTCCTCGAGAGCGTCGCCCAGGGCGGCCGCTTCTTCCTGGGCAAGGAGGACGCCGTCACCCAGCTCGGCCTCTTCCCCGCCCAGACCAAGGCCATGCAGGGCGCGGCGAACTACATCACGATCACAGGCGAGGGGGCCGACCCCAAGGTCGCCTCGGGCGAGGTGGTCTACGCCACCAACGACCCCGGCCTCGTGCCCAAACTCGAGCCCTCGACCCTCAACGCCGCCCGCGCCTACGTCCTCGGGCAGTCTACCTTCAAGGCCGAGGGCGGCTCGGACCCCCTCGCGCCCCTGGTGCCGGCCAAGGCCAAGGACCTGCGCGAGAAGTCGGCCGCCGCGATCTCCGACGAGCTCCAGCTCAAGGCCCGCCTCGCCCAGGAGAAGGCGAGACTCAAGACGGGCAAGGACGGCGAGCAGCGCCGCACCGAGATCAACGCCGAGCTCGACGCGACGGATACCAGGATCCGCTCCAAGCTGTCCGCCCTCTCGGAGGAGGAGATCGGCACCATCCCGGCCTTCGACGCCGCGGCCCTGACCGCGAGGCCCCCGACCTACCTCTACTACAAGCCCATCCTCGAGTACAGGCCGAGCGACAACGCCGCCTATCGCGGCATGGTCCGCCTCGAGGTCAGCACGGCCCAGATCGGCGCCGAGGTGGGCGCCGCCACGGCCCAACTCATTCGCCTAACGCTCCTGATCGCGGCCATCGCCCTGGCCGGCGGTATCGTCGGCGCCTTCATCCTCTCCACCGTCATCGTCGTCCCTATCCGCAAGCTAGTCGCCCAGATCGCGCGCATCCGCGACACCGAGGACAAGGAGAGCCTCGAGGACTCCAGGATCGAGGTGAAGTCCCACGACGAGCTCTTCACCCTCGCCGACACGGTCAACCAGATGACCGCCGGCCTCGTGAAGGCCGCGAAGGACTCCAAGGAGCTCATCGTCGGCAAGGGCATCCAGAAGATGTTCATTCCCCTCGACTCCGCCCCCGGGTCGAAGGTCAAGCTCAGCACGGGCCGGCGCGACGAGAAGGACTTCGAGATCTTCGGCTACTACGAGGGCGCGAAGGGCGTCTCGGGCGACTACTGGGACTTCAAGTCGATCAACTCCCGCTACCACTACTTCATCAAGTGCGACATCTCGGGCAAGGGCGTGTCCGCCGCCCTCATCATGGTCCAGGTCGCGACCATGGTCATCAACTACTTCAACGAGTGGAAGAAGGCCATGCCCAAGGCCATCGACCTGACCGACCTGACCTACAAGATCAACGACTTCCTCGAGGAGCGGCAGTTCGTCGGCCGCTTCGCCGCCTTCACCCTCGGCGTCTGGGACTCCCAGGAGGGGATCGCCTACCTCTGCGAGGCCGGCGACCGCAAGCTCCACGTCTGGGACGAGGCCAAGGGCGAGCTCGTCGAGGAGATGCTCCCCGACTCGCCGGCCGCGGGCCCGCTGGCGAGCTTCATGGTCCAGATGAAGAAGCCCTTCGTGCAGGTGACGCGCCGGCTGGGCCATGGCGATGCCCTCATGCTCTATACGGACGGCATCGAGGAGGCCAAGCGCCACTTCCGCGACAAGGCCTACCGCATCGTCGAGTGCGAGGCGGTGGAGAAGGACCAGCCCCACGAGAACCACTCGGGCGGCCAGGACAACGAGGAGTTCGGCTACGACCGCATCACCGCCGT
>DBTW01000200.1:34157-36243 GCA_002307245.1 Spirochaetaceae bacterium UBA1306 | reverse complement strand
CGGCGAAGTGCTCACCTTCGACTTCTCGGGTTGCGAGGGGACGCTCGAGGAGAAGGTGCTCGCCCTCGTCTCGATCGAGAAGGTCTTCCGCTTCTTCAAGGACCCCTCGGCCACCGAGAAGGACACCATCCTCGTCGACCAGAAGATCGACGCCTTCCTCGAGAGGCACTTCGACCAATACAGGCTGTATTGCGCGAACAAGGGCGCCTACCTCGACGTCTCGAAGGAGAACCCCGGCTACCTCCTCTACAAGGGCCTGCGCGAGGACTCCCAGTACGACGACCTGACGATCCTGGGCATCAGGCGCAAGTAGCGGCGCGCGATAGGGCCGCTTAAATACCGCCCGCCATCCTCGAGTCCGCGCCGCGCCGGCCTAGCAGGTCGATCCGCGCGAAGACCTGGTCGAGCTCGGCCTGCTTGAGCAGGTAGCGCGACGCATCCGAGCCCTCGATCCGGTCCCTCAGCAAGGCCTCCTCGACGAGGTAGGGCCTGGCCCGCCCCTCCCTCGCCCAATGGACGAGGCTTATCCTGCCGCCCGAGCCCCGCCTCGCCCCGTAGCCCCGGGGAGCGCCCTCGACCTCGATCGCCGTGATCCCGTTCTTGCCCGTGGCGCAGCCCGAGTTGAACACGCAAGGAATGAGGAGGGCCTTCTCCTCGTAGAGGCTTTTGGTGAGCTCCCAGCGCAGCTCGCCCCGCCCCAGGCGCTCGCACTCGGCCCGGTACAGGTCCACCAGTTCCTCGATCCTCGCCCTGCGCCCGGAGCCGCTCTCGGGGTACTCGCGCAGGAGCTCCTCGATCGACCATCGCAGGCTGTCGTACTTGGAATGGGACTCGAAGAGGGGCCGGTGCGTATGACCGCAGATCGAGACGATGCCGAGCTTCTTCGACGCGCGGTAGATGCGGCGCTCGGTCTTGAAGGCCTGGCGGGAATCGCCGGAGACGCTCGAATTGCGCACATTGAGCGGCTTCGCCAAGTAGCGCACGACGAAATCGCCAAGATAGTTGTACTTCACGAAGAGCCTCGAGGCCTGGTGCCCATGGAAGCAGAAGAGCGAGCGGCCGCCGCCCTCCAGCCTGAGGCCGTGGTGGAGAGGATAGGGATAGTCCCGCTCCCGGAGCAGCGCGAGGTCGTGGTTGCCCACGATCTTCCAGAGGGCGCCCCGCTCGGCGAAGGCGTCGAAGATCCCGTAGAGCTCGCGCCAGGCCTTGCGGATGGACTTCCAGGAGAATTTCTGCGTGTCCTCGATGTCGCCGCCGAGGACCAGGGTATAGCCCCGCTCGAGGTACCATCCCGCCAGGGCGGCCATGGCGAGAACGCGGTTCGGCTCGAGGTCGTCCCGCGAGCCCCCGTCGCCCATGTGCAGGTCGCTGAGGAATACGATGCGGGATCCCTCGTCCAGGGCCAGCGCGGGGCTCGCCTCGAGGAACTCCGAGAAGGAAGCGAGGAATTCGGGAAAATTCAAGGTTTCCATCCTCCAGGCAGCCTAGGCGCGCCGAACCCAGCATGCCCCCAGCGGATAAGCCAAACGTTAAATCCCCGTTAGCTCGCGGTTAAAGGCGCCTTGCGCAGCCCGCCGGGACCGCGCCATAGTCGAGGCATGGCGGCGCGAGAGACCCTGGTCGGCACCTGCGGCTACTCCTACGACGAGTGGCGCGGCATCCTCTATCCCGAGGGCTTGCCCAAGGCCGAGTTCCTCGCCGCCTATGCCGCCAGCTTCCCCTTCGTGGAGCTCGACTTCAGCTATTACGGCATGCCCAAGGCCGAGTCCCTCGCGCGGCTCTCCGCCCAGGTCCCCCCGGGCTTCCGCTTCTCCATCAAGGCCCACAAGAGCCTCACGCACGAGCGGGGCGCCGACTGGCGGAGCCGCGCCCTCGAGTTCGCGAAGGCCACGGAGGCCCTGGCCGAGTCGGGGCGGCTGGCGGCGGTCCTCGTGCAGCTGCCCTACTCCTTCAAGCGCGGCGAAGCCGAGCGCCGCTATCTCGCCGCGCTATGCGACGCGTTGGCGGCCTTCCCCCTGGCCGTCGAATTCCGCAACGACGAGTGGCAGGCCCCCTCGGTGCTCGAGGAGCTGGACAGGCGCAAGGC
>DBTW01000200.1:26266-33806 GCA_002307245.1 Spirochaetaceae bacterium UBA1306 | reverse complement strand
CGCTTCCACGGCCGCAACGCGGAGGCCTGGTGGGGAGGCGGCGCGACGGGCAGGTACGACTACCTCTACTCCGACGGGGAGCTTCGCGACGTCCTACCGGAAATACGGCTCGTGGAGGAGAAGGCCGAGCTCCTCCTCGTCGCGTTCAACAACCACGCCAAGGGAAGGGCCGTAGCGAACGCGAGGGCCCTGAACGACATGCTCGGCTAGGGGTCGGGGAGGCGATCAGACGGCGCGGGCCAGGGCGGCCGCCAGGGCGGCATCGCTCGAGAGGTCGGCCGGGTCGACGAAGGAGTAGCCTTCCCGGTCCATGGACATGACGAGGGCCTTCTCCCAGGATCCCGAGTTGCGCGATAGCAGCTCGTAGATGGATCGCCTAACCTCTTCGGAGCCGCTCTCGGGGACCATGAGCTCCACGTAGCCCCCGTCGAAGAGAGACACGGAGATCCAGCGCTTGCGCAGGATCAGCTCGCAGACGTTGCGCGAACCGCCCGCGAGGTCCTCGTGCTCGCGCAGCCACTCCTCGTGGAAGCCGGCGATCGGCAGGATCCCGCCGTCGGGCCTGAGCCAGCTCGCCCCGTGGAGGAGCGAATAGGACCCCGGCGAGGCGGGCTGACCGAGGGAAGGCGCGTCGGGAAAGCGCGAAAGGAAGGCCGCGAAATGCTCGGGCAGGGAGGCTCGGACAAGCTGCCCGCCCGGCAGCACGAGCGACCAGGCCACGAGCAGGAGGCGCCGGAGCCCCAGCTCCTTGCGTAACAGCTTGTTGAGGGCGAAGTCCCCGTGCCGGTCGTCGCCCAGGATGGGCAGGCCGTGGCCGGCGAGGTGTATCCTGATCTGATGCGTGCGCCCAGTGCCGAGCTCGAGTTCGAGGCAGGAGAAGCGCGGGGCCGCGGGGGCCGCGGCGCCGAAGGAGCCGAGGAGCCGCCAAGCGGTGGCGGCGCTCTTTTCCTCGCCTCTGGTAGCCACGGGGTCGTTGAAGGAGCCCCTGCCGCCCGTGGGCGCCCCGGACACGATGGCCCGATAGGTTTTTCCCAGCTCGCGGGACTCCACCAGGCGCGACCACTTGGCAGCCGCGGCGCTGGAACGCGCCACGATAAGGCAGCCGGCCGTCTCCTTGTCGAGCCTATGCACGAGGAAAGGCCTGAAACCGAAGTCCCTCTCGACAGCCTCGACCACGGACACGCGCACTCCCTCGCCCGGCTGCGAGGGAAGGCCCGAGGGTTTATCCAGGACGAGGATTTCATCGTCCTTATACAAAGCGGAAAGCATCGCGGCGAATAATAGGTGACCGCGATTGAAATTTCAAGGTTGAACTACGTTTTGGTTGGTCACCAAAGAATTGCCAGCAATACGCCGCTAATGGAAAACCGACATCCAGAGGAATACCGCGTTCATGCAGAGAAGGATGATGGCGGTCGACCAACCTACGATATTGCCGAAGGGCTTATTCACGTGCGAGCCCATCACCTCTTTTTTATTGATGATGACGAGCATGCTGATGAGGACGACAGGCAGGAGTATCCCGTTGATCACCTGCGACCAGATCGTTATTTGGATGAGGGGCGCCCCCGGCAGAAGAATGACCGCTACCGAGACGATCACTATGATCGAGAAGAGCCAATAGAATTGCGGCGCCTCGTCCCAGTCTTTATCCATCCCCGCCTCGAAGCCGAAGGCCTCGCACACGTAGAAGGCGGTGGCGATCGGCAGGATAGTCGCCGAGAAGATCGAGGCGACAAAGAGTCCCGCCGAGAAGATCAGGGAGGCCGCCTTGCCGGCGAGCGGCTTGAGAGCGAGGGCCGCGTCCTTGGCCTCTTCAATCTTCACCCCCTTGACGTGGAGTGTCGACGCGCAAGCTACGATGATGAAGAAGGCCACGATGACGGTGATGAAGGCGCCCACGGCTACATCCGCTACGGTATACTTGTACTTGTCCAGAGTGAGGCCCTTCTCGATGACCGAGGACTGCATGTAGAACTGCATCCATGGTGCTATCGTCGTGCCGACGATGCCCAGCACCATGACTACGTATGCGAAGTCGAAGCGCTCGTCGGGATGGACCATGGCACGGCCTATGGCCGGCCAGTCGGGCTTCCCAAGAAGGGCCGACACGACGTAGGACAGGAGAAAGAGGCTGAATACCAGGAACACCTTCTCGGCCGACCTATAGCTTCCCTTGATGACGAGGAGCCATACGGCCGCGGCGGACAAGGGGACGGCCAGGTACTTGCTCACGCCGAGGGCCTGCATCGAGCCCGCGACGCCCGCGAATTCGGTCGTAGTGTTGCCGATATCCGCGAGGATGAGGCCGATGAAGATGAAGAAGGTGACTTTGACTCCCGCGTTCTCGCGGATGAGGTCGGCCAGGCCCTTGCCGGTCACGATGCCCATGCGCGCGTTCATCTCCTGGATCACGATGAGGACGAGGAGAGCCGGCACGAGGGTCCATAGGATGTCGTAGCCGTAGGTCGCGCCGGCTACCGAATAGGTCGTGATGCCGCCGGCGTCGTTGTCCACGGATCCCGTGATGATTCCGGGCCCGAGCACCGATAGGAACACGAGGACCCCGGCGAACAGGGACCTCGATTTCGTCTTGTTGAGCATAATGGAACTCCATTAGGCGGAAGAGGGCAAGGATCCTTCGCCCTCGGCTAACGCTTGCGCATGACGCGTTCCAGGACATCCTCGATGACGATCGTCCCGGCCATCCTGCCGTCGGCGTCCACCACCGGCGCCGTATGGAGCTTGTACTTGAGCATGAGCTCGGGCAGGCCATCGGCGTCGTCGGTGTCGTGCAGGGGGTCCGTGACCGAGTTCATGATCTCCCCCAGGCGGGCCTCGGAGTCCGCGACGATTATGTCCCTGAGCGACACGGTGGCCACGTACTTGCCCCGGGCGTCGAGGACGTAAAGGCTATAGACCATCTCGGCCTCGGGCTTGACGGCGCGGAGCTCGGCCAGGGCGTCGCCGACCTTCATCGATTGATTGAAGAAGACGTAGTCCTTGGACATGACGGACCCGACCGTGCCGTCCGAGTAGGCCATGAGGCTTCGAACCTCGCTCGAGGACTCGGTCTCCATCTCGGCGAGGAGGCGCTCGGCCTTCTCCGCCTTGAGCTCGTCGAGGATGTCGGCGACCTCGTCGGCCGGCATCTTCTCGAGGACGTCGGCGGCCTTCTCCTCCGATAGGTTCTCGAGGAGCTTGACCTGGGCATCGGGCTGCAGCTCCTCGAGGACGTCCGCCGCCCGCTCCTCGTCGAGGGAGTTGAAGAGGGCCACCCGGGAGGCGTGGTCCATATCCTCGAGGATATCCGCGAGGTCCGAAGGGTGGATGCCGTCGAGCTTGGAATAGGCCTTGGAAAGCTTGATCTGCGTGCTCGAGAAGTCTACGGCCTCGACCTCGTTCCAAAGGATGAGCTTGCTCGGGAGGGCTTTCTTGAATAGACCGAGGAGGCGCGAGAGGGGCTTGGCAACGCCAAGCCGCCGAAAAAGGCCCTCCACGCCGACGTCGACGGCGACGAGGTAGCAGCCGGAGGAGCTCGAGTCGAGGACGAGGTCATTGACGCGGACGAGCTTGCGGCCGTCCACGTCGACGATCTGCTTGTCCAGGAGGTGCTTCTTCATGTAGAGGAGGTTCTCGGCGGGCAGGAAGGCGTCCTCGGCCGACGCGGCCGAGAGGCTGAAGCGGCTGCCCCGACGCTTGATACGGAAGGGGATGAAATCGACGAGACGCTCGCCCTCGGGGCAGCGAACGGAGGCCGCCACCACGCGGGGCCTCTGGCCGCCCACGTCGACGATGAGGTCGAGGAGACTGCCCACCTCGCCCTCGTCCTCGCTGATAAGCTTGGAACCGAGGAGTCTGCTGAAGTAGATCGTCGTATTGCTGTTCATCTGGCGTTCCTCCGATCGAATCGGACGCGGAGGACCGCCTAAGGAAGGGGGGCGCCCGCGTCAATGGACCTGGATATCGTGGGGACTACCTGGGCCTGCGTCCATAGACGAGGAGCCTCCTTAGGCAAGGATTTTCGCCCCTGAGGGCGACAGGATAGGAATAGCACGCCGCCCGGATCGCGTCAATGTTCCGGGTGTTTGCCGAGGCTTACTATCGGACCGCCGCCGCTTGAGATCGGGTACTCCAAATGCTAGCCTTAGTCAGATGGAAGACCGATCCTCCCTGCTCAAGCGCGCGTCGATAATCGCCCTCGTCGGCAACGCCCTCCTGGCGGTCGCCAAGATCGTCATAGGCCTCGCCTCCGGCTCCCTGGCCGTCGTGGGCGACGGCATAGACTCCTCCACCGACGTGGTCATAGCCATCGTCGCCCTCTTCACCGCCCGCATCGTGGACAAGCCGGGCGACCGCGAGCACCCCTACGGCCATTCCCGCGCGGAGACGATCGCCACGACGGTCCTCGCCTTCGTGGTATTCTTCGCGGGCTCCCAGCTCTTCGTGCGCACGGCCTCCGCCCTGATCGCGAACGATGCGGCGGCCGTTCCCTCGTCCATGGCCATAGTCGTCACCGTGGTCTCGATCGTCGGCAAGCTCCTCCTGTCCTGGAGCCAGTTCTATTACGGGAAAAGGGCCGGCAGCTCCATGCTCCTCGCCAACGGCAAGAACATGCGCTCCGACGTGGTAATCTCCGTCTCCGTCCTCGTGGGCCTCGCCTTCACCTTCTTCATGAAGCTGCCGATCCTCGACAGGGTCACGGCCCTGCTCGTCTCGGTCTGGATCGTCAAGGTGGCTTTCGGCATCTTCAAGGAAGCCAACACCGAGCTCATGGACGGCACGGAAGGCGCCCCCTACGGCGAGGTCTTCGCGGCCGTGTCCTCGGTGCCCGGCGCGGGCAACCCGCACCGCACCAGGGTCCGCAGGCTCGGTTCCCTGCTCGTCGTCGACCTCGATATAGAGGTTGACCCCGAGCTAACGGTAAAGGCCGCACATGAGATATCCCACGCCGTCGAGCACGCGATCATCCGGGCCCTCCCCGAGGTCTACGACGTGATCGTCCACATCGAGCCCCGGGGCAACACCGAGGACGAGCGCTACGGCCTCCGTCCTGAATCCTGACCGCCGCGGCTTAAGTCCTCAACGCAAGCGGCCGGAATTTGGAACCATGGCTCCCGCGAGGGCCTTGGCCCCGGAGCGTCCGTAGGCCCTGGGCGGGGGCGCCCTCCGGCCCAGCATGAGGACGCCGCCGACGCAGCTCGCCCCCAGGGCGAGGCCCATGATTCCCCAGAAGGCCCAGGGCATGCCCGACAGAGGCGAGTCCACGTTCATGCTGAAGGCGCTGACGACGAAGGTCGCCACCATCAACATCACCGAGAGGATGGTCAGCCGCTTCATCTGCATGTTGAGGTTGTTCGAGATCACGGACGCGAAGGCGTCCATCATGCCGGCCAGGATGTCCGAGTAGATATTGGCCATTTCGATGGCCTGTTTGTTGTCGGTAACCACGTCCTCGAGGAGCTCGGCCTCGTCCTCCTTGAAGCGGATGGCCTTGGTGGCCTGCAGCTTCTCGAGGAGGATCTCGTTGGACTTGAGGCTCGTCGTGAAGAAGACCAGGGACTTCTCGCTGGACAGGAGCTGCGTGAGCTCGTGGTTCTTCACCGAGGCCTGGAGCTCTCGCTCGATGGCCGAGGTCCGCCGGTTGATCTCCTTGAGGAATCGCAGGAAAACTATGGCCGAGCGACCCAGGATATGGAGGACGAAGGCGCTCTTGTTGCGGAGCTCGAGGCCCTTGGCCTTGCCCGAGCGGAGGTCCTGCAGGGCCTCGCAGTCCGTCTGGCAGATGGTGACGATGCGGTCCGAGAAGAGGAAGACGCCGCAGGGAACGGTAAAATAGGGCAATTCGTAGCGGGCGTCGAAGACGGGGAGGCGAACGATGAGGAGGGTATAATCGTTTTCCTTCTCGATCCGGGCCTGTTCGTCGATGTCGAGGACGTCGGTCAGGTGTTCGGGCAGGACCTTATACCACTTCTCGAGGAGGGAAAGCTCCTCGCCCGTGGGATTAATGACGTCAATCCAGCAATTCTTCTCCGCGCGCTCAGCCAGGCGAAGCCCGCTCGGGCCGCCCACTCGTACCTTGATCATGCACAGCTCCTTGCCGCCGCGATCGGCGGCCGCCCGCGCGCGGTCAAGGGACGCTCCCTCGGATCCCTAGTACGGGGACCGGAGGCGCCAGCCGCGGCGGGGCTTACGTATGTCGGGGGATGGGGGTTCGCCAGCAGAGCTGGTATCGCTGATACTACTGTCGGAATCCGGCATTGCAGCCTCCTTTCACCATGGCTTGGCGGAACGTAATAAGCTGGTCACCTCTACGGTACCCATCGGGAAAAGCCTACGATAAGCGCATAAAATACTAGGGAAGTAATACAGGAAAAACGGCGACAGCCGCAAGTACTAAAATCCAGGAAATTTTGGTAAAAACCGAGCGGTGTTTAGGGTTCTACGCAGCACGCCTAAAAGGATGTTGAAAAAGGCCAACCGAGCCTTTTTCAACATTACCTTGATCTGCGCAATTGCACAGAAAACCGAAGGTTTTCGAGCAATTGCATTGCAGGCTGCTGAAAAGCATCGAGTTATTCAACAGCCTGCTAAGTACCGGCATGAGTTCGTCAGCAGTCGGCGTCAGTATTTTGATATGGTGCTGTTCGTAGAGTTCGTAAATTGACTTGTCGCTCTTTCCTCGGCTCATATCTGGATTTTCGAATGACTTCTGCAACATGTAAAATTCAAAAAAGTGGCCGCCTCCGTCTTTGGGAACGAGCTCTTTTTATGCCACATTCAAGCCTTATCATGCACAGTCAGAATATATCCATCAACATCTTTGAAATGGAAAGTCATGCCGAAGGGACCTTGCGTTGGTTCATCAAGGATGGCCACTCCTTTGTCCTTCAAAGACTGGCATAACTGAATTGAATTGTCGCACAGGAACCAGAGAGCGACTCCATGCCCCAGCTGTGAAACAGCTTTGAGGTCGGTCCCAGGATGGGGTTTTCTGATTGCAAATGGAATTGGACTAGTGATGAACAGCACTGCATCCGGCGGAGATTGGGGAGCGGGATTCAATCCCACAACTTCGGTGTAAAACTTCTTCGACCGCTCAAGATCACTAACCTGAAGGGCGATGAAATCCGGCCCCTTGATACTTGCCATATAGACCTCCAAGCTGATATTATCAGCACACTGATACATTAATATCAGCGTGCTGATATGTCAAGGAGTATCTATGCTTGGGTTTTCTGCCAGCAAAGAGCTTGGATATCTGCTCAAAAAAGTACAACACGAATTGCGAAGGCTAATGGATCAGTCACTCCGAGAGATTGATCTGACAACACCCCAGTACTCGTTGTTATCGTCGTTAGCCGAATTTCCGGGCATCTCAAGTGCGGAATTGGCCCGTAAATGTTTTGTGACAGCCCAAACGATGAATTTGATCGTTCAGAATCTTGAATCGCGGGGCTTAATAGCCAGGGAGCCAAAGCCAGATCATGGTCGAGTACTAACGACAGCCTTGACCGAAGAAGGGCAAACCCTCCTTAAA
>DBTW01000200.1:25318-25880 GCA_002307245.1 Spirochaetaceae bacterium UBA1306 | reverse complement strand
ATACGCAGCTCGCCGAAGGCGAGCCCTACAATAAATTTCCCTACAGTCAACACGCGAAGCGTGATAGTATCCTTCCTAAGGAAGGCCTATGGAAGCGATCAAAGACCTTTCCTGGCTTCGCCAACTCGCCCTATCCTCCGTCGAGCGCTTCGATCTTCGAGGCTACGGCATCGCCGTGATTTCCCTGCCCCCGACCCCCGCCCATCACGAGGAGCGATTCCGCTACCGCCTCCTCGCCTTCGATCCGAAGCTCGGCAAGCCCGTCCTGTCCGTCGACCTCGAGAGCGACATACTCGGCGACTATTGCCTCGCCCTGCAAACCGCGGCGGAGCATCGCGTCATTGCCCGCTATGATTCCCCGCCGAGCCTCCCCGAATTCCGTTCCCGCGCCCTGGCCGAGGCGGAAGCCGCCCTCCCCGCCTCGCCCTCCCTGCCCATGCCCTCGGCGCGGGGCCCGGCCCGAAAGCGCAAGCGCATTTAGCTCAAGCCTCCGCGCCGCCGATACAAGAAGCATGGCCCAAACCCGGTA
The DNA here is from genome assembly GCA_002307245.1 of Spirochaetaceae bacterium UBA1306. Taxonomy (GTDB): domain Bacteria; phylum Spirochaetota; class Spirochaetia; order Treponematales; family Rectinemataceae; genus UBA1306. Next base: position 25,351 of record DBTW01000200.1, on the reverse strand, counting down.
TCTCCGCGCCCTCGCCGCAGCCTGCCTCGCGCT
>DBTW01000200.1:20063-25019 GCA_002307245.1 Spirochaetaceae bacterium UBA1306 | reverse complement strand
GATCCCGAATCCGTCATGGAGTTCGACCTCGCCGGCTATGCCCAGGGGCGCTTCGCCGACGCCAAGGCCCTGGCCGACGCCACGGCCAAGAAACTCGGCTCGAGCGGCGACCAGACGCCCTATGTCTACGAGGGCAGGCACGCTATCCTCGCGGAGCTCGGCTTTTCCCTCGACGGTTCCAGGCAGAAGGGATACGCGGTCTTCATCGAGGGCAGGAAGGCCGGCACCGGGGCCGAATGCAGCTATGCCCTTCTCGCCTACGCCCCGGAGGCAGAATTCGAGGCCTACGCCGATTTCATCCTCTCCTGCCTCGACGCATTCTCGGTCGATAGGGCGGCCATGCGCTCGCCGGGCCCGATCAGCCAATTCTCCCTCGAATGGCCTCCCTCCCGCGGCGCGGTCAAGACGGTCGCCCTCCCCGGCGGAGGCAAGGCCGAGCTGCCCTGGTCCGACGAGGAGGCGGCCGAGGAGGCCGCTACCTGCCTGCGCGAATACAAGGTCGAGGCCTGTTACGCCGACGAGCCGGAGCTCGCCCTGGATGCCTGGGCCCGCTTCTACCGCATGGCCTATCGCGAGTCGGCGGCGCGGCTCGACCTCCTCGCCCTCGAAGCTTCGCGGAGCCTGGCCGGCAGCGCCGACGACCCCACCGAGACGGCCAGGAAGGTCCTCGCCTGGGTCCAGGGATTCGCCTACGTGCGGGACGAGGAGGGCTCGGATTTCGTGCCCCCCCTCGCCTCGGCCTACGGCGCTTCGGGCGACTGCGATTCCCGAGCCGTAGTCGCCGCCGTCCTCCTCGAGCGCCTCGGCATCGACTCCATCCTCATGGTCTCGCGCGACTACTCCCACGCCATGCTCGGCGTGGACGTCGAGGGAGGCGGGCAGAGATTCGCGTTCAACGGCAAGCGCTATCTCGTGGGGGAGACGACGGCCCATGTAGGCATCGGCATGATAGCCCAGGACATGGCCGACTGGACCAAGTGGATGGGCATAGACCTCGGCAACTGAGGCTCTCCGCTGTAGCCGGACGGAAGCCGCCTCAGAGCCTACTACGTTGACCCTCCTGCGCGCCTTCGCTAGAATGCCGCATCCTATGAACCGCTCAAAAAAACGCATTTCCCTGCTTCTGGCGATCCTATCGCTCGGCCTTTCGCTCTCGGCCGAGGGCAAGGTCGTCATCCTCGACTACCATACTTTCCTCGGGAACGGGAAATCAAATATCGACTATTCCGAGGCCGAGCTCGCCGCAGAGCTCGACCGCATAGCCTCGATGGGCTATAAATTCGTCAGTCTCGACGACGCGATCGCGGGCCGGATCGAGGGCACGGCCAACATCGTCGTGACCATCGACGACGGCAACCATACGGTCTACCCGGCCTTCAAGGACGTATTCGAGCCGCGAGGCATCAAGCCCTACCTCTTCGTCTACCCGGCCATCGTCTCGGGCCACGTGCGTTACGCGCTCACGCCCGAAAAGCTCCGGTTCCTCGCCGAGGCCGGCTGCGGCATCGGGGCCCACGGCTATCACCACAACCCGGTGACCGACAAGGCCTGGGCCAAGGACCCCAAGGATTTCATGCACGAGATCGAGCTGCCCGCGCCCGCCCTGGAGCGGCTCCTGGGCTCTAGGCCCACGATGTTCGGCTATCCCTTCGGCGTGTTCTCGGCCAGGGCCGAGGAGGCCGTCGCCGCCGCCGGCTACGCCTGGGCCTTCGCCGCGGACGAGAAGGTGACCCAGGTCGACTTCGCCGACCCCGCCCTCGACCGCATGGCCGTGCCGAGGACGATCACCTACCGCTACAACCGGGGCGCGATGCTCCGCGAGCTGGAGAGGCTCGTCGCCTACGACGGCCCCCCTCTCTTCGAGGCACCACCCTCGGCTCCGGCCCCCGAGGTCGCAGGGCCCCTCCCGGGGGATGTGGCCAAGTAGACGCCAGCGATCGCTACGGCGCCCCCCGCGAGGGTGAGGCCGCCGAGCCTCTCGCCGAGGATGAGGTAGGCCGCCGCCACGGACACTACCGGCACGAGGTTCAGGAAGACGCTGGTCGTCCCCGCGCCCAGGACCTCCATCGCGTCGACGTAGAGCAGGTATCCCGCCGCCGAGCAAAGCACCCCCAGGTAGAGCACGTTGAGCGCCACCGTAAGGTCCACGACGCCCCAGGAGGCGTGCTCGGCGAAGGCGAAGGGCAGGCAGCCGACCAGCCCGAAGGCGCTCTGCCAAAAGGTGATGGAGAGCCCGCTGTAGCGCGAGGAAAGGGGCTTCGTGACCAGGGCGTAGGCGACCCAGCAGAGAGCCGCGCCGCCCATGTAGAGGAAGCCCGCCACCGACGAGGCCGAGCCGCCGAGCGAGGGCGCCACGATGAGGGCCACGCCCGCGAATGACAGGACGGCGCCCGCGTAGGAGCGGGCCCGCAGGACCGTCTTGAGGACGGCTCGGTCCACGAGCATCGTGAGCACGGGGATCACCCCTATGACGAGGGAGGACTCGGAGGCCGTGAGCAAGGCTATGCCGTTGTTCTCGCAGAGGAAATAGAGGCTCACGCCGAAGACGCCCCCAGCGGCCATGAGCGGGGCGTCGCGGAGGCGGATCCGCAAATCCTCGCGCCTGAGCCAGGCTATGGGTAGGAGGAGCGCGACGGCCACGACGAAGCGCGCCGCGGCGATGGTCATGGGGGGGAGGGCGGATATCGCCACCTTGGTGCTCAGGAAGGAAAGGCCCCAGATCACGGAGACCGAGGTCGCCGCGACGAGGGCGGAACGTCGCTTGTCCATAAGCGCCATCGTATCGACGCGAAAGAACGTCGTCTACACGTAACGCGCCGCGCATCTTTACAGCCTGGGCCGGCTGGGGGGATACTCAGGGCCCATGGCCCGAAGAGAACTGGAGTTCGTGCTCGACTATATCCTCAACAAGGCGGACCAAGCCGAATTCGACGTCATCTCGAAGGCATGCCAGCGGCGCGGCCGCGACCTCAAGGCCTTCGAGAGCCTGGGTGGCGAGGGCCCCGGGGCCATGGCGAGGCGCATGGCGAGCGAGCTCGAGCAAGGCGTCGGCGCCACGATGGAAAGCGTGCGGGGCACGGTGCGCGGCTTCGTCGCCGACATCGTCCGCAAGAACGCGCCCGAGGTCAGCGAGGAGCAGCTCGCGACCCTCCTCGACGAGTACGCGCCGGCCCCCGGGGCCAAGAAGGCGGAAGGGCCCTCGCCCGTCCCGCCCGAGGCCCTGCTCGGCATGGCCAGGTCCTTCGTCGAGTACTCCCGGGGCGCGATGCCGCCGAGCAGGCAGCGTGAACTCTGGGAATCGAGCGCGCGATGGCAGGACGAGTATTGGGCCGCCTTTCCCGCGGAGGTGAAGGCCCTCGTCAAGGCGTACATCGAGGATAGGATCGACGCCAACACCTTCGGCTCGGCCCTCCTGAGCGTGCTGGGAATATGAAGCCTATCATGATAGACGGGGAGACCCTCTCCCTCGATTCGCTGGTCCTCGTCGCGCGCTTCCGCGCCCCGGCGGCGCTCGCCCCGGCCGCGCTCCAGCGCATGGCCGCATCCCGCGCGATCGTGGACGCCTGCGTGGAGGGCGGCCTGGTCAGGTACGGGATCACCACGGGCTTCGGCAAATTTTCCGACACGGTAATCTCAAGGGAGGACAACGGCGAGCTCCAGCGCAAGCTCATCATGAGCCATGCCTGCGGAGTCGGCGATCCCTTCCCCGAGGAGGTCGTGCGCGCGATGATCCTCCTGCGCGCCAACGCCCTCGCCGTCGGGCGTTCGGGGATCAGGCCCTCCACGGTCGAGGCCCTCGTGGCCATGCTCAACGCGGGCGTCGTCCCGGTCGTGCCGCAGCAGGGCTCCCTCGGCGCCTCGGGCGACCTGGCCCCGCTCGCCCACCTCGCCCTGGTCCTCATGGGCTCGGGAGAAGCCACCTTCCGCGGCTGCAGGATGCCGGGGGGCGAGGCCCTCGCCGCGGCCGGCCTCGAGCCCGTGGCCCTCGCGGCCAAGGAGGGGCTCGCCCTCATCAACGGCACGCAGGCCATGACCGCCGTCGGGGCCCTCGCGGCCTCCGACGCCCTCGCCCTCGTCGACTCCGCCGAGATGGCGGCCGCCCTCAGCTTCCAGGCCCTCAAGGGCATCACCGACGCCCTCGACCCGCGCATCCACGAGCTTCGCGGACAGACGGGGCAGATCGACGCGGCGGCCGCGCTCCGAAGGCTCCTCGAGGGCTCGGCCTTCACGACCAGGCAGGGACAGGAGCGCGTGCAGGACGCCTACGCCCTGCGATGCGCCCCCCAGGTCCACGGCGCCAGCCGCGACGCGATCGATTACGTCCGCCGCGTCGTCGAGCGCGAGCTTAACGCGGTCACGGACAATCCCATCATCATGGAAGACGGCGACATCATCTCCGGCGGCAACTTCCACGGCCAGCCCATCGCCCTCGCCATGGACTTCCTCGCCATCGCCCTCTCCGAGCTCGCGAGCATCTCGGAGCGCCGCGTGGAGAGACTCGTTAACCCGAGCCTTTCGAACGGCCTGCCCGCCTTCCTCGCCCCCAAGGGCGGCCTCAACTCCGGCTTCATGATAGCCCAGTACGTGGCCGCCGCCCTCGTGAGCGAGGACAAGGTGCTCTCCCACCCCGCGAGCGTCGACTCGATCCCCTCGAGCGCCAACCAGGAGGACCACGTCTCCATGGGCACGATAGCCGCGCGCAAGGCGAGGAGCATCCTCGAGAACGCCCAGCGCGTCGTGGCCATCGAGTACCTCTGCGCCTGCCAGGCCCTGGACCTCCGCGCCATGGCGATGGGCCGGGACAGGATAGGCGACGCCGTCCTCAAGCTCCTCTCGCCCGCCACGCGCCCCGCCTACAGCGTCCTCCGCGAGGGAGTGTCCTTCATGGCCGAGGACCGTGAGCTCTACAAGGACATCGAGGCGGCGCGCCGGCTGGTCGCATCGCGACTGCTGGTC